>DATIGH010000064.1:0-2788 GCA_035454845.1 Nitrospira sp.
TCTGGTCCGTTCACGGACATAGGCTTTGACGTCTTCCGCCGTGATTCGTCCGCCGGCTTCCGAACCCTTCACGTGCATCAGATCGACGCCGAGTTCGCGCGCGAGCCGCCTGATTGAAGGAGGCGCAGGGATCGTGGCCCCCTGAGAAGAAGGAGCTTCCGCCGCCGGCGCCCGGGAGGCCGATGGATCTCGGGTCGGAGGCGGTGCGGGTTCCGCCTGCTTCGCGTCTTTTTTCGGTACAGCGTGAGCATGGCTCGCTTGTTCGCTACGTTGCGGCTGGGGGGCAGGCGGGACCGCGGGTTTTTCAGGCGCTGTGGTTTTGGAGGATTGCGTCTCTGCACCGTGGCCTTCCAGTTCGACCAGCGCTTGCCCCACTTTGAGGTGATCGCCCTGACGTACGAGCAGTCGTGCGACTTTCCCGGCGGACGGGGACGGCACCGGGACCGTGGCCTTGTCGGTTTCCAGTTCGACCAGCGCTTGGCCTTCGGTCACCTGATCGCCCTCGTGGACGAGCACCTGGACCACATCGCCGCCTTCGACGCCTTCCGCGAGAAATGGCAATTCCACTTTCATGATTCTTATCTCATTCGGCAGCGACAACCCGGGATTACCGGTGCCAGGGGGCTTCCTCGTCTGCACCGACATCGAGGTCCTGGACCGCTCGCCGGACGGTCTGCGCGTCGACAGCGCCATGCTGATGCAGGGTATACAATGCTGCGACCGCCAGATGCTCGGCATCGATTTCAAAGAATCGCCGGAGGGCTTTTCGCGTGTCGCTTCGACCAAACCCGTCGGTGCCTAATGCGAGGAGGCCAGGAATCCATGGAGCAATCTGCTGGCTGACAAGGCGGACATAATCGCTCACGGCCACGCAGGGCCCATCCAACTCCTTGACGATGTGTTGAAGATAACTGATCCGCGGCGGTTCTTCCGGATGCCACATGTTCCACCGTTCGGTTTCCATCGTCCGGAGACGCAGGGTCTTGTAACTCGTCACACTCCACACATCGGCGGCCACCCCATAGCGCTCCAAGAGTAAAGCTTGCGCCCGGAGTGCCTCGTTGATCAGCGGACCGCTTGCCAGGAGATGTGCACGATGCTTGGCGCGTTCTGGTGCCGGCTTGAAACGGTACATGCCTTCGCGAATCCCTTGTTCGACGTTCGGAGGCATGGCCGGCATCGTGTAGGGTTCGTTATAGAGCGTGATGTAATACGACAGCTCCGCTTGATCCTGGTACATGCGTTTGAATCCGTCCTGCAGGATGACCGCCAGCTCAAACATGAAGGCGGGATCGTAGGCGGCAATCGTCGGGAATGCACTGGCCAACAGATGACTGTGTCCGTCTTGGTGCTGCAGGCCTTCGCCTTCGAGCGTCGTGCGTCCAGCCGTGGCGCCCAACAGGAAGCCGCGCGCCCGCATGTCGGAGGCCGCCCAGATGAGATCGCCGACCCGTTGAAATCCGAACATCGAGTAGTAGATGTACAAGGGAATGGTATTGAGGGCATGGGTGGCATAGGCCGTACCGGCGGCGATGTAGGAGGACATCGCTCCGGCCTCTGTAATGCCTTCTTCGAGGATTTGTCCGTTCTTGGCTTCGAAGTAATACAGCAGTGAGCTTTTGTCGACCGGTTCGTACAGCTGGCCGATGTGCGAATAGATGCCATACTGTCGGAACAGCGCCTCGAGTCCGAATGTCCGCGCTTCGTCGGGAATGATCGGCACGAGATGCTTTCCGAAGTCCTTGATTGCCAGCAGTCGCCCCAGCATCCTGGCAAATCCCATCGTCGTGGATACTGCGCGATCGCCGGAGCCCTCCAGGAATTCTTTGAACTGCTCGAGTGCCGGCGTCTGCAACGACTCGACCTTCACGCGCCGTTCGGGAATGGAACCACCCATCGCCTTGAGACGTTCCGCGAGGTAAGCGGATTCCGGACTTCCCGCCGGGGGGCGGAAGAACGGGGTCGATCCGAGCTGGTCGTCCGAGACCGGGACGCCGAAACGCGTGCGAAATTCCCGCAGTTCGTGCTCGTTCATTTTCTTCTGTTGATGCGTGATATTGCGCCCTTCACCCGCCTCACCCAATCCATAGCCTTTGATTGTTTTAGCGAGGATCACAGTGGGTTGGCCTTTGTGCTCGACGGCGGCTTTGTAGGCGGCATACACCTTGCGTGGATCGTGGCCGCCGCGGAGCATTTTGTGAATCTGCTCATCCGAGTAGGTCTCCACCATTTTGAGCAAGCGGGGATCCGCACCGAAGAAATGCTTTCGCGCGAAGGCGCCGCCTTCCACCGTGTACTTTTGATACCAGCCATCGACGACGTCGCCCATCCGTTTCACCAACAGACCCTCGTCGTCTTTGGCGAGCAACGGGTCCCAGTCGCTCCCCCAGATGACCTTGATGACGTTCCAACCGGCGCCCCGGAAGATGGCTTCCAGTTCCTGGATGATCTTGCCGTTGCCCCGCACAGGGCCGTCGAGGCGCTGGAGGTTACAGTTGACCACCCAGAGGAGATTGTCGAGCCGCTCCCGGGAGGCCAACGTGAGCGCGCCGAGACTTTCGGGCTCGTCGGTTTCACCGTCACCGACAAATGCCCACACGCGTTGCTGGCTCGTATCCTTGAGGCCTCGGTCATGGAGATAGCGGTTGAAGCGAGCCTGGTAGATCGACATGATGGGGCCAAGCCCCATAGAGACCGTGGGGAACTCCCAGTAGTCCGGCAACAGCCATGGATGCGGGTATGACGACAAGCCTCGTCCGCTCCCGCTCAATTCGCGTCGGAAATGATG
>DATIGH010000065.1:0-23253 GCA_035454845.1 Nitrospira sp.
TCAACGCTCCAGAAGTGCAAGACCTTCGGTACCTTCTCAAGGGTGAGATGCTGCGGCTTCGTTTGGATCTGGCCCGGAGGTTCTGGCTCAGAGAGAAAGTGAATGAAATCTGGCAAGAGGAGCGCCTGCGAGGCCTCTTCACATTCGTGCGCGGGATGCTGGGGCGCTATGAAGATGCTGCGCTGGCTCGCCGTTATCAAGCGTTGGAGCACTATCCCCCAGGATCGCTGGGTCGCTCCTACTGGGAGTACTGCCGCAAAAACGGCTTTCCTCTCCCCGGAGAGAAAGGGGGGGCAGCAGAACAAGTCCTATTCCATGATTGCGCGCATGTCCTGTCCGGATATGGAACGACGCCTGATGAAGAAGTGCAGGTCGCCTGCTTCAGCGCCGGCTTCCAACGGCGCGACCCCTGGACGTTCGTCTTCTTTGTGCTCTTGCAGTTTCATGTGGGCATCCGTCTCACTCCCATCACCGCGGCGAGAACGGGATTTTTCGATCCGGTGAAGGCCATGGTTGCAATTCGGAGAGGCGCGGCGATGACAGTTGACCTGAACAGCGGGTGGGACTACTGGCCGGTCATGGCCGAGCAGGTCGACGAACTCAGAAGGCGGTACAACATCCTCCCGATGGCAGCCTTTCTACCCCCGGCCCGCCAGCAGACTGCATCCGTGACATGACCGCTCGCCTTTCCATGCCGACCCATCGGCACCCTGCCGATTAGGCGGCGAATCCTTTACGGCACTTGGCCGGCCGTGCGGATCTCCTGCCAAATTTCTCCAACTTCTGTCGATAGTTAGATGAACAGCAGTTGGGCGCAGTTTGGAACGAACGTTGCTGTACCTAACGGCAATAGATGCGAACGTGATGGCGACGGTTTTCTTCACAACCACGGAGGTTCTTTCCATGAAGCGTCGGCAATACCGGATTGGATCGGTTGTGCTCCCGGCAATGGTACTCCTGGCAGGTGTCGGCCTGGCGGCCTGGAAGTATGACGCCATTCAGGAGGGACAAGCGGCCTCGGCGAATCAACCTGAGCCCATGGAGACGGTGACGGTGGCGGTCGCAAAACAGATCGAGCATAGATCAACCACGACCTCCATTGGCACCGTGTTGGCGTTGCGTTCCATCACGTTGCAGAACGAATTGGCCGGTACCGTGCGCGAGGTGCACCTGACCCCTGGACAGATTGTCGAAGCCGGCACGGTGCTGGTGGCGCTTGACGTATCCGTGGAAGAGGCAGAGCTGAAAGCTCAGGAGGCGCAGGCCGCTCTGGCCAAGACGGTGCTCGATCGGAGACAGAACCTCAACCATGAGATGGCCACAACGCAGGAAGAGGTGGACCGGGCGCGTGCGGACTTGGACGTGGCCCGAGCGCAAATCGCTCGCACCAAGGCGATCATCGCCCGCAAGACGATACGCGCGCCATTTCGTTCGCGCGTCGGCATCGCCGATGTGCATCCAGGCCAGTATCTGAATGAAGGGACTCTGTTGACGACGCTTCAAGGAATCGACCATGCGGCCCATGTGGACTTTACCGTGGCCCAACAGGTTGCCGCTGATTTACGAGAGGGCGAATGGGTCGAGGTATTTGCGGGCGCGGCGACTCCCGTCACGGCCAAAATTATTGCGCTCGATGCACGCATCGACCCGGCTACCCGCAATGCGGTGGTGCGGGCGAGGATCGATGGCGCCAATGCGCCTGCTCCGGGCTCCTCCGTGCGTGTGCGTGTGCCGGTCGGCGTCGCCAGAAAGGCGGTCGCAATTCCCGTGAGCGCCCTGCGCAAGGGGCCGGGTGGGGACCAGGTGTTTGTCATCGTGCACGACAAAGATGGCCATGCCCGGGCGCACGTTCAGCAGGTTCAGAGCGGCGCCATGTTGGGCGACGAGGTAGTCATTCACGCGGGACTTACGGCCGGCGAGCAGGTCGCGGCCTCCGGATCGTTTAAGCTCCGCGAGGCAGCGCTCGTGTCAATTGCAGGCGACGGTGTTCAACAGGTTCAACCGCAGCACGCAGTCAGTCTTCACTGAACCGACCACCGGAGAAAAGAAGGATCATGCAGATGCGTTCCTTTACCGACGTCTTCATCAAACATCCCGTGTTGGCGATCGTCGTCAATCTGGTCATCGTCCTGGCCGGGTGGCGGGCGCTGACGACATTGCCTGTGCAGCAGTATCCGAAGATCGAGAGCTCGTCGGTGATCATCACGACCGTATATTACGGCGCCAGCGCGGAGACGGTCCGTGGCTTTCTCAGCACGCCGATCGAGCGGGTCGTCTCGGCGATTAGCGGTGTGGATTATGTGGAGTCCACGAGTCGTGCGGGCGTGAGCACGGTGACGGTCCACTTGAAGCTGAACCACAACAGCACGGCGGCTCTGGCCGAGGTCACAGCCCGGCTCCAACAAGTGCGCTCGGAATTGCCTGCGGAAGCGGAGCCTCCGGCCATTGAAGTGCAGCGCGCGGACCGTCCCTACGCCTCATTTTATCTGAGCTTTACGTCCAGCGACCGCACCGTCCCTGCCGTCACGGACTGGCTGTTGCGCACGCTGCAGCCGCAACTCTCGACGCTGGCGGGCGTCCAGCGGGTGACGATCGAAGGGGGCCGCCAGATCGCCATGCGCATCTGGATCGATCCCGATCGATTGGCGTCGTTCAATCTGTCACCCGGAGACGTGCAGGGGGCGCTGCGTCGAAACAATTATCTCGCGGCGGTCGGTCGGACAAAGGGCAATCTCGTCCAGGTCAATTTGCTCGCCAATACCGACCTCCGCTCGACCGAGGAGTTTGAGGACCTTATTGTGGCCGACCGCGGCGGCGCCATCGTGCGGTTGAAGGACGTGGCCCAGGTGGAGCGCGAGGCCGAAGAAGCCGACATGGTCGCGAAGTACAACCGGACCGAAGGGGTGTATCTCGGCGTCTGGCCGGTTCCAGGGGCAAACGAGATCGAGGTCGCCAAACGTCTACGGGACGAAATGGAGCGCATCAAACTGACGCTCCCCAAGGACATCGATATGCGGCTCGTCTGGGACGGAACGATGTTCATGCGAAATGCGCTCACGGAGATCACCAAAACTTTGTCGGAGACGATTCTCATCGTGGCGCTCGTCGTGTTTCTCTTCATGGGTTCCGTGCGCACGGCGCTCGTTCCTCTCGTGGCGATGCCGGTGTCGCTGATCGGCGCGGCTCTCTTCATGTTCGCCTTCGGCTTCAGTCTCAATCTTCTGACACTGCTCGCGATTGTGTTGTCGGTCGGCCTGGTCGTTGATGACGCGATCGTGGTCGTGGAGAACGTCGAGCGGCACGTGCGGCAGGGCAAGTCGCGGATTGAGGCGGCCCTGGCGGGGGCTCGGGAGCTGATCGGTCCCATCATTGCCATGACCATTACTTTGGCCACGGTGTACACGCCTATTGGCTTCCAGGGCGGCTTGACGGGCTCACTGTTTCTCGAGTTTGCCATGACGCTGGCGGTGGCGGTGGTATTGTCGGGCGTTGTCGCAGTGACGCTCTCGCCGGTGATGAGTTCTCGATTTGTCCACCCGCGAGGCCAAGAAGGCCGCATGACCATGGTCGTCAATCGGACATTTGAGTTCGTGCGACGTGGGTATGCACGCCTGCTCGACGGCGCCCTGGACATGCGCTGGGGCATCGTCGCTGCGGCGATCTTGATCATGATTGCTGCCTGGCCGCTCTACATGTTCTCACGGCAAGAGCTCGCCCCCGTCGAGGACCAGAGTCATATCAGCCTGTTCTTCGAGGCGTCGCCCGACTCCACGGTGGCTGCCACCAACCGCCAGCATCTGCAGATCGTGGAGGCGGTCACGTCCTTCCCCGAAACCGAATTTACATGGTCGCTCACCACCGCATGGGGTGGCTTCGGCGGTCTCGTGGCCAAGGACTGGCATGAACGGACGCGTTCGACCGAGCAAATGTACGGGCAGGTCTTCGGTGCGGTATCGCAGGTGCCGGGGCTGCGCGTGTTCCCACGGTTGGATCCGCCGCTCCCCACGCCGGGCCAGTACGATGTTGAGCTGGTGTTGCAGAGTGATGTCCCGGCCGATCAGATGCTGCAGACGGTCGGCGCGATTCTCGGCGCCGGATGGCAGAGCGGCAAATTCCTGTACGTGGACACCGATCTGAAAATCGATTTGCCCGAAGCCCGTGTCGTGCTTGACCGCGAACGTCTCGCCGATTTGGGGCTGGATCTGGCCGGCGTAGGCCAGGAGCTGGGCACGCTCCTGGGCGGCGCGTACGTCAACCGCTTCAACTATTTCGACCGCAGCTATAAAGTCATTCCACAGATCGGCGACAAGGATCGAGCGACACTGGAGCCGCTTCTCGATCTGAAAATCAAAACGCCGGCCGGTCAGCTAGTGCCGGTCTCCACCTTCACGCACATCGAAACGAGCACCGCCCCCCGCACCCTGAACCGTTTCCAGCAGCGTAACGCCGTGCGCGTCTTCGGCGGTGTGAAGCCGGGGGTGACCAAGTCAGAAGGCCTCCGCGTCCTCGAAGCGGCTGCCGCCACGGCAGGTGGTCCGCCCGTCGTTCTCGATTATGCAGGCGAGTCTCGCCAGATCCGTCAGGAGGGCGGGACGCTCACCGTCACCCTCGGATTTGCGGTGATCCTCATCTATTTGGTGCTGGCGGCTCAGTTTCAAAGTTTTCGTGATCCATTGATCGTCCTGCTCGGCTCGGTTCCGCTGGCGATATCCGGGGCGCTGGTCTTCAGTTTTCTTGATCTGACGACCATCAATATTTACTCGCAGGTAGGTTTGATCACGCTTGTGGGCCTGATCGCCAAGAACGGGATTCTCATCGTCGAGTTCGCCAATCAGCTTCAAGCCAATGGCCTGGCGCGCGTCGCCGCAGTGCGCGAGGCGGCCTTGACCCGGTTGCGGCCGGTGCTGATGACCTCGGCGGCCACGGTCTTTGGCCACCTGCCCTTGGTGCTGGCCTCGGGACCGGGCGCTGCGGCGCGCAACAGTATCGGTATGGTGCTGGTAACCGGCATGACGGTCGGGACGCTGTTTACGCTCTTCGTCGTTCCGGTGTTTTATTCGCTGATCGCCGCTGAACATCAGCCGGATGCTTTGCGGGACGAGCAGGAGAATCTCGTCGAGGACGAGTTGTTGGTCGCAGGCGCCAAGGCCTGAGCCGATAAAGAGAATGAATGAAGGAGAAGGATTGGTACTATGCTAAAAATCACGACCCATGTGGCGGACGATGCCACGAGAATTACGCTCGAGGGGCGTCTCGCAGGTCCATGGATCCATGAACTCGAGCGCTGCTGGCGGGAATCGGAACACGCTGCCGCTGGCCGGCGAGTCATCGTCGATCTCACCGGTGTCACGTTTGTGGAGCAGGAAGGCAAGGCGCTCCTGACCCGAATGTGCCAGGCCGGCGCCGACTTGCTGGCCACAGGATGTTGCATGAGATCCATCGTCGAAGATGCAAAGAACCAAGTCCGATAGGCCGCGGATGGCGCGGAGGTTCACTTGCTACGGGAGTCTACCGCCCTCTAAGATGCCAGCATGACGAGATGATGACGCCAAGGAACCTATTCATGGTGCGATCCAGCGATCCGACAATAGCCAAGGGAGCCGAACGGAGACGTCTGCGGCTGACGCGTGTAGTACTCGGTGTGCTGGCGGCGGCGGGCTTCGCCGGTTGCAAGCAAGATGCAGGCTCGGCTCCTGCTCCTCCACAAATCCCTCAAGTCGAAGTGGTAACGGCGGCGAGGACGACGGTGCCCGACGAGCCGGAGTTTATAGGCCAAGCGGAAGCGTCACGGCCTGTCGAGATTCGCTCTCAAGTCACGGGCCTGATCAAGGCGGTGCTATACCAGGAGGGCCGGCGCGTCAGGACCGGCGACAAGCTCTATCAAATCGATCGGGTCCCGTTCGAGGCTGCCTATCAAAGCGCCAAGGCACGGATCGCCGAAGCGGAAGCCCGAGTCGTGCAGGCCAGACAGAATTTGGCGCGGGTGAGACCGCTTCTGGCGGAGCAAGCCGTAAGTCAAAAAGACGTGGACGATGCTATCGCCGAGGATCTGGCGGCGAAGGCGGCGCTGCAAGGGGCCAAGGCCGACTTGATCAAGGCCAAGTTTGATTTTGACAATACGTTGATCACTGCGCCCATTGATGGACTGATCGAACGGAGCCGGTACTATGAGGGCCGCCTGGTGTCGGCGCAAACGGATTTATTGACGATGATTCATCAGATTAACCCGATGTATGTCGTGGTTAGCGTTCCCGAGAGCTTTATTCTCAGGCGGCGACAGGACGTGATTGCGGCCGGTCTGCAACATCCCGAAACGGTCCACCTCAAGGGCACTGTGATCTTTGCCGACGGCAGTACGTACCCTCATGAGGGGGTCTTGGATTTTGCGGATGTTGGTCTCCGTAGTGAGACCGGCTCCCGATCGGCTCGATTTGTCGTTCCCAATCCCAACCGCCTGCTTCTGCCGGGACAATTCGTAAGAGTGCGGTTTAAGGGAACGGTGAAGGAGGACGTGATCCTCGTGCCGCAGCGGGCGGTGCAACAAGGTCCCCAGGGGTCTGTCGTCTTTGTCGCCGGGGAAGGCGACAAAGTGGAAATCCGTCCCGTCAAAGTCAGCACCTGGCGCGAGAAGGAATGGATCATCGAATCAGGTGTCCAGCCCGGTGATCGCGTCATCGTCGAAGGGTTCCACAAATTGACACCCGGGGCACCGGTCCAGCCGGTCCCTGCCGCCGTCACCTCCGCTGAGGAGAGACAAGGACCGAACGGAACAACGGCTCCGACCGCGGGAGACCGCTCCATGGAGGCCGCCCCGCGGGTACCGGAGAGGGCCAAGTGAGCTCGCGATTTTTTATCGAGCGGCCGATCTTCGCCTCGGTCCTCTCCATCGTCATCGTTGTCATCGGTCTCGTGGCCCTGAAGACCTTGCCGATTGCCCAGTTCCCTGACATCAGCCCGCCCGTCGTGCAAGTCGAGGCCGATTACCCCGGCGCCAGCGCGGAAGTCGTGGCGGATTCCGTGGCGCGGACGATCGAGGTTCAACTCCCCGGCATCGACAACCTCCTCTACTACGACTCCACCAGCACCAACGACGGGCATGTCAGCATCAGGCTGACGTTCGAAATCGGCACGAACGTCGACATCGCGCAGGTCCAAACACAGAACCGCGTCAAGTTGGCGGAGTCTCAGCTGCCGCCTGAAGTGGTCCGGCAGGGGATCAGCGTGCTGAAGTTTTCTCCCGATCTGCTGGCAGTCATCGCCTTGAGTTCCAGCGATCCTACGCACGATACGGTCTTCATCTCCAATTACGCTCTCCTCCGGGTGATCGATAATCTGAAGCGCATTCCCGGCGTCGGCCAGGCGATGGTCTTCGGTCAGCAGAACTATTCCATGCGGTTGATCCTCGATCCGGTCCGCATGGCTCAGCTGGGACTGACGCCCACCGACATCGCGAACGTCGTCCGCGAGCAAAACCGGGACTTTCCCGCCGGACAAGTGGGTCGGGAGCCCGCCCCCAAGGGGACCGAACTCACGATTCCCATCATCGCGCAGGGCCGTCTGACCGAAGTCAGCGACTTCGAACAACTCATCGTGCGCGCCCTGCCCGATGGCTCCATGATCCGTCTCAAGGACGTCGCGCGCATCGAGCTCGGCGCGCAGTCATATGTGATGGAAGGACGGTGGAACGGGAAGCCGAACGTCTTCCTGATTACGTTTCTCGCGCCGGGGGCGAATGCGCTGGAGACGGTGAAGCGCGTGCGCGCGGAAATCGACCAGCTTTCCAAGGGATTCCCGGCGGGCATGTTGTACGACATTCCGTACGACACGACCAAATTCATCGAAGTCTCCATTCAGGAAGTGCTAAAGACGCTGGCCGAAGCGATGGTGCTCGTCATCCTGGTCGTCTACCTGTTTTTGCAGAGCTGGCGCGCCACCTTGATTCCCGCGGCAGCGGTGCCGGTGTCGTTGATCGGCACGTTTGCCGGCATGCAAGCGTTGGGATTTTCCATCAACACCCTCACGCTCTTTGGCATGGTGTTGGCGATCGGCATCGTGGTGGACGACGCCATCGTGGTCGTGGAGAACGTGGAGCGGCATATTAGAGAAGACGGCGTCTCCCCAAAGGAAGGTGCCAGGCGAGCCATGGCCGAGGTCACCGCGCCCATCATCGCCATCGTGTTGGTCTTGAGCGCCGTCTTCGTGCCGGTCGCCTTCCTCGGCGGAATCACCGGGGAGCTTTACAAACAGTTTGCGATCACCATCGCCATGGCGGTCACGATCTCGGGCCTGGTGGCCCTCACCCTCAGCCCTGCCCTCGCGGCTCTGGTGCTGAAGCCGGGCGGCGAGCACCATGACCGGGGCTTCTTCGGGCTGTTCAACCGCGCATTCGACTGGACGCGGGAGCGCTATACTCGCACGGTCAGGCTGGTGATCGAGCGATGGGCTCTCTCACTGGCGGTGTTCGCTGTCATTGTCCTGATGGCGCTCGGGCTGTTCCGGATCATTCCTCCCAGCTTTTTGCCGGACGAGGATCAGGGCTATTTCATTACAGTCGTCCAGCTGCCGGACGGCGCCTCGAAGCAGCGCACCGATGCGGTGCTCACCAAGATCGAGCAGTACTTCCTGTCGCAGCCTGCGATTCATTCGACGGATGCCATGTCGGGCATGAATTTCGTCTTCAACACGCGAGGACCGAATTCGGCCACCATGTTTGTCCCGCTGAGGCATTGGGACGAGCGCAAGCCATGGGAGCATGTGAAGGCCCTCGTCGGCGCGGCCTATGGAGAATTCGCCAAGATTCCTGAAGCGCTGATCCTGGCCTTTAACGCGCCGCCGATCCGCGGGATCGGTGCGACGGGTGGCTTTTCGTTGCAATTACAGGATCCCGCCGGAGGCGACTTCCGAAAGTTTGCCGAAGTCACACAGGAATTCGTCGCGAAGGCCAAAGAGAACCCAGCCATCGGCGGAATTGGGTCCAATTTCCGGGTTACGGCGCCAAGATTGTTTACGCGGGTCAACCGCGACCGGGCCAAGGCGTTGGGGGTGCCGATTTCAGAAATCTTCGACACGATGCAGGCCTACTTCGGGAATCTGTATATCAACGACTTTCTCAAGTTCGGGCGCGTCTATCGCGTCCAGACCGAAGCGGAAGCGGAGTTCCGTTCCACCCCGGCCGATATCGCGAAAATCTACGTCCGGTCCACGAGCCCAGCGGCCGCGGCGCTTACCGGCCGCGCCATGCCCGGCCTTGGTGGCACTGGCCTGGGGGGAATGATGATTCCTCTGGAGACGGTGATCGATACAGAATTTACCAGCGGCCCCGATCCGGTGACGCATTTCAACGGCTTCAACACCGCATGGGTATTGGGCGCGGCGGCTCCCGGATTCAGTTCCGGCCAAGCGCTGGAGGCGCTTGAGCGCGCCGCTCAGGAGGTCCTGGCCCCGAAGGGCTACACGATGGAGTGGAGCGGTATTTCGTACCAGGAAGCGAAAGTCGGAGGACAGTCCGGGCTGGCGTTCGGCTTCGGGCTGTTGATGGTCTTCCTCGTGCTGGCCGCTCAATTCGAGAGCTGGACCGTGCCCATGGCCGTGATTCTCTCGGTTCCGTTCGGCGTATTTGGAGCATTGTCGGCGGTATGGCTTCGCGGGATGACCAACGACATTTATTTTCAGATCGGATTGGTGACATTGATCGGTTTGGCGGCCAAGAACGCCATTCTGATTGTCGAGTTCGCCAATCATCGTCGCGCGGCCGGCATGCCGCTGGCGAGGGCGGCGACGGAAGCCGCGAGGCTGCGGTTTCGAGCCATCATCATGACCTCCATGGCTTTCTTGGGTGGTGTCGTGCCGTTAGCCATGGCGACCGGTGCCGGTGCAGCCAGCCGGCAATCGATCGGCACCGGGGTGTTGGGTGGAATGCTCGCGGCCACGTTCCTTGCAATATTCTTCGTTCCCCTTTTCTTCGTGACGGTTCGCAAGGTGAGTGAACGATGGGCGCCGGTGAAGCAACGCCCAATGGTTCCGCGCATCGAACAGGAGCCGTTGCACGCGCAATATGCCGGAGTGCCGGCAGATGGAGAGCAAGAATGGGAGCACAAATGATACGGCATGGCATCGGGATGTTCGCAATGAGTGTGCTGCTGACGGCGTGCGCGCTCGGGCCAGACTATGAGCGACCTGCGGCCGATGGAGAAGACCGCTTTCGCATGGCCGAATCCGTCGACGCGCCTTCCATGGCCAATCTGCCTTGGTGGGAGCTGTTAAAAGACGAGCAGCTGCAGAAGCTGGTTCGGGTCGCACTCGCTGAAAACAAGGACTTGCACAAAGCCGCCGCCACGGTTGAGGAGTTCCAGGCGCGAGCCTGGGTCGCAAAGGCAGACTTCCTTCCCAATATCACCGGGTCCGGCAATGCTCCGTCGTTCGGCCGCAAGACCGTGTTCCTATTTCCCGGCTTTCCGAATCCCTTCAACTATTACCTGCAGGGCAATCTTTCCTGGGAAGTGGATTTGTGGGGGCGCATCAGGCGGGCCAATGAAGCGGCGCGGGCGGACCTCTTTGCGAAGGAAGAAAACCGGCGTGCGGTGGTGCTGGAACTCGTCAGCGCGGTGGCGGAAGCCTACTTCAACCTTCTGCAATTCGATACCCAGCTCGGAATCGCCAAGCGCACTTTGCAATCATGGGAGGAATCGGTCCGTATCGCCCAGGCGCGTCTGCGTCAGGGGATGACGTCGAAACTGGATGCCGACCAGTTTGAGGCAGAGCGGGCCAACGCTGCGGCGCGGACCGCCGAACTGGAACGACAAATGACACAGGCTGAAAACCAGCTGAGCGTCCTGCTCGGCAGAAAACCCTTCGAGATTCCCCGCGGGAAGTCGCTCGCCGAGCAACTGCTGCCACCGACAATTCCGCCGGGCCTGCCGTCGGAGTTGCTCCAGCGGCGCCCGGATATCCTGCAGGCGGATAGAGCTCTGAATGCCGCCACTGCACGGGTTGGCGCGGCCAAGGCTGACCGCTTTCCGAAGGTGTCGCTCACAGGATTGCTCGGTGCTGCCGATCCGAGAACCGGCAGCATCTTTTCCGATGTATCGTCCTTCGGTGCGGCCGGCGCCGGCTTCACCACGCCGCTCTTCAACGCTCAGGCTCTCGGTTTCCAGCAAGATGCCGTTGAGGCCCAGGCCAAGGAATCTCTCGCGGAGTACGAACAAACGGTGCTGACAGCCTTTCGTGAGGTTGAGGACGCATTAGTGGCCGCCCGCACGGCCCGCGAACAGAACGACGCCCAACAACAGCAAGTCAATGCCCTGCAATCGGCGCTTCGTCTTGCAGAACTGCGCTATAAAGGCGGCCTTGCCAACTATCTCGACGTATTAGTTGCGCGGCGAAGTCTATTCGAAGCCGAATTGGCCATGACCGGTTCCCGCAGGTTGCATCTCGTATCGGTCGTCCAATTGTATAAAGCGCTGGGGGGCGGATGGTCTCCCGAGATGGAGCTGACGCAGCAGAAGAAAGAAAGCTGATCGGATGGAAAAACCGGCGAATACGGCATACTCGATCGAACCTCTCATCGCACGCCGGTGGAGCCCGCGTGCATTTGAGGAACGGCCGGTGGAGGCGGAGAAACTGAAAGGTCTGTTCGAAGCGGCTCGTTGGGCGCCCTCCTCCAACAACGAGCAGCCCTGGCGTTTTCTCGTGGCCACCAAGGAAGCGAATCGAGCGGACTATGACAAGCTGTTCAGCTGTCTCTCCGAGGGTAATGCGAAGTGGGTGTTTCGCGCTCCGGTGCTGATGCTCTCTGTCGCGAGCCTGTTGTTTGAAGACGATGGAAAGCCCAACCGGCATGCGCTGCATGACACCGGCATGGCGGTCGAAAATCTCGTGCTTCAGGCGACGGCTCTCGGATTGCAGGCGCATCAGATGGCCGGATACGACGTGGAAAAGGTCCGGAAAGCCTGTGAGATTCCCTCCGGATTCGAACCGGTGGCGATGATCGCCGTGGGGTATCCTGGCGACCCTGCGGTGTTGCCAGATTATCTGCGCGAGCGCGAGCACAAAGCTCGCGAACGACAGTCGATTGAAGATTTCGTGTTCTCCGCTACCTGGGGCCGACCGTCGCTTCTTGTCCGGTAAGCCCGGTGGCGGCGGACGGGCGAAGCGCACGCAGCCGGCCCGAGGATCACTGGATAAGCGATGGCCGATCACAAGAAACGTCTCGGCACGAATGTCCCCGGCAATTTCTTTGTCGACTCGACCTGCATCAACTGCGACACCTGCCGGCAGCTGGCCCCCAGCAGCTTCGAGGAAGTCGGCGAGTTTTCCGCCGTGACGACGCAGCCGGCGAGTGATGAGCACCTGCATCAAGCCTACCAGGCTCTGCTCGCCTGCCCCGTGGGCTCCATCGGGGCCGAAGATGGCGAGAAGGCACGGTTGAAGGAGGCGATGGCCAGCTTTCCTCTGCTGCTGGAGGGCGGCGTCTTCTATTGCGGATTCAATTCAGAAAAGTCTTTCGGCGCCAATAGCTATTTCGTCCAACACCCTGACGGAAACTGGCTGATCGACTCCCCTCGCTACATGAAACATCTTGTTGACGCCATCGAGCGCATGGGAGGCCTACGGTATATATTTCTGACCCACGAGGACGATGTCGCCGATGCAAGCCAATACGCCCAGCAGTTTGGTGCACGGCGCATTATCCATCAGGCGGATTCGGCGGCGATGCCCGATGCGGAATGGATTGTGGACGGTGTCGAGCCGATCGACCTCACACCGCAATTTCGACTCATTCCTGTCCCGGGCCATACGCCGGGGAGTTGCGCGCTACTCTACAACGACCGGTTCCTGTTTACCGGCGATCATCTGTGGTGGGATCCTCACACTCAATCGCTTGATGCTCCACAGCGGCTGATCTGGCGATCCCGTGCGCTGGTTCATTCCATTCGGAAGCTCGCGGACTATCGGTTCGAATGGGTGTTGGCCGGACACGGCGATCGGGTGCAGTTAAGCTACCAAACGATGCGCGTAAAGCTCCAGGAGCTCCTGGAAAGCAGGCTCGTCGCGCGCTAGATGAGCCGGTACATCTTCGAGCACAACAAGGAAGATCGGGAACTCGGCCGGCTCCGGATGATCGAGGCGGCGGTGGATCCTGACACAACTGCGCTGCTGGCTGCTACCGGCGTGAAGGCCGGCTGGACATGCCTCGAATTGGGAGCGGGCGCCGGCTCCATTGTCGATTGGTTTGGTAAGCGGGTGGGGTTAGAAGGACAGGTCATCGCGATCGACAAGAATGCCGCCTATCTCGGCCGGTTTTCCAGTCCCCCCTACCAGGTCGTCGAAGGCAACTTTCTGGAGGTGCATTGCGACCGACAGGTTGATCTGCTCCATGGGCGCTACGTCCTCATCCACAACATGGAGGACGCCGCGATGTTGAGAAAGGTCCACTCCGTGGTGAAGCCCGGCGGTTATGTCGTCTTGGAGGAGCCGGATTTCACTTCCGCCAAATGGTTGAATCCGTTCGCCGATCCCTCTTGTCAACGCGTGAATGAGGCGATCTGCCGGATGTTCGAGAACGCGGGACTCCACCCCGGCTATGGCCTCGGGCTGCCGGCCAAACTGGCTGCGTGCGGATTGGAGGTTCAGAGGACTCACTCGGTGATTCATCTCTGCCCCGGCCAAAGCCCGATCGCAAATGTGATGGCGGAGTCCGCCCTCGTGCTCCGTCAGGAATATAGGGAAACCGGCGTCGCAACGGACGAAGACATAGATCAGTACATCGCCCACGCAAGGGATCCTCGGCATTGGTCGGTGTACTATTCAACGGTGTCCGTCGTGGCTCGGGTTCAGTAGGGAATAATTGGAAGATCAACGTATTCCGCTCAGGTAATGAAATGCGCCCGACGTCCGAAGCCGATGGATTGAGCGCCGTTGCCCTGATCGATAGGGTTGTGGCCTGGCTCGACCGGACCATCCTGTCGCTGGGCCGGGAAATGCGGCTGTCCTACCTGCCGCCGCTCATGGTGTACGTGGCGTCTGGCATCTCTGGGATCACCGGTATTGTCGGCACGTTTTTCGTAAAGGATTATCTGGGTCTATCGGCAGCGTTTCTCGCTGCCTTGGCCTTTTGGGCCGGCATTCCCTGGGCACTGAAAATGCCCATTGGGCACCTGGTGGACCTGATCTGGCGATGGAAAAGCTCGCTCGTGTATCTCGGCGCCGGGCTCATCGCCGCGAGCCTGCTGGTCATGGTGGGCCTGATTGGTAATCGGGAAGCCATGACTGCGGTCATGCCGGCCGAAGCCTGGTTCGTCATCAGCGTCCTCCTGGCCCCAGTCGGATATGTCGTGCAAGACACAGTGGCCGATGCCATGACGGTAGAGGCCGTTCCGCGCGTGGATGAAGAGGGTCGCCCCCTCGACGAGGCTACGCGGAAGCTCATGCATACCACGATGCAGACGCTCGGTCGCGTGGCGGTCATCGGCGGGAGCGTCATCGTTGCCCTCATCAACCTCTACCTGTTTACAGGCGTGGAACACCTTCCGAAGGACGCCATTGCGGAGATCTACCGCAATGTCTATTTGATGGCGCTGACGATCCCCGCTGTGTCGATTTTGGGGGTCCTGTCAGCCTCTTTGATTCGGATGCGGGACAGGAGGCGGCTACTTCGCCAGGGCATCCCTCCTGGGGAGGTGAGACGGATACTGACAGCCCGGGGCGCGCCGACGAAGCCCAATTGGTGGATCCTGGGAGGGAGCTTGGCCTTCGTGGCGTTCACCTTCACGGTAGGGCTTGGCGACTTTCCGTACCGCGAAGAAATTGTCTTTGCCGGTTCGTTGGCGATTGTCTCGTTCCTGATTGTCCGACTCACCAAAGAGCTGGCTCCAGAAGCCCGGCACGTGCTGATCGGGACAGCGCTCGTGATCTTTGTGTTCCGGTCCATCCCAGGGCCGGGGGAAGGCGTTACCTGGTGGATGATCGATGAGCTGAAGTTCGATCAGCAGTTTATCTCCGTCCTGTCGCTGATCGGGAGCGCGCTCACGCTGGCCGGCATGTTTCTGTTTCGCCGTTTCATGGCCGAGCGCTCCATCGCCTACGTCGTCGGCTTCCTCACCGTTGCCGGTTTTGTGCTGGCCTTACCCATCGTCAGCATGTACTACGGGCTGCACCATTGGACTGCGCGCGTAACGGGCGGCGTCGTGGATGCCCGTTTCATCGCTCTGATCGATACGGCGTTGGAGTCTCCGCTGGGTCAGATCTCGATGATTCCCATGCTGGCATGGATTGCCAACAGCGCACCGGTCAACTTGAAGGCGACCTATTTTGCCATCATGGCTTCGTTCACGAATCTTGCCTTGTCGCTTAGCCAGCTCGGAACCAAGTACCTCAACCAGATCTATGTGATCAGCCGCGAGGTGCGTGAACCGGCTACCGGCGCTCTTCAAGTCCCAGCCGACTACAGCCAGCTCGGCGAGCTGCTGATCGTGCAGTTGATCCTGGCGGTTATGCTGCCCTTCGTCGCGATTGCATTTGTCAAGACGACACGGTTCAAGAGCGCTTGATCCTGACGCAGCTTCACTGGCCATCCTCTTGACCTCCGCGGTATCATGAGTAGCTATGAAGGGTGTCAGACTCGTGAAACGGGAAGCGTATCTCGCAGGAAGGAGTTGATTCGCTTGTGCTTCACGGACGACGATTTACGAACGACGAACCAAGAAGGGGGCGACCGGTTTCGACGGGGATACCGATACCACCGTGGCATGTCGAGCTCTCGGGGACTCGTAAAACTCCGGGAAAATGCAACTGCCAATCAAGAACTGGCACTCGCAGCTTAATTAAGCTGTGACGTTCTTCCATCTGAGGCCCGCGGGGATGGAAGGGCGCGATGCAGCGGGCTGGTCCGAAGCTGGTGCTCAGCGGCGGAGGACGAGATTGCTCTGAGCTAGCGGCTGTTCTAAGCCTGCCGATAGGCGTGGACGGCTGCGAATCTAAATTGTCGGCTACACATGTAGATGCGGTGCGTTGACGATCTTCGGACAGGGGTTCAACTCCCCTCGCCTCCACCATACCAACCTTCGGTTGACCCGGCGCCTCTTTATAGTTGTATCGTCATGAATGGGCGCCGGATAAGCACCTCCAGTGTTCTGTGTCTTAATGCGCTTGCTCGTGCCGGCGGCTCATCAGGCGAAGCCTCTCTTCATTGGGCCGCCGGATCACACTTCTAATGTCGTTTGATCGATTTATTAATCGATGGCGCCGGATAAGCACCTCCAGTGCTTCGTTGACGCCGCCGGACAAACACGTTCGGCTTCGACGTCCTGAAGCCTCAAACGTCTGTCAAAATCTTTCTTTGAATGGAGCCGTGCAAATCGCGGGTCAGTGCTCTGGATTAAGTCTTGCTGAGACCTGCTCGTACACTGTCCATCCAAGCAATTCAAGCTCCTGCCTGGCGCGCGGCGAGACATTACCGGCGATCCAGAGTTCTCGTTGGACGATACGAGGTCGACTGGGCACATGCGTCGTCAGGGCCTGAGCGACCGACGCAACGCGCGAGGTCCAAAATAAATAATCGACGGGCAACATCACGACGAGCCTCTTATTCTTGGTATAGAGAGCCGGAACACGCGGCAGTGCCAGCAGCCGATCAACGGCGCCTATGTTCGCGTGATAGCCGCGCATCATTTCCACCACGTGCTGGTAGAATAAGACCAGTTCCTCAGAAGTTGCCTCCTCGGCTATGGCCAGAAAAGCCTCCCGGTCATCCACACCGGTGAGTTCGTCTAGCGCCGTCGTAATGATAATCGAGTGTCTCGGTGAGTAGTGGCTGTTGAGGAAGAACCGATGAATGTCCTCTTCACTGATTCCCATGTTCAGCAATTTGGCCCGGTCCATGGCCCGCAGATCGCCCGGTGAATGGTCGCGGACTTGTTCATCGAGGTACGAGGTCCAGCGAGTCGCACTAAAGGTCATCCACATAATGGCGCTGGCTGGCATAAAAACATACCCGATCTGAGGGGCTAGATCGGCGGAAAAGGCGATCCAGCTCAATTCATTCAGTTCATCCTGCAATGCAGGATTGGATGAATAGGGATCGATACCGAACTGAAAGGCGATTTTTCGCTTCAGATACGAAAAGCCGATGGCCGATTTCGTCATGGAATCTTCCTGGTCGCTTCCCTCAAACTTGCTAAATTGGTTGGGCATGGCAAGAAACTCCAAGAGTCCGCCCCCGACACTCGTCCCCAGTCGCCTGGGCTCCGTGAGTAGTATCTTCAAACCGTGCAGCGGGTGTAACAGTTGGAATTTGAGCGCATCGACAAACACCTCAGATTGACGGACATCCTTCAGCGCCGCAATGGCCTCAGTTTCTATGACTTGAGTTCGAAGCATCGGTATACCGACGGCAGGAAACGTCCCGAATTCTGAACTCACCACGAAGTGATGTTGGGCGCCATCGTTCACCACTTCGTCTTGAACTGAGTGATGAGATCCTTTGAGCCAATCCGGTGTGAGCAGACCGGCGGCAGAGAAGAGAGGAGGCACGTCCCAGCCAAGCGGTCCTGGCGATGGGGATGGAAGAGACTCTCGCTCTTTGGGCACTGAACAGGCTAGCAGCAGCGCACAGACAAGCGCCCACTCAAGACAGCGAGCCGGAGCGTAAGACCCTTTTTGTCGGAATGGAACTGTCACGTTTAAGACGCTCATGGATCTTTGGGGCATGCGTCGTGATCTGGTCTCACGCACCGGCGTTTATACCTTTGGGGGAACATGTCTTATCGAGCCTCCTCGAATGCGAACACCCGTTTCCAATCATTTTTCATATCGACGACCGTCCATCCTTTGAGATAGGCCTCATCGAGTGCCTTGTCTAATTTTCCGACATCCGAGCTACGGTCGTAGGCCCATTCGCGTTCGGCATCGGTATGATGGACGAGACCCATGAAACGCGCTCCCGGCCCAGCAGACGTCCACTGCAACATCTGGTGATCTCCGTCTGAATTACCAAACGCGAAGATCGGGCGTCGGCCGATAAATTTCTGGATGCCGATGGGCTTGCCTTCTTTGTCATCCACAAAATCCACGGCCGGCAACTTCAAGAGCACCGGCGTGCCGTCGCGCCACTCGAGCTTCTGCTTTCCCATGCTACCGACGACCTGTTCGGGCGGGATGCCATAAACATTCTCGACCCACGCGCGCATGAACTCGACCCCGCCGCCCGACACGATGAAGGTCTTAAACCCGTGCGCACGCAGATACGCCAACAGTTCGACCATCGGTTGGTAGACCAGTTCGGTGTACGGTCTTTTGAAGCGAGGATGGATTGCCGTGGCGAGCCAGTCCTTGACCGTGCGTTCAAACTGTTCCGTCGTCATTCCTGAATGCGAAATAGCCAGGACTTCCACGAGACCTTTCTGGCCCATCGCTGCGAAGGCCTTCTTGTCGCCTTCAAGCAATGCCTTGAAGGGCTGCTTCGTGTTCCACTCCGGGTGCCCCGGCGCCAAGGCTTTGACGCGGTCCAACGCAAATTGCACCTGGAAATACGTCGGCTGTTCTGACCAGAGCGTGCCGTCATTGTCGAATACGGCAATGCGCTCCGCCGGAGGGACGAAATCGACACCGCCTTCCGTGGTCACCTTCCCGACAAATGTCGTGATCCGTTGTTTGGCAAGCCCATCATTCCATGATGCGAGGTCGGCGGCGGCATGGACCTGTCCCATCATGATTGCCAGGAAAAGCGCCGTACAACCAACCACACGCACGAATCGCAGAGGCATATACCTTCCTTTCACTGCGTTCTTGCCGTCCTGTGGCAGATGCAGTACTGTGCCGAATCCTTCCAAAGAAGCTCAAGAGACTACGGGATCGAGGGGGATTGACGACCGTGCGCCGTATGCTTGTCGGTCGATGACTCGGCATTTCAGCGCTGGGCCTCGCTCGGGGCAGTTGTGGTTTCTTTATCGCCGCTGAAGATATATTCCTCCGATGTGAGGACTGCTCTAGTTTTGCCGGCCAACAAGCCCTCTTGCAGCATGAGTCTCCACAGACTCCGCGCGATGTCATACAACGGAAGAGTCGATTTTTCTTCAAACAAGGTGGCCGCAACGGTGCCTTCGCCCGCACCCTCCCAGAGAAACTCGCCGGTCTCCGCATCCCAGAGTCTCAACCAAAGACTGAGAGAGTTCACACGGGTCTTGATCAATTTCCACCCGGCGAATTCAAAACGGTCCTCCGTGGACTCGGTGAACTGTGTCAGACCTGGCTGCAACACATATCTGGCAGCGAGCGCTTTGTGTATGCGGCCTAAGCGTTGACGATCCATGATGTCGCTCGGCGCATAGTCGGGCTTTTCCTCCCGGTAGTCAGACGCCAGACCTTGCCGACTCAGCGTGTTCAACGTCTCATACAGAGAGATCGTCTTCAGGGGAGAGGTTATTTCAACGCAGGCGGTGCGAAGACCGCGAGAGACGGCTGGAATGTATCCCTGAAGATGGTTGTAGGCTGCGGGTGCGAGGATCGCTACACGCTCTCGCGCAAGTGCGGAGATATCCAGGGATTGGGGTCTTGACGTCGACGTGATGTCCACTTGCCACAGGTGAAACGGCTTGCTGCACCCTACGATCGACAAGGCCGCCCATAAGGCGATCAGCAAGACTTGGCATCTCCCCTGGCGCTGAATCATCACACCTTTCCCTCGAGGTTCATCACCAGACAGAGGGACACGTTCATGAACCGCTCTCCTTCAACCGTTCTTCGATCTTCTTTAAATTGAAGGAGCCGGGAGTCTGACTCGGTGGATAGTCCTTCATGGTTTGGAGAAACCGGGCGGCGAGCCCTTGAATAGGAACGATGACGAATGGCCGCTCGAGAAACCAGTCGTTATAGGTGTTCGAGCTGTGCTGAGATTTTTCGAAGGGGTCTCGGCGCAGATTAAACAAAAGCGGAACGCGCAGATCAACGAAGGGCTCCCGCCAGACCTCGAACGCTGTGCCTCGATTTTCCAGGAAGACCACTTTCCAGTCTTCCCAACGGGCAGCAACGACCTGGCCGTCGTCGTTGACATACCAGAACTCTTTACGGGGCGATTCTTTTGCTTTACCCGTAAAGTAATCGAGCTGGTTGTAGCCGTCGATATAGTTGCGATATTTTCGGCCGTTGAGCTCCACTCCATTGAGCAACTTCTGCTTGATCTCGGGATCGCCACCGGCAGCGGCAAGCGTCGGCAGCCAGTCTTCGTGCGCCACGATGCCGTTGAGGGTCATGCCGGCAGGAATATGACCGGACCAGCGCACGAACGCCGGCACACGGTAAGCCCCCTCCCAATTGGAATTCTTTTCACTCCGGAATGGAGTGATGCCCGCATCGGGCCAACTGTTGAAATGAGGGCCGTTGTCGGTTGAATAGAAAACGATGGTGTCGTTTGCGATGGCTAACTCATCGAGGAGTTTGAGCAGTTCTCCGACCATGGCGTCGTGTTCGACCATGCCGTCGTGATACTCATCACCAGACGGTCCGGCAATACCACGATGCTCGGCTTTCACATGGGTGCGGAAATGCATCCGCGTGCTGTTCCACCAAACGAAGAATGGCTTCCTGGCCTTGTGCTGGCGCTGAATGAAGTCCTTGGCGCCGGCCAAGGTTTCCTCATCGATGGTCTCCATGCGTTTTTTCGTGAGGGGGCCGGTGTCGGTGATCTTTTGCGTGCCATCGGCATTCCCCCAAGAATGAATCACGCCGCGGGGCCCAAACTGCTGAAGGAAGGTCTTGCCATTGGGCAAAACGAGATTTTTGGGATAGTCCCGATTCTCAGGCTCTTCCTCGGCATTGAGGTGATAGAGGTTGCCAAAAAACTCCTCGAAGCCGTGATTCGTCGGCAGGTGTTCGTCGCGGTCCCCTTGATGGTTCTTACCAAACTGGCCGGTGGCATAGCCAAGACTCTTCAGCACCGCGGCGACGGTAACGTCGGTCTGCTGCCATCCCTCCTTCGCTCCAGGCAACCCAACCTTGGTCATTCCCGTGCGCACAGGAACATTGCCTCCGAGGAACGCAGCACGACCGGCTGTGCAGCTTTGTTGACCATAGTAATCCGTAAAGGCGATGCCCTCGCGGGCGATGCGGTCGATGTTCGGTGTGCGATAGCCCATCATGCCGTGGCTGTTATGACTGATGTTCCAGGTGCCGATGTCGTCGCCCCAGATGACGAGAATGTTGGGCTTCGCCGACTGGGGGTATGCGGTGACCGACGATAGGACTATGAGGGCCACGACGGTCAACAAGGAGACCAAGGTTCGTTCCATCATCTAAACCTCCTTCAGCATTTGCTCGTGGAAGCGGCCGGGAGCGTTCTGTATAGGCATGTGCAGAAGGTGCTAGTAAAGCGCGTGCCAGCTAATGAGCACAACTGTCAAGTTTGACAGGTCTAGGAATAACTACGCGATTTGTGGTTTCTTGTCCGGTTAGGCTGGTCGAGTTTGAATCTGGTCTAATTCCTAGACCGAAGGTCGCGAATCAGGCTGCGAAGGCAACTCCTTGAATTTGAAAGCGGAGCAATGGTGCCAACAATGGTTGGGTCCCCTCGCCTCCACCATTTTTGGAAATCCTCTTCTCCCCTGAAGGATGTGCATCAGTCATCCGTACCCGAGACTGGCCAGGCTTTCCCTCTGCCCAAAAGAGAATTGCCAGGCAATACTCTAATGGCAGACCCAGTGGTTATGCTCACAAACATCCCCCTTCCGTGAAGACGGAGGAAGCACGGAGATGTGGTTGCAACCGCATCTGGTCTTAGAACAGCACTATTGAGTTATCTCCGACCTGAACACCAAAGCCGAGTGGCCAACAGGCCTGGCACTCACTCATCTCCATTTAGCGGGTCGGGACGATATCGACGACCATGTTGTCTTCGTTCAATTCCGCCCGCACAAGTTTGCCTTCCGTCAGCATGGAAAGCTTGCTGCCTGTAGCCTCATCCATCGCCAACGTCTGAGCCCCTTCAGCATTGGTGATCTCGATGACTTCCCAGAACGGGTCCGCATAGGTCAGCTTGCCAGCGATGAGGCGATGGCCTGCAGGCTGAGTACCTTTCCTGTGCAAATCAATCAGCATGTTGCTCTCATCAATGACCAAGATGACCTCATCACCCGCCTTTGCCTCATTTAGCCCCATGCGCTCAGCCTTGTGGACACTGACCGCACGATCCTGCATGCCAGCCGGCAGTTTAAAAAACACTAAACCCGATTGGACCTTCTCGACCGTGGTCGCTAAGTGTTTGTGCGTCGGGGGCTCAGCTTGACCAGCCTCACGAGCAAACGTTAGGCTTCCACACCACACCAGGCCACCCACCACAACGATGCTGATAAGAATGGGACGCATAATCTCCTCCTTTGTTCTCTTCCTCAGCAGGAGGAAGTCACTACCAGGTTTATCTGATCCCGCATGCCGACGTGACTGTGCCATGCGGCACGCATAGAAGGCAGAACGCGCGTAAGTTACGGCATAAATTCTTGGGCTCATGGGTAGCTCGTGAAGAGCGTTGCAGATTAATTCAGGCGTCGGAGCGGCGGAGACTGGAGAATCGGTCGCGCGACGAAGGACCAGGAAACGCGAGGGATAGAGCAGTCAGCGGGGCTAGAACGTCGTAAAGAAATGCTAGGCGCTCTGAGACGGCTACGTCAAGCGGTATTCTCAGTGTGCTCATTTAGTGCTCAACTCCACCTCACTCAAGCCCATTCCTGCCTACTCCAGCCAAAGTGCCAATTATCGCAAACCCTGGCTGGGATTGACCTGAGTGAGACTGAGTAGGCTGGAGTTGGGTCTTGGAAGCGATTTCCTAAACCGCGGGTCGACAATCAGGCTAAGAGCGCAATTCCTTGAATTTCAAAGCGGAGCAATGGTGCCAACGATGGTTGGTTCCCCTCGCCTCCACCAAACTTATTTTTGGTGACATTACAATTGCGTACCAGTCTGAACAGCCCCGCGTAGTCGCCTGACACCTCCGCGATCAGGAAGCGCTCCTTCCCATCAGCCGCCGTCAGCAACAGGGCCTCGACCAACTGGCGCGAGACCTTGATTGTGTTGTCGCACACGGACAGGCCGCGATACTTCCACCCAGAGCACGCATACTCCGTGGGGCTCACCACGATATAGGACGTCGGCATCCTCATGATCCATCGCACTTGGCTTAAGCATGAGGGCGCGGCTGTGCTGCCGCAGCCGGGGTGTGAATGCCGCATCCATGCGAGGGATTGAGAGCGCTCCTGAAAAAGGTCTAAC
>DATIGH010000066.1:0-3080 GCA_035454845.1 Nitrospira sp.
GCGGTCGTCATCCAGCTGGTCAGCGGCGTGGCGGAAGCCTATTTCAACGTGCTGCAGCTCGACGCCCAGCTCGAGATCGCAAAGCGCACCCTGCAATCGTGGGAAGAATCGGTGCGGATTGCGCAAGCCCGGCTCCGGCAAGGGATGACGTCGAAACTGGATGCCGATCAGTTCGAAGCGGAACGGGCCAATGCGGCGGCCCGGACGGCGGAACTGCAGCGCCAGAGGAGTCAAGCCGAGAATGCGCTGAGCGTGCTGCTGGGCCGCAAGCCCTTTGCCGTGCTGCGGGGCCGGCCGTTGAGCGACCAAGTCGTGCCGCCCGAGGTGCCGCCGGGGTTACCGTCGGAATTGTTACGGCGGCGCCCCGATCTCTTGCAAACCGAACAGCAGCTGGTGGCTGCGACGGCCCGCATCGGCGCCGCCAAGGCGGATCGGTTTCCCAAGATCACGCTGACGGGCCTGGTCGGCGCGGCCAGTCCCGAGCTCTCGCAGTTTTTCACGGATCCGGCGTCCTTCGGGGTCGCGGGCGCCGGCTTCGTCGGACCGCTGTTGAACAGTATGGCCCTGGGGTTTCAGCAGGAGGCGGCCGAAGCGCTGCACCGCCAGGCGCTGGCGACCTATGAGCAGAAGATCCTCGTGGCCTTCCGCGAGGTGGAGGATGCGCTGGTCGCGGTGGGGACGGCGCACACGCAGAGCGAGGCGCAGCAGCAGCAGGTCGTCGCGCTCCAATCCGCGCTGAAGCTGGCCGAACTCCGGTACAAAGGGGGGCTGGCGAACTACCTCGATGTGCTGGTGGCGCGACGCAATCTCTTCGAGGCAGAACTCGCCTGGACGAGCACGCGCCGACTGCACCTGGTGTCCGTGATCCAACTCTATAAGGCATTGGGTGGTGGTTGGACGCCGGACATGAAACCGGCCAAGGACAACTCGAAAAGCTAAGGTGATTATGGAAAAAACGGCGCTCTCTCAGTTTCCGATCCACGATTTGCTGGCCCGGCGCTGGAGTCCCCGGGCCTTCGATGAAAGGCCGGTAGATTGGCAGTTGCTGTGGACTCTGTTCGAAGCGGCCCGCTGGGCGCCTTCCTCAAACAACGAACAACCTTGGCGATTTATTGTCGCGAGCAAAACAGATCATCAAGCGGAATGGAATCGATTATTTGGCTGCCTCGTGGAAGGAAATCAGCGATGGGCTGTTCACGCGCCCGTGCTGATACTCTCGATTGCAAGCATGAATTTCGAGGACGACGGGACCGCCAATCGCCATGCTTTTCATGATACGGGGTTGGCGGTGGAAAATCTGGTATTACAGGCAACGGCAACCGGGTTGGTCGCGCATCAGATGGCCGGCTTTGACGTGGAAAAGGCGCGAGCCGATCTGCGTATTCCCACCGGATATGAGCCGGTCGCCATGATCGCCGTCGGCTATCCCGGTGATCCTGCCGCCCTTCCTGAGCGGCTGCGCGAACGCGAATTGCGGCCTCGAAGTCGCCGGCCGGTTCGAGAGTGGACGTTTATCGGACAGTGGGGGACCGCCATTCCCTAGCTCCGTCATGGCTTGCAAGGAGGAGTCTTGTCGATGAAATCATTGAGCGGAAAAGTGGCGATTGTGACCGGAGCCTCTAACGGAATCGGGCGAGCGATTGCAGAACGACTGGCGGATGAGGGTGCCATTGTCGTGGTGAACTATTCGAAGAGTGCGGAAAAAGCGCAACAGGTCGTTGCGGGCATCCAAGGGAAAGGGGGCAAGGCGTTGGCGGTTCAAGCCGACATGAGTCAGGTGACGGACGCGCGCCGACTCGTTGTCGATACGGTCAAACAATTCAATCGGTTGGATATTCTCGTGAACAACGCCGGAAAGTTCATGCCCAAGCCCCTTGAAGAGACCACGGAGTCGGACTTTGACAGCGTCGTCGCGCTGAATGCGAAGGGGCCGTACTTTGCCATGCAGGAGGCGGCTAGAGTGATGAAAGACGGCGGACGGGTCGTGAATATCTCAACCGCCTGGACGCACCTCCACTTTCCCGGGGCCACAGCCTATCTCGGGAGCAGGGCGGCGCTTGAGCAATACACCAAGGGATTGGCTCAGGAATTGGCTCCGAAGGGGATCACGGTGAATACTGTCTCACCGGGCTTTACCGAAACCGGGATGATGACGGAGGAATATCGGCAGATCGGCATTCAGCTGTCGCCTATGAAACGGCTCGGTGTCCCGAAAGATATCGCAGATGTTGTGGCGTTCATCGTGAGCGAGGAAGCTCGGTGGCTCACGGGACAAACGATCCAAGCCGGCGGCGGGATTGTCATGTAGGCTCCGGCGATAGTCTGAATATCCCGCCAGGAAGGAGAGTTATTATGGCTGACAGAAAAATCATCGCAGTCGTCGGTGCAACCGGAGCGCAGGGTGGAGGGCTTGCACGGGCGATCCTCAGCGATCCGGACAGGACCTTTATTGCCCGTGCCTTGACGAGGGATGTGCATTCGGACAAAGCCAAGGCTCTCGCTCAGCTTGGCGCCGAGGTCGTGTCCGCCGATCTGGATGACGTCGCCGGCCTGAAGCGGGCGTTCGCCGGCGCGTCCGGCGTTTTTTGCCTGACCAATTTTTGGGAGCACTTTTCACCGGAAAAGGAATATACGCAAGCCAAGAGCCAGGCCGAGGCGGCAAAGGCCATGGACGTGCAACATGTCATCTGGTCGACGCTGGAAGATACACGCAAATGGGTGCCGCTGTCGGACAACCGTATGCCGACGTTGATGGGCAAGTATAAAGTCCCGCACTTCGATGTAAAGGGAGAAGTGGAGCGTGAGTTCACCAAGTTGGGCCTGCCCGTGACTTTTCTGCTGACTTCTTTTTATTGGGACAATCTGATCTTCTTCGGCATGGGACCGAAGAAGGGGCCGGACGGCACGCTGCTGTTCACCTTGCCGATGGGAAATAAAAAGTTGCCGGGCATCGCCGCCGAAGATATTGGAAAGTGCGCCCTCGGTCTCTTCAAGAAGCGGGAGGAGTACCTCGGAAAGACGGTGGGGATCGCGGGGGAACTGTTGACCGGTGAGGAAATGGCGGCGGCCATGACCAGGGC
>DATIGH010000067.1:0-5084 GCA_035454845.1 Nitrospira sp.
TTTCATGGCCTTGTGCTCTGGGGCGCATTGACCTTCATCTTGATGTTCCTGCCGCCCAGTACGATGGGCGTTGGAGTGGAGACGGAAACTCTTCCGGGTCTGAGCATCATCTCATCCGTGGCCTGGTTCATTGCGATTGGCGGTCTGCTTTCACTCGGCACCACCATGTGGGGTGCCGTGATCGGCTCGCGTGTCATCGCTGACGTGGAATCCAAGGAGTCAGGCACCTTCCGTGCGGCATGAGGAGAGTCCTATGATTCACCGTGATGAAATGGGCAACGCCCAGAAGGCTTCGGCCATCAAGAAATGGATCAATCCGGAAGAACGGGTGACGGTCCAGTTTGATGACCAAGGCAATATCAGCGCCGAGGTGACCGACTGCACGGACCAACTGGTCTCTCTTGCTCTGGACACGGCCGTCCCGCACATGCGACAGAAGATTTCGCTTCCATTGAGCTCGGTCGAAATTTCTGAAGATTATTCACACTACACTCGCGACCCTGATCATCCGCTGAAGCGTAAACGACTGATGTTGACCGCGCATGGAAAACGTCCTGCAGTCGTGTATTGAACCGCTTCCGACCTCCGCCTCTGACTTGAATCGAAATCCCGCGGCACAGCCCCTATGGGTTTTCTAGTGGGCAGGCACTGGAGTGATTTCAGTCTGCGGAGTGCTGACCTTCCATGGCACCATTGGCATAAGAGATGCCGGCTTGGCGTCGGGCGAAGCTACTAACACCGCGATGGCTCCCCGCAGGGCTCCTGTCAACGAGTGAGTGACAAGCGGATAGGCGCCGGCCGACTCGACGACCACATCGAAGACCGCCGCGCTCCCGGGACCAACGACGTACGTTTGCACCCCCGTCAGTTTGTTCGCGGGATTGCCGCTCTCATACACGTGGTCCCAGATCTCTCCGATCGGGTGAAACGAGGAGAATTCATTCGGGCCTGCGTTGACAAAAAAGATTCTCACCCGTTCACCAGGCTTCGCGTCCAGCTTTCCGCCTCCCGTGACGAACGGATGGTACTTGAAGATTCCGCCGTTGAACATGATCCCGTCGTACTTCCGATCGAACATCGCCTGAACGTCATCGGGGTTCTTAAAGTGTTCGGATTGGATCAGGACATATTCGCGGTCCGCCTTGGGCCAAACCTTCCCGTTTTTCGGATCAACGATGATGGCGCCGAACATGCCACGAGCGACGTGCTGGATCATCGGTGGCGCGCCACAGTGATAAAAGAAAATACCCGGCTTCTTCGCGGTAAACGTGTAGCTGATCGTTTCTCCGGCATTGATCGCACGGTAATTCTTGAGGAAGTCGATTTCGGCGGCGTGAAAATCCATGGCGTGCGGATACTTGTTCGTCGCTGGATTCGTCAACGTAAATTTGATCGTATCTCCTTCTGTTACCCGCACGACGGGACCGGGCATCTGCCCGTTGAACGTCCAGGCGGCATACTTTTCGCCACCGCCATCGATCACGACGTCGGTCTCGACGGCAGTCATGGTGACCTCGTGGGTCTTGGCGATCGCAGTGGCCGAGGACAGCGCGTTCGACGCCGCGTACAGGCTCAGACCGAAGATGAAGGTGAGACGCGACAAGGACGTGGTGAACATAAAAAAGGGACTCCTTTATTCAGGTATCGGGCTGTTGTTCAGTTGTGCGCCGGACAGCATATCGGAAGGGGGAACATTAAAACATGACGAAAGTCATGTTTTAGGACTTCGAAGCAGGAGGCGGGCTAACGGGAAGCGAGCGTTTTCAGGCGATCGATGTCCAAAATCATGAGGCGGTTAGCCGTACCGGAGACGAGATGGTCGCGCTTGAAGCGGCTCAAGATCCGGATCACTGTCTCCGTCGTCGCGCCGACCATATTGGCCATGTCCTGCCGCGTCAACCGCATCGGCAGCCGCAGCCCGCCTCGTTCCTGGATGCCGCTTCGGGCACCGAGATCGACCAGCAACGCGGCCAGCCGCTGATCGGCACGATCCAGCGCAAGGATTTTATTCTGTTCCTGCGCCTCATGCAGACGGTTCGCGAGATGCTTAATGACCTCAATTGCGGCATCCGGATTGCGCTTCAACATATCGAAGTAGGCCGACTTGTGCATGCGGAGAATGCTGACATTGCCCATCGGCTGGGCCGTCCCTGGATGACGGGCACCATCAAAGGCAGCGGCATCGCAACAGAAGAGGTCGCCTGGCATGAGCATTTTGAGCGTGCATTCTTTCCCGTCCGGCGTGGATTTGACGCATTTCACCATTCCCTCCTTGACAATGTGGAAGTACTCGGAGGGCTCGCCTTCGCGAAAGATGAGGTCTTTCTTGCCGTACCGGGTTTCGGACAGGTTCCTGAAGATGCGCTCGCGATTCTGCCGGCTCAGTATGCTGAAGAGCGGCACGCGGTCGAGCACGTTGCCAGTCGAAAGGCCAGGCCGTTTACTTGACGATGTGTTGAGCGGCTTCGACAATGGATCGCGCTCCGATGCCATAGTGGTTGATGAGCTCGTCCGGTTTTCCGCTGTGCGGAATGGCGCGCACAGCAAGCTTATGAACTCGAACGCCTTCGGATCCGACGGCGGCGAGTACGGCGTCACCAAGGCCGCCGTGCGCATAATGATCTTCCACCGTCAGCAGCCGCCCATGCGTCGCCAACGCGCTTTCCAGCAGCGTCGTGCGATCAATGGGGACGATGCTGTAGAGATCGATCACCCGCACCGAGACGCCGCTTGCCTTGAGCTTGTCGTAGGCTTTCAGAGCCTCAAAGAGCGTCACACCGGCGGCGACGATCGTGAGTGCATCGTTTGCGCTTTGCCTCAACATTTTGGATCCGCCGATCGGGAATTGTTCGTCCGGCCCGTAGAGGACCGGCGATTTGGGGCGCCCGGCGCGCAGATACACCAGCCCCTTGTGATTGGCCGCGGACTCGACCAGGCGATACATGCAAGTCCCATCTGACGGGTAGAGGACGGTCATGCCGGGCTGGGCGGCCATCATGGCGAGGTCTTCCAGACCCATCTGGGAAGGACCATCCTCGCCGATGCTCACTCCGACATGCGTGCCGACGAGCTTGATGTTTGATTGGCTGATGGCCGCCATGCGGATAAAATCATAGGCTCGCGTAAAGAACGCGGCGAATGTCGACACGAATGGGATTTTCCCGCTGGCAGCCAGACCGCCGGCCGCGCCGAGCATGTTTTGTTCGGCAATGAAACCTTCAAAGAAGCGGTTTGGGAACTTCTTGCCGAATTTTTCGCTATAGGTGGAATTCTTGACATCTGCGTCCAATGCGACGACCAGTGGGTTGACGGCGCCCAGCGCTTCCAAGGCGACACCGAACGCTTCGCGCGTTGCGACAGAGTCGCCGACCTTGTAGGTAGGGGCCGGTAGCGGCTTGATCGTCGGCGCGGCAACCGGAACCGCGGATGGACGCGGGATGACAGGAGGGGTGCCATTCGGTTGCAGTTGTTGCGCCAACTCGTCGAGCGCCCTTTGCATGTCGGCCCCCTGCGGGATCGGTTTTCCATGCCAGTTCGGATGATCCTCAATGAACGAGATGCCCTTGCCCTTGAACGTCTTGGCGAGAAGCACGGTGGGTCTGTGCTTCGTCCGGGCGGCTTCTTCGAACGCGCCGAGTATTTCGGGCATATCATGCCCGTCAATCACTAACGCATGCCAGCCAAACCCGGACCACCGCGCGCGATAGGCTTCCATGTCGTGCTGCAACATCGTCGGATCGCTTTGACCCAACCGGTTCACGTCGACGATGGCGCAGAGGTTGTCCAACTGGTGTTGTCTTGCGACTTCCACCGCTTCCCAGACGGATCCCTCAACTGATTCGCCGTCGCCCATCAAGACGTAGGTGCGATAATCCGTCTTGTCCACGTATTTGGCATTCAATGCGAGGCCGACGCCGACGGGCAGCCCCTGTCCCAGGGACCCGGTTGCCATGTCGACAAATGGAAGCCGGGGCGTGGGATGTCCTTCCAGATCCGAAGTGAGCGTCCGCAATTTCAACAGGTCTTCTTTGGGGAAGAGACCGGCTTCCGCCCATGCGGCGTAAAGCACTGGGGCGGCATGTCCTTTGGAGAGCACGAAACGGTCGCTGTTGGGCGCTTTCGGATTTTTGGGATCGTAACGCATGATGGAAAAGAAGAGTGCAGCGACGATGTCGGCGGCTGAGCAGCAGCTCGAGGGATGGCCACTGCCGGCCACACTGGTCGAGCGCACACTTTCCATTCGCAAGTGCGTCGCTTTGTTGTGAAGGGCAGTCAGTTGTTCTTGAGACAAGGTGGATACGGGCATGTGCTCTCCTTGGGCTTGAAGCGGGTAGAAATTCGAAGCTAACAAACCCCGGGCGAAGGAGTCAATGAAGTTGGTAGGGAAGGTCGCGCCTAGATGGAGTCGATCACGGCCTTCAGTTCGGCAGAGCAGGGACTTTCCAGTCCATTGAAAGCGCTCACAGCAAAATAATAGGTCGTGTGTGCGGTCAGCCCGGTCACGGTCACGGAGGGTGTTGTCGTGAAAACCGACTGCGCATATCCGCAGGAGCCAGCGACACCCGGTGATTCGGTTCCATAATAGACCAGATATCCGTACACGCCGTCTACGGAATCCCACGCCAATGACTTCGAGGCCATGGGAGAAGGCACCGAGCCCTCATCCCCCGACCCGCACCCAAGGATCAAGGATCCCGTAAGGACGACCGCACCCAACAGAACACTTCGAAACGCGATGAGCCGGTGCGTAGTCTTTCCCATGCAGTTCAACTCCTCTCGGACGGTCGAGTCGATCGTTTGGACTCGACCGTGTGATGTTGATTGATTGACTGACTGGACTAAGATTCTGTTGGCGGGACTAGCAATACATGTGCCGTAACAGGTTCTGCAGAGGCCCGGCTCGGAATTACATACTTATAAAAAGGTATGGTCTACGGATGGTCATTCTGTGACGATGTGTGAAGGTGCAGCCCTTCGATCGCGCAGGAAAACCATACAAAGGATCGTCATGAGCCGGTAAAGAGCATGCAGAGATTTGGTAAAGATCAGGAGCAGAAGAGGAATCAACCGGGCCGGGATCCTGA
>DATIGH010000068.1:0-8226 GCA_035454845.1 Nitrospira sp.
ACCCATAGGCAGATTATACGGCAACCCTGGAGCGAAGGAGCACTCACACGGCACCTATTGACAGTATACGAGGCGGACGATATACTCGTCGACGATTTTAATAATTGTTCTCAATATCAAGGAAGCGGCTCCAGAATGACTGGCTCTTCATCGCAAGCTCTCGCGGACGCGTCCGAGACACGCTGTCAGTGCGGCCAACTCATCGCCAAAGTCAAAGGTCGAACCTTGGAACTGAAATGCAAACGATGTAAACGCATCGTCATCATCCCGTTCAATGCGATTGAAGGATGGGAATCAACATCGTCCCCTAATGCGTTATGACACACCCTGAATTCGCTTTCGAGCATTCCGTTTTTGACAACACGACCAGAGGCCACCGAGCCCAGAGTCAAACCGATCACCATAATTCTATGGAGGAGGTTTGGAATGAGGATTCGGTGGCTCTTGAGTGCTTTCGTTATTGCTAGCCTTCAGACGATGCCGGCATTGGCCGTAGACATGACTCCTGAGGAAATACAGAAAATGGTGGATGAGGCCGTCACCAGGAAGTTGCAGGAGCATGAACGGGGGGAAGGCGCGGGGGAACGAACCATGGAACAAAAACCAGGTCGACCTGGAGCGCAGTATCCAACCGCCACAGGTCCTATCACCGACATCAAAGTCGAACGAAAAGGTGAAGAAAACGTGCCACTGGGATTCGGTTCAACCGGTTCGGGAAAGTTGATCTACGCCAAACCGTTCTTGTCTGCTCCTAAAGCGACCATTGGTGGGTACGCCGATTTTAAGTACGTGGCGGCGACAGGCCCTACCCTGGATAACCCCAGCAGAAATTCGTTTACCCAGGAGCGCATGGTGCCCTTCATTTATGCAGACATCACGGACCGTGTGAAATTCGCAACGGAAATTGAGATTGAACGAGGAGGGCCAAATTCTCCAGGCCAGAACGGCACCAACACAGGGTCGATGCAACTCGAATTCGCGCAACTCGACTATCTACTTGATGAAGCAATCAACATTCGAGGCGGTATCCTGCTGATGCCTGTTGGCAAATTCAATCTCTTGCACGATTCCCCACTCAACGACCTGCCTGACCGCCCGATGGTCGATCGGCTCGTCATTCCGAGCACATGGTTTGAATCTGGGGCTGGCCTCTATGGAACACTCTACCCGTCAAGCCTGTCGAAACTGGACTATGAATTCTATGTAGTGAACGGAATGGGATGCAATGCACAAGGCGCAACGATTACCGATCTGACGGGAACAAGGCCATGCCGTGGCAGCGTCTCCCGTGACCTCAACGACAATAAAGGGGTAGTAGGACGTGTTGCCTTCAGTCCATTTCTTGGCGTGGAAATAGCCGGCTCCTCATTCTATGGGCAGTACAGTAACAAGAATGCCGCTGGGGTGAATAATCAGGACAATAACATCGGCATCTATGCTCTTGACTGGACCCTTCAACGCGGCCCGTTTGAAGTCATCGGTGAAGCCGCCTGGTCACGCATCACGGGCAATCAAGGCACGACCCTGACCACCCAAGGACCGGACGGGATGTTCGGGTATTACATCCAAGGAAACTATCATTTCATGCCCGAATGGATCAAAAAGCTCGCACCGACCCACTTCAGTGAAGCGTCCACGTTTACCGCCGTTATCCGGTGGGAGACGGTCGACACAGATACAGGCAACAAGACCAGGCTGGCGAACGGCCAGGTCAGCAATCAGCGCGATCTCGAACGGTTGACCATCGGTCTGAATTTTAGACCGATCGAAGATACTGTCTTCAAATTCAGCTATTTCTTCAACACTCAGAAGAATACGACGGCCTCCACCTTTGTGAACGCTCCAGGGAACGGGGCTCCGCTCAACACGTCGGGCTTGCGCGTTGACGGCAATGGATTCCTGTTCATGGCTGCTACCTACTTCTAAGGAGAGTTGGTGCTGTTCGCTCTCGCGGACAGCACCGTATGAACGATGATAGACCTCTGGAAGGATTTCAAATTTCGTCTCAGCGCTTTTGGGCTGCTGGTCTTATTGGCAGGGTGTTCCTCCCTCGCCGGGGTGCAGGAACGCTATACCGTTTGCTCTTATGACCAAGTCTGGGATGCGGCCGTTGATAGTGTAAAGGACCGCTCTATTAAAGTGCAGGAAAAAGAGAAAGGTGTCATCGAAACGACCTGGCTGGAGATTCCAATGCCGGGACGCACGTTTGGCGCCTTCCAGCGCGAGATGGCCGAGAGCAAGGACCGTTCGCGCATTATCTTGAAGGTGAAGCGTCTGAACGACGTAACGAATGTGAACTTCCATGAAGAACGGCAGCGATGGGCCTTTCGCGGTGGCTCTCGGCTGTTCGGCTGGGCAGATGCCGAGCCCTCTAAAGAGGTCATCGCCGATATCGATCATCGCTTAGACGCGAAGCTGAAGGAACGCGGATGCACACTCACCTGAAACCCATCGCATTAACTGCCCTGCTCGTCGTTGGACTCCCAATCGCTGCGCCCGCTGTTGAACGCATTTGGGATAATGAGCTGCGGCGCTATTTAACGGAAGCAGAACTCGAACATGCTGAAGTCTTTATGAACGAGGAAGAAGCCGTCAGGCTTATGCTGCCGAAATCCCAACGGATCAGGCGAGAGCTGATTCGACTGACTCAAGAAAAGAAAGCACTTATTGAAGATCGGATCGGGTGGAGGTTTCCTGAGGAATCGTTTGAAGTGTACATAGGTGAGACCGGCGACAAAGTGGATGGCTACGCGATGCTCCATAATACCATCGGCAAACATCGTCACATGACATACATGGTCGGTGTTGACGGCGAAGGGCGTTGTACCAATGTGGAGCTCCTGGTGTTCCGCGAAGCGAAGGGGAGTGAGGTCGGCAAAAAGCGGTTTAACTCGCAGTACGAAGGCAAGACGGTGTCTGACCCGATCCGCATCAATAAAGACATCATCAACATATCGGGAGCCACCATGTCGGTCCGATCTATCAGCGCTGGCGTCAAACGCGTCCTTGTCCTCGTCGATGAATTCTATCTGAAGCCGAAAGGGCTTGGCAGCGATACGGTCGCGGCCCGCAGAGCTGAAAAGGGATTTTTCGGATTACTTTTTGGAAACTAGGTTCTCGGACGTGAAATAAGAGGACCAAGCGTCCCGCATGCGAAATTTCAACCAACGGTTCAGACTCAGAGATTCCGACCGTCATATCCGGCTGCTGTATACGTTGTTTCTGATGTTGATGTTGGCGGGATTCTGTTTTTCATTTTTCTGGGCGCACAGCATGACAGGCCTTTCTCCTGCGGGCGTTGCCGATCACTATCGAGGCTCCGACACGACGTTCGGCGAACCGATGTCGTTCCGTGAACTGGCCGAGGTCACGCATTTCCACTTGTTCACGATGCCGGTCGTCTTCATGATCCTCGTGCATGTCACGTACCTCACGAATGCCAGTAGGGGACTCAAGGCCATGGTCACGTGGGGAGGATTTGGTGGGGTCATGCTCGACCTGGTGTCGCCCTGGCTAATCACCTATGTTTCACCCCTCTTCGTGCTGACCATGCTGACCGGCGACATGCTGATGATGTTAAGTTTTCTGGTGATGATGGTGATTCCGTTATATGAAATGTGGATCCTGCAACAACCATTAATGGCGGGAAAACGATCTGACGACTCCATGTCGTCCCGATAGCGCTCGCACAATTTAGATCGGCCAGAGGCTATTCGCCCAGAGCCAGACATCCGACTTGTGATGTCTGGCTTTTTTTTGGCGAAGATCACTCGAAGGAGACGCCCTTAGCAGCTGACACGACAGACCAGAGGCCATAGCGCCCCGAGTCAGGTATCCATCAGCAATCCTTGGAGGATTTTATGAAGATGCGATGCTTGCTCGTGGCCATTGGTCTGTTGGTTACACCCCTTACAGCCTGGGCAGAAGACGCCGCGCTGGAGCAACGGATGAAGAAACTCGAGGACGAGGTCAGGCAGTATAAAGAGGAATTACGGACGTATCAGGAACAGGAACGTCGCGAAAGCCCTGCCGAACGGAGAATGGAGCAAAAAGAACTTGCGCCAGGGAGTCAATATCCTACGGCCACTGGTCCGATGACAGACGTCAGGGTGGAGCGAGCGGGAGAAGAAAAAGTTCCATTGAGTTTCGGCGCAACCGGCTCGGGCCGTTTAGTCTATGCCAAACCATTCGTGGCTGCTCCCAAAGCTGTCGTCGGCGGCTATATGGATATTCAATACCGAGCCCAGCAGAAGGCCAGCATCGAGAACGGATACGGCGGAACGACCAACGGCTTTGACCAGCAACGCTTCGTTCCGTTCATTTATGCGGATATCACCGAACACGTCAAATTCGCCTCGGAAATTGAGATCGAGCACGGCATTCGCGAAGACGCCACCCAGGGAGCGGAAATCGGTTTAGAATTTGCCTTTATCGACTACCTCGTCAACGAACCGTTCAACATACGGGCCGGCATCCTGCTGGTCCCGATCGGCAAATTCAATCTTCTCCACGACTCTCCGTTGAACGATCTCACAGACCGTCCATTAGTGAGCCGCTTCATCATCCCATCGACCATGGCGGAAACCGGCGCAGGCATCTACGGAACATTCTATCCAGGTCGTACCAGTAAATTGGACTACGAATTATATGTCACTACCGGGCCCTGCGGGTATGACAGCGATGGCACTCCGAGAGTGAACGAATCCGAGGGGACACGCGGATCCCGTCAGCGAAAATGTCCCGCAGATGACGGACTCGACATCAATAACGGCAAGGCGGTTGCCGGCCGTGTGGCCTTTAGCCCAATCCTAGGCGTCGAGGTTGCGGGCTCGGGTTACTATGGCAATGGCTCACCGAATGGCAATTACAACCCTCTTAGCATTGCTGCGGTTGACTGGACCCTTCAGAGAGGTCCGTTCGAACTTATCGGCGAAGCGGCTTGGTCGTATGCCAGAGGAAATTCACGGGCCATTCCAACCAACACAATCGGATTCGCACCGGGCTCACTCCTGACCGGAATCGGGGGAAACAGCGGCATCGGCATTCCTCCACAGCGCATGAGTGGATATTACATTCAGGGCAATTACCATTTCATGCCGGACTTCCTGGCGAAGTGGTCGCCGAAACGGTTCGGCGAAGGTTCAACGTTTACGGCCGTCATCCGATACGACAGGGTCAATACGAACCTGGATAACAGCAACGGCACGGGTGGATGGGGCAATCTTGAACAGATCTCATTCGGCTTGAATTATCGACCCGTTGAAGACGCGGTGTTCAAAATCAGTTACCAGTATCAACCGCAAGCCTTCGATCCCAACACCAGCACACGAATTCATGACAGCGCATGCGTCGTCTCAGCCGCGACCTATTTCTAGAGGGAACGATCAGGAACGCCTAGTGCCGGGCCCAGAGATCAGAGTACACCTCACGCTTTCTGTCTAAGGAGCAGCTATGCCATCAGTCATGGCAGTGACAATTCACCCGACTGCCCTGAAAGTGCTCGACATGCTCGCACTGCGTGAACATCTTGAGATTTCCGGATCGCCACAGACCCTGGAAGAGATGCTCGTGAGACAGGCGGCGCATCTGCTTGATGAGGCCTTGCCTTGGCAACGTGGACATGGACGACGAACCGCCTACATCGCCCGGAGTCTTGGCGCGGCAGCGGGATTCTCACTGGAGGTCTTACATCATTTGACGCTCGCCGCGCTCCTCCACGACATAGGTCTATTGGCCTTGCCCCACAATCTCGCTTCACATACCGGATATCTCGACGTTCAGTCCTATGCTGCCCGGCAATCTCATCCGAGGCTGGGGGCTCAATGGCTTGACCGCTACCGATTTCTCCGACAGGCCTCGGTGATCATTGCGCACCACCACGAACGATGGGATGGATCGGGGTATCCCTACGGGATACGGGGAACCTTCATTCCTCTAGAGGCGCGCGTCCTAGCGATCGCCGATGCGTTTGACGCGATAGAGGTGCCTGGCATACACGACCAGCAGACACGCAACCGAGTCGCTTATCGCATATTGAAGGTGGCCGCCGGCACGCAGTTCGATCCCCAACTTGTCGAATTGTGCGGTCAAGCCGGCATATCCGAACTGACAGGACTAGACCGCCCATGCAGAGATCACCCCCTCCGCTCTAGGTGGTGACCCACTGTGAGGAAACGATCATGAGACGCTCGAGTTTAGGATCGTTGCTGTTTTCTTCTCGGGGAGGACTGTTAGCGCTCATCCTCATGACAGGTTGTTCAGGCGAAGGGTCTTCTCCTGCACCTCCCACGGCCAATGTGACAGGATCTCCCGGAGCGGAGCAGGCCCTTGGCGAACGATTGTTCATGGAAACTCGCTTTGCCCAAGCGTTCAAGGCGTTTTTGGACTCCGGCGGCGACGTCAATGATCCTCGCGCCGGCGATTCCGTGGTGGATTCGGTGGAAACCTTGGGAACTCCGATTACCGCCGAAGCTCCCTTCAAGGGCATGTCAATGAATTGCCGATCTTGTCACTTCGTCGACGACCTCCTGACGGCTATGGAAGGCGGCATGCGGACCTATACCGACTTTGCCTCCCGTAGTCCGATCCCTGCGCGCAGCGACGGCAAGACCCATGCACCTCGCAATTCGCCCCCGCTGGTCAATGCGACCCTGAACCGCCCGGGCGGAATGCTGTTGCATTTTGACGCGGAATTTAATTCCACCGAAGAGCTCGTTGCCGGAACCTATACCGGTAGGAATTTTGGCTGGCTCCCTGGTGAGCGAGCGCAAGCCATTGCCCACATCGCGAGAGTCGTTCGGGGCGATGACGGATCTTTTGATCCCTCTGATCAGTTCGACGGGTTGTCCTATCGCATCCTTTTTACGGGTAACAACCCGAACATCCCGGATGAATTTCGTCTCCCGCCGGAATTCCGTACCTTCGTCGGATCGGCCTCGGATCAGGAGATCTTCAATTCCGTGGTGAAGGTAGTAGCCGCTTACGTGAATGGCCTGCTATTCTCGCAGACAGAAGACAGCGGCGCCCCGATTCGCTCACCCTTTGACGTCTTTTTGGAGATCAACGGGCTTCCTCAGCAACCAGATCCCAACGAATCCCCCCTCGACTACAGCCGTCGTCTGCGGACGCTCATCAACAACCTCGCGAACCCGCAGTTTGTGGCCTTGAACCCGAACCGCCCCGATGGTCAATTCCAGTTTCACTCTCAACCATTCGAGTTTGGGCCGACACAATTGTCAGGTTTGAAGATGTTTTTGGCAGAACCGGCAGCGCCGGTCGCCTCGCCCGCTGAACTGGCCGCAGGAAAGGTCGGCAACTGCATCGCTTGTCATATGGCGCCGAACTTCACCGATTTCAAGCTGCACAATACCGGAACAACCCAGAAGGAATACGACACCTTTCCCAGTCACGGGGCGGGAGCATTTTTGACATTATCCATTCCCACGCTGGCAACAAGAACGGCCAACGACCTGCCAGCCACTGAGGCCCATCCGACAGCGAGCGAACGGTTTCGCTCGGTCCCCTCGGACGGTACCACACTCACAGATTTGGGCGTCTGGAACATCTTTGCTAATCCCGACCTGCCGGCTCCCCAGTCGAAGATTCGGACCATTCTCTGCGATGATCAACAGCCCTGCACCTTATCCGACAGTGTGCTGTTGGACCGTGCCATTGCGCGATTCAAGACTCCAGGGCTTCGTGATTTAAGTCATTCCGCACCGTACATGCACAACGGCCAGTTCACAACCCTGGAAGACATCATTGCCTTCTATCAGGACACGTCGGCGCTTGCACGAGCAGGAACGCTGAGAAACGGAGCTCTGGAGCTCCGGGGTATTGCGCTGACACCATCTGACGCAGCACCACTGGTGGCGTTTCTGAAAGCGTTAAACGAGGATTATCAATAAGAGGACCTCTCTTCCTCCTGAGGCCCCCGCCCCCCTTCTTTACGATTCTTTCCTGATCTGCTCGGAACGGAGAGATAGCGAGATTTTCTTTACTCGAAAGGAGCTGAGGTAGGCGTAGGTTTAAACTGGCTCTGTATCGGAGTAACAAGACAAACTCTTATAGAGGGGTAACATTTTGACAGGCCGCTTGACACCGCTTGATGTAGGCAGTTAGAAGTCCTCCAAGACAAGGAGGCATGCCATGAGTGGGTATATCGTCAACATTGAAGAGGCGACGGCCAAGAACAATCACTACCGCCAGGTACTGTTTACTGCGGAG
>DATIGH010000069.1:0-2696 GCA_035454845.1 Nitrospira sp.
CGGCTGATTGGGATCGGAGCGCTGCTCGGAGGACTGCTCGCCATCATCGGTCATGTCCCGGCCGAGCCGGTGACGCCTCCGGAACTCGAGCGGGGACAGACCATCTATCAACGAGTGTGCGCCGAGTGCCATGGACCGGAAGGCCGAGGCGACGGCGCGCAAGCCACCTCATTATCACCACGGCCCGGCAACTTGGTTTCCGCTCAGACCGCCGCCAAGTCCGATCAGGAGCTGTTAAAGATTATTGCCAAGGGACGGCCTCGTACGGCCATGGCCGGCTGGGAGCAACGACTATCTCAGGAGGACCAGGTCGCAGTGCTGGCCTATATCCGCTCGCTGGTGAAATTTACCCGTTCACCCACGCCGCTACCGCCTCAGCCATAGCCGGCCGGGCCAGCAGACGCCCCTTTCGCAGCGCAAAATCCGCGTGGTACAGTACTTGGCTTTCTCTCTTCTTTTTCGTCAAGGAGTGAATCGCTCATGATCAGCTTTATAGGTTCTACTCGATCTCATTCGGTTCTGGCCGTAGTGGTTACGGCACTGCTCGCCCTTGCGATCTCTCCGGCTGGCGCGGCGCCTCATAAGAAAAAATCCAAGGCTCCTTCCCCTGCCGCGTCGGTGGCCTTACAGTATGCCGAAGCGATCTCGAAGGGAGATATCGCCAAGACTGCCACGCTCGATTTCGCCTGCCAGTATCGACTGATCGCCGGGCCACGATCCGGTCCGTCCTCCTCTCCGGCGTCGTCAGGCTCTCAGCCCTCGCCAGAAACCTGCTGGGCTGATATCAAAGCGGTTCATGAACCGGCTCTGACAAGAGTGGACGCCGGCATGGACGTGCTTTGGCCCACGAATGGCGCGCTGCCGTTTTTCCACGATGATCTGACGCATTACCCGGCATCGGCCTTTGTCATGGATCTCATCGGCTTGTCGCCTCCGGGCAGCGGCCTTCACCTCACCGTGGTGTCAACTAAACCGCTGCCGAACGCCTCCTTCCACGTGCGTCCGCAGGCACCGCTGATCTCTGTGCCGGCGACCCTGGTCACCCTCAACGTGGCCTATCAGGACCCCTTGACGGCTCCCATCACGAAAGCACCCGGCAGCTACAAATGGACCAACACCGTGAAGCCCGCGCGGCGTGCGGTGAAGAGTCTGAATATACAATGGGTGGTGCTCTCGGGTCTGAAGAAACACAAATTCCCGAGCGACTCGGCCGTGGTTAACCTCCTGGTGAGCGACGGAGCGCCGGTCGACGGCATCCCCCAAGAGATCATTCCCTTCGTCACGGAATCCAGTAAGGCTATCCCCGACTCCGTTATCTGGTGGGGACCCGACGATGCACCGGGGTTGCTGGTCGCCGCGGCCGCCCGCGCGGCGTCCTTCCCGGGATTGCGCGATCGCGTCGCCCTGCTCAATCGCGTCTTGATCATCGACCCGCATCAAGCAGACGCACTGACGGTCCTGACCAGGGATCTCTACTCCGCGATTCTGCGCGAGGCGGTGGAAGCCCACAAACTAAATGTGAAAGATCCAGCGCTGGCGCTGGCGGTCAACGAACAGTATTGGAACGTCTATGCGCAGGGTGAGCGGCTGGATCTCTCCCTGGACATGGAGATGGGTGGATTTGAACGGCCGACGACAGCCGATTACCTGTATCGCCTGCTTCCTGCCCTGCGCACCCTGGCAGAGGTCCGTCCCCAGCAACTCGACAATCGCTTCAGATGGGGCGTCGCTCTCCGGTGGAATCTCGATCAGGATCGTTCGATCGAAGTGCACGAGCAGCTGGTGAAGGATGTGCCGGACGAGCGAAAAACGGCTAAGGCCGAAGCGCTGTTACAGTTGGCCTGGTCGCGCATCAATAAGGTCGCCTGGAACCGCAACCTCGATGACCAAGACATTCGCGCCGCCTATCAAGACGCCGATCAAGCCGGTACGTTTGCTGAGATTCCGCTTGATAAGTTCATCTCCGAGTACACGAAAGCGTACAGTCTGCTGTTCACACCGAACCGAAACAACGGCGCAATCCTTGAGCGGCTGACCGAAGCGAAACGATGGTTTGGGGAAGTGCCGGGGAGTAATCAGCAAATCTGGGATTTCTTCATCGGAGCGGACCACTTGAAATCGGTCCTTGACGCCGATCCGATCTTTCAGCCGCTCCTCGCCTCAGGCACGTCGAACAAGGGGTGACACTGCCGCTCAGCCATGGTCCGGTTGAGCCGAAATCCGCGCGATCTCCGCTTTCCCGCCGTCGAGCATGCGACGCCTGAAGGCCTGCTTGCCATTGGGGGCGACCTTCAGACTGAACGGCTGCTGGAAGCCTACCGTCATGGCATTTTCCCCTGGTACAACGAGGGACAGCCCATCTTATGGTGGTCTCCCGATCCTCGCACTGTGCTCTTCCCAGACCGTCTCCACGTCTCACGCAGCTTGAAGCGCAGTCTTCGTCCGGGCCGTTTCCTCGTGACCTTTGATAGATCTTTTGACAGAGTCGTGCGGCACTGTGCCGGCCCGCGGCCGCAGCATCCCGAAGGCGGGACCTGGATTACGCCGGCCATGATCGAGGCCTATGTGGCACTTCACGAGCAAGGCTATGCCCACTCAGTTGAAACCTGGCAGGGGGATCAGTTGGTTGGCGGCCTCTATGGAGTGGCCATCGGCAGCGCCTTCTTCGCCGAGTCGATGTTTACCAAGGTGGACGA
>DATIGH010000070.1:0-29552 GCA_035454845.1 Nitrospira sp.
ACGTCGAAGTCCTCGGTTTCGTCTTCATCCGATGAAGCGTCCGTGTTGCCCTCGGCGAGAGCCGCATAATGCTTCGCCCATGTGAGGTAGAGGTTGCCGCTGTCTCGCATCGTATCGGCTGCTTTGACGAGCTTGTCGACGAGTTCAGGATCTTTGCCGGAGGCCTGGATCACGGCCGCCCGTCGTTCGATCGCTTTGGGATATTCACTGATCAGCCCCGAGATTTCCTTGAGAAGCTCTGCGATCACATTATCTTCGCTTTCCATTGCGCACCCCTTCGAGGAACAACAAAAAACCCCATAGCGCGAACGCCATGGGGTTTTTCCCATTCAATGCGAGCCCGGCTAACCTTGGTAGGCTTGTCCGAGGGCCGCCGACTCTCCTTTTTTCGACATCAATTGTCCGGTCGCGCTGACGGCCTGCATCAGGATGGCTTCGTGTTTGGCCGCGTTGCAGACCACCACGCACAGCTCACATCCCTTACACCGGTCGATATTGACCTCCGCCACCATCTTGGCCGAATTCAGGTCGAGACAGTTCGCCTCCGGACAATACATGATGCACAACCGACAACCCTTCTTGGCCGTGCATTTCTCGTCGATGACTTGCGCGACATTATACATTCAAGTTGGTTCCTTTTCTTACGCGGCGACGGCCGGATTGCCGACTCGCAGCTCAACCTTGTTTTTCTCGGCCCATTCACTGGCGATTTCATAGGCGCGCTTCACGGTCGCCAGATTTTTCGCTAACAGCATTTCTTTCTTGGCAAACTTTTTCTTAATGGCTTCGTCCAGAGAAGCGGTACCGCCCGATGCGACGAACTTCTTGCCAAACCTCTCTTGAAGGGCGCCATCGAGGGCTTCCATCGTGACGCATTTGGTGATGCCTGATACCGACCCAATCATGGCCATATTCGTCGACAATTCAGTGCCGGCGACTTCAATGGCGAGTTCCGTGCCTGCAATGTAGAACACCGCGACGTTCAAATCATTCAGTCGCTGCACGTCCTCCTCAGAGAGGAGGGGTTGAGCGGAGTTAATAATAACCACACCGCCCTCCTTCACACCGGAGTAAAACGGCATCGTGTAGCTTTTCCCCATCGTAATGACCTGCGGGTGGAATACCTGGATCACATCAGGGAACACGAGTTCACCGCGGTCATAAATCCGCTCGATCCCGATCCGGCAGTAACTCTCTGCCGGCGCCATGCGCTTCTCCGCTCCGAAGAACGGATTGGAGATCGAAAATTTGCCGTCCCGGTTGGCAGCCATCGCCAGGACGTGCGCCGCCGTGACCGCACCTTGCCCCCCCAAGCCCGACATCCGGATGTTGAGTCGTTTCTTAATCATGATAGGCCTCCGGTTCGGTTAGGCTTGACCAGCTAGTTGCTTGGCCGCGGCTTTCCGTTCCTTCTCCTTCGCGGCGAGTTCCGCCAGCAACTGCTTCGCTGGCTCGCTGATATATTCCTTGTACGCAAACCGCTCGGTCGGCTTTTCGGAGTCGCGCATCTCCTGGAGCCCTTCCATGCTGTTCTTGCCGATTTCAAGGATGCAGGGCGTATACAGTTGAAGATAGGTCGGACCGATCTCCCGCGCGATGTGCACGGCGTTGCGGATGACCTTCTCCACGAGCGAGGGCTTGCTGACCGTGCAGTTCACGACATAATGACAGCCTGATTCGCGGGCGATTTCCGGCAACCGTACCTTGTCGAATAGCTTGCCGACGGGCGCCATCTTAGCTACGAACCCCTTTTGCATGAGTCCGCTTTCCTGACCACCGGTATTGGCGTAGAGCTCGTTGTCGAAGCAAATCGTCGTGAATTTCTCCTGGCGAAACCATGCCTGCAGCGTCATATCGAGCCCGATGTCGACGGTTGCACCATCGCCCGCGAGGACGACGACGTCTTTCACCCGGTCGGGGAACCGGACGCTGAGAGCGCGCTTCAGCCCGGAGGCAATAGCATTCTGATTGCCAAATAGCGAGTGGATGTTGTGGACGGCCACCATCGGGAACACGAGGCTGGTGCAGCCGGTCGACCCGACCATGACAGTGTCCTCTGGATTCGGTAGTGAGGCCAGGATGTAGCGAAAGGCCATCGACTCGGGACAGCCGGCGCAGAGCGAATGCTGCTCGATCAGCTCCTTCGAGGAGCCGATGTCTTTCCAGCCCCGGTCTTCCTTGCCGTAGGTGGCGCTCTTGACCAGATCCTGGTAGTCCGACGGCATGATGTCGTAGAGATCTTCAGAAATCTTAATGCGTTCCTTGCTCATGATGGCCTCCTCAGATTCGCTCGCGGGAGCGAACAGTTTCAAGATAAGTGCTGCTCAGCTTCCACGACCGGCCAGGGAGAAGCTCTTCATCCCGAGGGCCGTCTTAATTTCCGACACGATAATCTCCGGCGGCATGGTCATGCCTCCGCAGACGTGCGGGCCCGCATGCACACGTTGGTGATTGGGAATCGTCGCGCGGATCTCCTTCGCCAGCCAACCGGTGACGTTGAACTCCGGCACGAAAATGTGTTTCGCGTTCTTGGTCGCTTCACGGATTTCCTCTTCCGGCCATGGGCGCAGCGTCTTGATCTTGACGAGACCGCAACGCACACCCTCGTCCTCCAACAAGCGGATGGCTTCGCGGCCTTGCGAAACGGCCGTGCCTGACGCGACGATGACGATATCCGCGTCCGTGTTCTCGGCATCGATCAGCCCGTTCAGCCAGTGGATGGAATGTTTACGGGATCGTTCGATTGCCGCCCAGATTTCCTGCTGCCAGGAGGCATGCGTCGCATAGCTGATGTAGTTGCTCTTCATGACGAAGGGATCGCGCATCATGCGCACCGGAGGACATTCCATGTCCATACAGGGGACCGGCGAGCGGTAGGGATCATAAGGAGGCAGGCACATATCGGGGGGCGTGAGATTGACCACGTCTTTGGTGTGCGTGACGAAGAAACCGTCGCAACACAGCGCCAGTGGAAGATGCACGTCCGGCTCTTCTGAAACCATATAGCCCTTGAGAATCCAATCGAAGAAGTCTTGGGCCGTTTCCGCGTGCCAGACCAACATACCGGTATTCAGCAAGTAGGCAATCTCCAAGGTGTCTGGCTGGATCGACAACGGGGAATTGATGCCGCGGCAGGTGACGATCATTTGGATCGGGAGCCGCGCGCCCGCCCACATCGGAAAGTTTTCCATCGCCCGCATCGTGCCGGGTCCGGCGGTGGTCGTAAAGACCCGTGCACCTCCGAACGCAGCGCCCGCGCATTGCGACATGACGGCGAACTCGCTCTCTCCGCGGAAGTAATCGCCGATGTAACCCTCCGCAAACAGTTCGCCGATCAAGGCCGCAGCTTCGCTCTGCGGGGTGATTGGATAGGCGATCATGACGTCGCAGCTGGCACGGCGGACGGCTTCCTTAATGACTTCGCTGCCGGTGAAGAACGATGGCGTGCGAGGCGCTTCATGGAGCATCTTCCACGGATCCATGAACGTTTGACCCTTTTTGTTTTGCGTGCCAATGACTGTGGGGGTGTTAGCCATGGATCCGGCCTCCTTTCACTCGCCTCGATCCTCCAGCTGCTCAGCTAGAGGCTCCGTTTTTGGTTAGTCGTGGTTCGACTGTTCCCTTTAATCGTTTGACCGTATCTGCCAGTTTCATGATTTTTTCGACTGAAGCATCGCGGAAGGAAAGCATGGCGTCTTCATGACCCGCTTGCGCACACATGGCGATCGTATAGCATGACGTGCCACCGCGAATGATTTTGAGTGAAAGATTGGCTTGATGGCAGTGCACGCCCACGAACATGCAACAGTCTATTTTATTGTGCCAGATGGTCAAGTTCGGATGGTTAGGGTTGATTTCTACTTCCGGATTGATCTTCGGATATTTGGGCCGATAATCCGGCATCGGAATGAGCATCGCCTTTTGACCAGACTGCACACATTCTTTCAATGTATTGTAGAGATGACGGATCGCGGTGGCTTTTTTCGCGGCTTTTTCGTTCCAAGCCCAGAGCACCAACGGACCGGGAAAGATCGTCGGCACTTTGGCCATCAGGAATTGGCGGGCAGCCTCTTCATAGGCCTTTTCTTCGGACACAATGACGCCGTTGATGTGGGCTTCCCCAGGATTCGGCAGGTATACGCCCATCGAAGCTGCTGCTGGAGGAAGAAAATGCTCAGGTCCGGGGAGCACGCGATATTGAGTCATTACGGCCTACACTCCGCGTAAGGGGTTAACAGGCGAGATGTCAGTTGTTTGGGCGAATCGACCTCCGACAATCTAAGCTTTTTCATGGGATCTCTGCAACCTCGCAGAAGGCCCAACATGCGGAAATAATGGGCTACTGGACAGCAGACGGCTTAGGCCTTTTGCCCCTCCTGTCCTGCGAAATGACGTCGACCAGCTCTTGGGCCCGGATCAATGGCAGTGTTTTAATTATAGGAGCGCCGCTTCCGCGAAGTCAAACAAACTTCCGTAGGGAAATGAATGCGGTCGCGAGCGGTGGGAACACAAAACATCCAGGATTCACGCCATCTTAGGAGCCACTGATATTAGGGGAGTTGTTCGCACGCCTCAATCGATCCCAGTACGCAGGCTTGTTCGAAATCTTCCTTGGCCAAACGTCCTTGGAGCCGGCCTCGGTACAGATTGCCCCTCGTCACGAGCGCGCCGACGTTCGTCGGATCCAGTTTGATGACCGTCGATAGATCCTCAAGCGCTTGCTCTGGACGGTTCAGTTTGAGTAGCACGTCGCTACGCAGGAGAAAGGCCTCTTTCTGCTCGGGCAGCCAGCTTTCTGGGGTGTGCGCATTCAGGAGTTTCTTAAGGGTCGCCAGCGATTGATGCCATTGTTGGGCCTTCGCTTGTCGGCGAGCTTGTGTTGTAAGGAGCCCGATCAACCGCTGCCGCGCAATATCAAAAAATGGATCCAGAGCCAGGGCACGTTCATAGCAAAGTGCCGCTTCGTCCGTCCGTTTCAGCCACGTTTGGACGTCGCCTTTCCCTATCCAGGCCCACAGATTCTTGTCATCCAACCGTACGGCTTGGTCGAAATCCGAGCGGGCGTTCTCGATATGAGCCGCATAGCCGCTTGCATAGCTGCGCTCGGAATATGCGATGGACACGAGGCGCAGATACGCTTGGCCTCTGACGATCAATGGTTCGGCGGAGTGTGGATCGAGTTGAAGAGCATCGGAGGCGAACTGTATTTTCTTCCAGAGGTCCGGAGTCTGAAACGCAGTTTCGAGATGCTGTTTGGCGCGTATCACCGACTCTGGCTTTCCGCTGGGCTCAATCATGAGCATGCGGACACCTTCCGGCTCCTGTTGGAATTCTTTCAGTTGAGCGCGGAGGTGCTGGTTTTCCTGCTGAAGCTCTCGAAAATGTTTCGCCAGCTGAGCCTCAGACTGAAGCCGGCGAATGGCATCTGCCAGGTGCTGCAGGTCGACGGTGGCGCGGATGCGGAGGAAAAACACCGGCCGATCCTGGTCGAAAGACCGGCGCGAGTCGAGGGTTTGCGTCTCCGTAACGGCTGCCGTAATCGTACGGATCTCCCACGAGGTGTTGCGAATCGTCCGTCCTTGCCATTCTCTTTCCCAATCGTGAAAGGTTGATTCCAAATAGACACCGGCTTCTTCCACAGCTTTGCGTTGCGCACGCTGCATCACTTTCTCTTCAGCGCTGGCCAGGGTATCGCCGTCCGCCATGACGTACTGGGCTTCCGCGATCACGGTCTTTGTGGTGGTGGCAAATGCGGGGTGGACCAAGGCCATCAGGAGAGCGGCCGCGGAAAACCATGGGCCACATCGACCATTCATGTGATCAACTATACCGCCTGGTCCAGTGGTCGGCAACGCACCAAGGGAGGGGTAATAAAGAAACGGTAATCCTGTAAGTCCTTGAATACCTTGGAGCTAGCGGGTCTTAGGAAAGACCTGGGTGAACGGATGGATTTCCACGCGCTCAAAGACGCCATGGACGGTGTAAGGATCTTCCTGCGCAAACTTTTGAGCCTCTTCCAGCGAGTCCGCCTCGATCACGATGAGGCTGCCAGTTTTATCGGTAAGCGGTCCGGCGAGCACGACACGGCCGGCTTGGTCCAGCGGTTCCATGTTGGCCAAATGGGCCGGGCGGTAGATCTTTCGTCTGGCTTCGCCCTCAGGGCCGTCAAACCCAATGATGACAAATTTCATGCGTATCGAGCGTGGCGGTGAAGTTAGGCTGTGCCTTCCAGCGGGCAACGGTCTTTGTATCCCGTGTTGGTTTCATGCCACCACTTGATTTCCGGCTCGCCATACTTCCAACAGAGAAACACGACACGGCCGTCTCGAAGATGCGGGAAATCGCAGAGGCCGAGATCGACATCTTTGATAAGGACGCCCATCTCCTGGATGGCCTGGAGGTTTGCGCTGATCTGGTAGAGGGTGGAGATATAGAGGGGACCCGCGGTGCTTCCGCCCCCGTATTCCGCTCGCGCACTCGCGCGCCGGATATCGTCCCTTGTCCTCGCCAGAACGGCCTTCGCTTGACGGACCGATGCGATCCGGGTATTCAATTGAGGGATGAGATGGTTGGCTTCGGACAAGGTGAAAAGCCGCTCATGCTCTTGATCGTCCTCACGGCCCATCGGGTTCTCCTTCAGCGTCGATGTAGCATACCCTCCCAAGCCGCTGCAACAGCGGCTCTGCGAACACGAGTCACGGTGGCTTCTTGGGCAGAGGATGCCGGAATGGACAGCGCTGTTGACAACCGTCGACCTGCGAGGTATGCTGCGTTAGTAGCGTTCCATGTCGACTCGAGTCTGCGTTCTCTCCACACACAAGAACTTCCGGGGCCACAATCGAATTACATGACGCGTCGAGGGGTGAGTTCGGCTTTGCTTGCGGTTGACAAACACATCGTATGAGCATGAACGGACACATCCTTCACAGCAGATCCCCTCTACCAAACACACAATAGTCAAATCACTACCGAACAGTTATTGCACATCGTTTCAATGGTTGATCATACGTTCCGCGTTGATACTTGTCTTTGACCATCAGCCCCGAGCTTGAGGAATACGTATGGCACAAACTAAGGGAGAAGTTATGCATCTTGCCGAATTGAAGCAGAAAACGATCGCCGACTTGAATGACGTCGCGCGAGATCTCAAGATCGAAGGGGCCGCGAACCTCCGCAAGCAGGAACTGATCTTCGCAATCCTACAGGCGCAAACCGAAAAAAACGGGGTCGTCTTCGGCGAGGGCGTCTTGGAGACCCTGCCGGATGGGTTCGGTTTTCTCCGGGCCCCCGATTCCAACTATCTGCCCGGACCTGATGACATTTACATTTCGCCGTCACAGATACGCCGGTTCAATCTTCGGACAGGCGATATCGTTTCCGGACAGATCAGGCCGCCGAAGGAAAGCGAACGCTACTTTGCCCTCTTGAAGGTCGAAAAGGTTAATTTCGAAGATCCCGAAGTGGCCCGCGATAAGATTCTGTTCGATAACCTCACCCCTCTCTATCCGGAAGAGCGGATTCAGTTGGAGTTCGATCGGGAAGAATACTGTACTCGGGTCATGGATCTCACGACGCCGATCGGGAAAGGGCAGCGTGGGTTGATCGTGGCCGCTCCCCGAACGGGAAAAACGATGTTGCTGCAGGCGATCGCCCGCGCCATCCTCAAGAACCATAAGGAAGTGACGTTGATCGTTCTGCTGATCGATGAACGACCGGAAGAAGTCACCGATTGGCAGCGGCAGGTGAAAGCGGAAGTCATTAGCTCGACGTTTGACGAGCCAGCTCAGCGGCATGCTCAGGTCGCAGAAATGGTGCTCGAAAAGGCCAAACGATTGGTCGAACATAAGAAGGATGTTGTCATCCTTTTGGACAGCATCACGCGGCTGGCTCGTGCCTATAACACGATCGCGCCCCCCAGCGGCAAAGTCTTGTCGGGCGGTCTCGACTCCAACGCGCTGCAACGGCCGAAGCGGTTTTTCGGAGCCGCGCGTAACATTGAGAATGGCGGGAGCTTAACAATCATGGCCACCGCCCTTGTGGACACAGGCAGCCGAATGGACGACGTGATCTTCGAAGAGTTCAAGGGTACGGGCAACATGGAGGTCCATCTCGACCGTCGCCTGGCCGACAAGCGGATCTTCCCCGCCATCGATATCAGTCAATCGGGAACGAGGAAGGAAGAGTTGTTGGTGGACAAGGACCGCCTCAACAAGATGTGGATCCTCCGAAAGGTGTTGAGCCCGTTGGGCACGATGGAAGCAATGGAATTCCTGATGGACAAGGTGCACGGCACGAAGACCAATCAGGAGTTCCTGCAATCCATGAACCGCTGATCTTGTATCTGCGGACCGAGACAGGGTAAAGTGACGCGCCTTCGAATAGGCGAAGGCGAACGCAGTGATGCCAGGGGTGGGAACATGAAAAAGGGCATTCATCCGCTGTATCGAGAGGCGACAGTGCATTGCGCCTGCGGCAACAGCTATAAAACCAGATCCACCGTCGGGGACATCAACGTCGATATTTGCTCCAGTTGTCATCCGTTTTTCACGGGCACGCAAAAGATCGTCGATACCGAAGGACGGGTCGAGCGATTCAAGAAGAAGTACGCGAAGAAGGGCAAGTAGTCGGGCTGAACCAACATACGAGAGACCCTGCTTCGCAGAGGCAGGGTCTCTTTTTTTGTGTCCACAAGCGTAGAGGCCATGATGGATCCGGGCTTATTGAAAAAATGGGAGGTATCGGCCAGCCGCTATGAGGAGCTGACCAGCCAGCTCATGGATCCGTCCGTCATCAGCCAGCCGACCCTGCTTGTCAAGCTGACGAAGGAGCGCACGGAACTCGAACCGGTCTCGCAGCTCTTTCACCGGTACCAGGAGATCCTCAAGCAATTGGATGAAGCCGCCCACATGCTGGTGGATCCCTCCGCAGGTGCGGAGCTCCATTCGTTGGCGGTGGAAGAAACGGCGCAGTTGGAGGCGGAGCGTGAAGAGCTCGAACGACGCGTGCTGGATCATCTCACACCCAAAGACCCCCGGGACGACAAGAACCTCTTTCTGGAGATTAGAGCCGGGACCGGTGGAGATGAAGCGGCTTTGTTTGCGGGCGACCTGTTTCGTATGTATACGAAATTTGCCGAGCGGCACAAGCTGAAGGTCGATATCGTCGAGGCGTCGGAAACGGGCAAGGGGGGATATAAGACCGTTATTGCGGTCATCGAGGGCAAAGGCGGCTATGGCTTGTTCAAATACGAAAGCGGCGTGCATCGCGTTCAACGTGTGCCGGTGACGGAGGCGGCCGGCCGGATCCATACCTCGACGGTGACCGTTGCCGTCATGCCCGAGGTTGATGAAGTTGATGTGCAAATCGACCCGAAGGATTTGCGAATTGATACGTTCTGTTCCTCTGGCGCCGGCGGTCAGAGCGTGAATACGACCTATTCGGCCGTCCGCATCACGCATCTTCCGACGGGCGTCGTGGTGTCCTGCCAGGACGAGCGGTCGCAACTGAAAAATCGCACAAAGGCCATGCGAACGCTCCGTGCAAGAATCGTCGAGGCAGAACGCCAGAAGCAGGAGGCCGAAATAGCGCAAAACCGTAAGGCGCAGGTCGGAACCGGCGATCGCAGTGAAAAAATTCGGACCTACAACTTTCCCCAAAACCGTGTCACAGACCACCGCGTGGGATTGACGCTGCATAAACTGGAGCAGGTCCTTGAAGGGGACATGGATGAATTCGTCGAGGCATTGCGCGCCCAGCGCGATCATGCAGCGGCCGCGGAGGCCTCCTGATGCCGCGCTCCGCTTTCCACAAGTCGGCTGACATCTGTACGCTTGGCTCCTTGATGGTGCAAATCCGCCGCCGCCTCCATGCTGCCGGCATTGAAGCCGCTGAGCGCGAAGCGCGCTGGCTCATCGAACATGCGCTGAGCATGAGCCGTTCGAGTCAGATCGTCGACCGTTCACGCCCCGTCAGCGAGGACGAGATGGCGAGAGTCGATGAGTATGTGAACCGGAGGGCTGCGAGGGAACCGCTGCAATACATTTTGGGAACACAGGAGTTCTGCGGCCTCGAATTCGAAGTCAACCCCAGCGTGCTGATTCCACGCCCGGAAACCGAACTCTTAGTGCAGGAAGTGATTCAGCGCCTGCCGCAAGGCGTTCGTCCGCTCGTCGTTGATGTGGGGACAGGATCCGGCTGTGTGGCGGTGACCTTCGCTCGGGCCGTGCCACACGCAAAAATTCTCGCGACGGATCTTTCTTCCGCGGCGTTGGAGACGGCCAAGCGAAATGCCCGTCGTCACGGGCTTGACACGACCATCAGCTGGCTCGAAGGCGATCTTTTAACGCCCCTCGCCGGCTCGAACTTCGAAAGCACAGTGACGGCCATCCTGGCCAATCCGCCCTACATTCGTGAATCCGACTGGTGTGCGCTTCAGCCTGAAGTCAGCCGCTACGAGCCTCGGATGGCGCTGGTTGCCGGAACGAGAGGCACGGAAGTTCATGAACGGCTTCTTGATGCGGCGGGTTCGTACCTCGCTCGCGGGGGGGTTCTAGCCATGGAAATCGGGCAAGGTCAGAGTGCCGACATTTGCGCGAAGATCGAGACCATGCCGGCCTATACCAGGGTTGAGATTGTGCCGGATGATGCGGGAATTGATCGAATCGTGATCGTCGAGCGAGCCGGATGAAAGGGCAAGCGCATGGATAAAATCGCCATCTCTGGTGGCATACCGCTTCGCGGAGAGGTTCAAGTCAGTGGAGCAAAAAACTCCGCGCTGCCCATCCTTGCATCGACGATCCTCGGCGGCGGCCAGTGCGTCATCAGCAACGTGCCGCGAGTGGTCGATGTCGTCACGATGGGGAGACTCCTCGGCATCCTCGGGGCCGATATTCATCACGAAGGCAATCGCGCGGTGATTAAGGCGGATGTCATTCGGTCGACGCAGGCTCCCTATGAACTGGTGAAAACCATGCGGGCGTCGGTCCTCGTGCTGGGGCCGCTGGTCGCTCGCTGGGGCGAAGCGATCGTGTCCTTGCCCGGTGGTTGTGCCATCGGCTCGCGTCCCGTGAATTTGCACCTGGCGGGATTGGCCAAATTGGGCGCTGACGTCTCCATCGAGCACGGATACATACGGGCGAAAGCCAAACGGCTCAGGGGGGCGTTGATTTATTGTGATGTGCCGACAGTGACGGGAACAGAAAACCTGATGATGGCCGCTTCCCTGGCTCAGGGAACGACGGTCATTGAGAATGCCGCGAAAGAGCCTGAAATCGTCGATTTGGCGGACTTTTTGACCAAACGCGGCGCGCGGATCTTGGGGGCCGGCACCGACGTGATTACGATCGAGGGTGTCCGGGAGCTGCGAGGAAGCGACCACGAGGTGATACCCGATCGCATTGAAGCGGGCACGTACGCAGTGGCGGGCGCGATCACGAAGGGAGCGGTTTCAGTCACACGATGCCGTCCCGAACATCTTGAGCCGGTTCTGAACAAGCTGCGAGAGGCCGGCGTGACGGTTAGCGTCGAAAAGGAGCGTGTTCATATCGATGCGACGAAGGCTGTTCGACTGAAAGGAGTTGATGTCCGTACAATGCCGTTCCCTGGGTTTCCCACCGACATGCAGGCGCAGATGGTTGCCCTGATGTCGGTGGCTGACGGCACGAGCATTATCACGGAAACAGTATTCGAGAGTCGTTTCATGCACGTGGAAGAGTTGCGCCGCATGGGAGCGGACATCCGTGTCGAAGGCAACCGTGTTGTGGTGACCGGCCGCGGCCGGCTCGCGGGTGCCCCGGTGATGGCTTCGGACTTGCGCGCCAGTGCCGGGCTGATTTTGGCCGGGCTGGCGGCCGAGGGTACGACCGAAGTCCTGCGGGTCTATCATCTGGATCGCGGCTATGAGCGAATCGAGGAGAAGTTGCGTGGTCTTGGCGCCGTCGTCGAGCGGCTAAAGGTATAACCTGATGCTAACGGTCGCACTCTGCAAGGGGAAACTGATCGAACCCACGCTCAAGCTGTTCGCGAAGGCGGGTTATGACGCGGTCAAGCCGGCGGCCGATAGCCGGCGGCTGCTGATTCCCTGCCCCGAAATCGGCATGGCGTTTCTGATCGTAAGGCCCACGGACGTGCCCACCTACGTCGAGCACGGAGCCGCAGACGTCGGCGTGGTCGGCAAGGACGTTTTGCTCGAGCAGGACAGGGACGTCTACGAACCATTGGATTTGGGGTTTGGAGCGTGTAGAATTGCCGTCGCCGCTTTCCGCGGGCAAGCAGCGCGCGACCGGCTCTCATCAAAAATCCGCGTCGCCACCAAATACCCGAAGATTACGGAACGGTATTTCAATCAGCGGGGCGTGCCGGTTGAAATCATCAAGCTCTACGGCTCCATTGAACTGGCGCCCATCGTCGGCCTCGCTGACCGCATCGTCGACCTGGTTGAAACCGGTAGTACGCTCAAAGCGCACGGACTTGTGGAAATCGAGTGCATCGCCCGGTCCACGGCGCGCTTGATTGTCAACAGAGCCAGTCTCAAGTTGAAGCATCAGGCCATCGGAGAGTTACTGAAGAACCTGCGACTGGCCTGCGCTGCATCTGAACGATCTTCCCGAGCCGGGTCGGCCAAGCCCATACGGACGGCCGGTCGCAAAGAGAAACGGGCGCGCACATGAAGATTGTGGCTTCCACCGATCGCGTGTTCCTTCCCACCCTCCAAAAGGTCGCGGCGCGGGCACGGATTCAAGGAAACGCCGTTGAGAAGCCGGTGAAGACAATTCTGCAGGCTGTCGAACGCGGCGGCGACAACGCGGTTCTTCGCTTCACCAAGCAGTTCGACAAGGTCACGCTCACCGCGGATCAGGTAAGAGTCAGGCCTGAAGAAATTAAGGAGGCGTACTACCATATCCGCAAAGAGGAAGGCGATGCCCTGCGTTTTGCGGCGCAGCGTATCGAGGCATTTCACGAACGGCAACGGACGAAGACCTGGATGTATCAAGATGGTGCGGCAACGCTGGGTCAGGTCATTACGCCGATTGATGCCGTTGGTGTGTACGTACCGGGTGGGAAGGCCGTCTATCCGTCTACCGTGTTGATGAGCGCCATCCCGGCCAAAGTCGCTGGTGTGAAGCGGATCGTGATGTGTTCTCCGCCTCAAAAGGGCGGGATCAATCCTTATTTACTTGTTGCCGCGGACATTGCCGGGGTCGACGAAATCTATCGAGTGGGAGGCGTTCAGGCGATCGGCGCCTTGGCCTTCGGCACGAAGACCATCGCCAGAGTGGACAAGATTGTGGGGCCAGGCAACCTCTTTGTCGCCACAGCCAAACGAATGCTGTATGGGACCGTCGGCATCGATATGGTCGCAGGGCCCAGTGAGTTGCTCGTCATTGCCGACGAGGGCGCCAAACCCTCGCATGTGGCGGCGGACCTGTTGTGCGAAGCCGAGCATGACGAGGAGGCGCACGTGTGGTTGGTGACGACCTCTGCCTCGCTCGCCAAAGAGGTGGCCGATCTCGTCGAGCGTCAATTGAAGGGACTGCAGCGAGAGAAAATCGCCACGAGGTCGGTGAACAGGTACTCGGTCGCATTCGTCGTGACGACGATGGATGAGGCCATCAATGTGGCCAACGAAATCGCCGCGGAGCACCTCACGCTCGCCGTCGACGAGCCGTTTGATTACTTGGAACGAATCCGACACGCGGGGGCGTTTTTCTTGGGCCGGTATACTCCGCCCTCGGTGGCGGACTATATCGCGGGACCGAATCACGTGCTGCCGACCGGTGCGACGGCACGGTTTTTTTCCGCCCTCTCGATTCATGACTATACGAAGATCAGCAATATCGTGCACTATACAAAGGAAGAATTGAGCAAGGTAAAGGATCACTTAGTCCGGCTCGCGCAGATCGAAGGATTCGACGCGCACGCCAAATCAGCCCAAAGCAGGTTTACATGAAGAAAAATGGATCTGCGCCCAGACAGGCGTCGCTGCACCGCGCGACGAAGGAAACCGACATTCGCGTCGAATGGACGCTTGACGGCAGCGGACAGGGCAAGATCGACACGGGCATCCGGTTTCTCGACCATATGCTCGAGCTGCTGGCCAAACATGGCTTCTTCGATCTGACTGTCCAGGCGAAGGGTGATCTCGACATCGATGAGCATCATACGGTCGAAGACGTGGGGATCGTCATGGGAAAGGCCCTTCACCAGGCCTTGGGCGAGAAGGCGGGCATTAAGCGATTCGGATTCTCTTCTGCACCGCTGGATGAAACGCTGGCGCAGGTCACGGTCGACCTCAGCGGCAGACCCTTCTTGGTCTACAACGTGAATCTGCCGGATCGGAAGATTAAGGCGTTCGATCTTGGTCTCTTCGAAGACTTCTTTCAGGCGTTCGTGACTCATGGGGGGCTCAATCTGCACGTCAATCTCCTCTACGGCCGCAACCCGCACCACATCATGGAAGCGATTTTTAAAGCCACCGCTAAAGCGTTGGATCAGGCCACAATGCTCGAGGACAGACTGGCTGGAAAAGTGCTCTCGACGAAGGGCATGTTGTAGCCGCGGGCGTGGGGTCCCCCGCTGCGTGTGCCAGGGAAGGGCCGCGTCTCGGCGCGGTCGGGTCGGGCGGGTGAGAATGGCGCCCAGATCGGCGCCACCCGCGAATTGCTGACGGAGAGTGGTAATTTCAGGGGCAGGTTTCTGAGCAGAAACCTGCCCCTTTCTTTTGTCTTGACCGCTTGCCGAAAGAGATAGGTAGTAGCAGGCGGAATGCGGTTGCGGTATTGTTACAGCCTTTCGAAGGATCACGGTCATGATTGCCATCGTAGATTACGGAATGGGGAATTTGCGTAGCGTCTCAAAGGCCTTCGAATCGGTGGGGCATCGGGCCGTCGTCACTCGGGATCCGGCCACGATCAGGGATGCCGGACACGTGGTGTTGCCGGGTGTCGGTGCTTTTGGCGATTGCATGGCGAACTTAGAGCGGTTCAATCTCGTCGAGCCCGTTCGATCCTCGATTCAGTCCGGGAAGCCGTTTCTTGGAATCTGCCTGGGCTTGCAACTGTTATTCACAGAAAGCATGGAATTTGGCGTTCACCAAGGCTTCAACATTATTCCCGGCATCGTGCGGAAGTTCACGCTCGATCCTGCGCTGAAGGTTCCTCACATGGGATGGAATCAAGTGCACATGCAGCGGAGGTGTCCGATCTTCGGCGATATCCCAGACGGCTCCAACTGGTATTTTGTGCATTCATATTTTGTCGACCCCGCCGACCCCCTGGTGGCGGCCGCGGTCACGACCTATGGCGTTCCGTTTGTCTCGACGATCTGGAAGGACAATATCGTGGCCTGCCAATTCCACCCCGAAAAGAGCCAATCCGTGGGCTTGCGCTTAATAAAAAATTTTGGAGCATGGCGTGCATAGCCTCCTATCGTCTGGCCGGTGCTCTGCAGCAGCGATGGCATTCTTTCTGATGATCGGAGTCGCTTGCAGTGGCTCCAAGGTCACTACCCAGACGTCCAGCGAGCTGTCTCGTTACCAGATACGAACGATCGTGTTGGTGCCGTTTACGACTTTGGCGACTCCGCAGGTGAGGGACGTAGAGGATATGTATCTTTCTACGCCGCAAAGCGTGAAGCGCTCGGATATCTCAGTCGGTACGCCTGCGAGCGTCGAAACACCATTGAGGCAGACCGCAACGGTGCCGCCCTATGCTGCCGAAAAGGTGACACAGCTGTTCTGGACGAGGCTCAAAAACCGGCAGGGACTCATGGTGCTCTCGCCGGCCGAAGGGGCCAGGGCGGTCGCTCGATCAGGTGAAGAGGCCGAGCAGACTACGCCGGAGCGTCAGGCGGCATACGTCGCTGCCAAGCTCAAGGCAGACGCCGCCTTGATGGGCCAGGTTCTGGTGTATCAAGAACGATCGGGCGGCCGGTTGGGAGCGGATCCACCCGCCACCGTCGGATTTGAAGTGAAGGTGGTCGCACCTGACAACCAAGTGCTCTGGGTCGGCAACTACTACGAACGCCAGAAGCCGTTGACCCAGGATTTTCTGGGATTCTTCCAGCATGGCGGAGTGTTTGTGACTGCAGAGGAATTGGCCAGGTACGGTGCCGACCACGTAATAAAAGCGTTTCCATTCGGGACGCACGAGGGAGAGTAGGCATGGTGGTCATCCCGGCCATCGATGTGAAAGACGGACGGTGCGTCAGGCTGCGTCAAGGCGACATGGCTGCGGAGACTGTATATTCTGCTGATGTTCCATTGATGGCTCGACGGTGGGAGGAGGCCGGTGCAGGTATCATACATCTTGTCGACCTCAACGGCGCAGTGGAAGGAGAGCCGAAGAACTTTCCACAGATCGAAGCGGTCAGGCAGGCGGTACGCATCGAAATCCAGGTCGGCGGAGGCATTCGAAATCTTTCGACCGTCCGGCGCTACCTCGAGGCCGGCGTCTCACGCATCGTGCTAGGCACGGCGGCTCTGACGGACCGGAAATTTCTCGATGAGGCATGCCGCGCATTTCCCCGGCGGATTCTTCTTGGGCTCGATGCTCGAAACGGCAAGGTCGCCGTGAAAGGGTGGACATCGGTATCCGAAACCACTGCCATCGACTTGCTCAAAGACCTTTCCGAATTTTCCCTGGGGGCTGTCATTTACACAGACATCGCACGCGATGGAATGCTGGAGGGGCCGAATCTGCCCGCGCTCAAAGAGATTGTAGCCTCATCGCCGTTTCCCGTGATTGCCTCCGGAGGCATCTCCCGCATTGACGATTTGAGGGCGGTGCGATCTCTGGGTCCGCAGGTCGTGGGAGCGATTGTGGGCAAGGCGCTGTACGACGGAAAACTCGACTATATGGCCGCTGTGGCGGCCTTAGGCGAGGAGCCAGCGGCGAGTGGCTAGTGTTTTGATCTACCGATGCCGCGTGCCAATCGGTCGGTATCGCCTTCAGCGAACGAAGTGAGCAAGCATGTTGACGAAGCGCATCATTCCCTGTCTCGACGTGAAAGACGGCCGTGTCGTCAAAGGCGTGAGCTTTGTCAACCTCCGAGACGCTGGAGATCCGGTGGCCGTGGCGATGGTCTACGATCGTGAGGGTGCGGATGAGCTCTGTTTTCTGGACATCACCGCCTCGCACGAAAATCGGAAGACGATCATCGACGTCGTCGAACGCACGGCAGCGAGTGTCTTCATGCCGGTTACTGTGGGCGGGGGCGTGCGCACGCTGGACGATATCCGCAATTTGCTCAATGCCGGTGCAGACAAGGTCAGCATCAATACGGCTGCTGTCGAGCGGCCGGATTTTGTGAAGGAGGCAGCAGAACGGTTCGGTACGCAGTGCATTGTCGTGGCCATCGATGCCAAACGTGGGGCACAACCGGCTTCATGGGAAGTGTTTACGCATGGCGGGAGAAAGCCGACCGGCATCAATGCAGTCGAGTGGGCGCACCGAATGGAACGCTATGGGGCGGGCGAGATCTTGTTGACGAGCATGGACGAGGATGGCCAGCAGCGCGGGTACGATCTCGGCCTGACAGCGGCGATTGCCCAACGCGTATCCGTGCCAGTGATTGCTTCGGGTGGTGTTGGAACACTCGAGCACCTCTACGACGGATTGGTCAAAGGAAAGGCGGATGCCGTCCTCGCCGCCTCGATTTTTCATTTCCGAACCTATACCATTCCCCAAGCCAAGGCGTATCTTCGGGACCGAGGCGTGCCGGTGCGTGAAGAGCCGGCTGGACAGGTGGAGTAATGGCCGATCGCGAGCTGACATTTAATGACCAGGGGCTGCTTCCCGCCGTCATCCAGGACTGGCTGGATGGGACCGTTCTCATGCTTGGGTATATGAACCAAGAGGCACTGAACCGAACCTTGGCGACGAAGTCCGTCCACTTCTGGAGCCGGTCGAGACAGAGACTCTGGGAAAAAGGCGAAACTTCGGGTCATAAACTCATGGTCAAGGACCTCTTCGTCGATTGCGACCGGGACACGATTTTAGTGAAGGCGCAACCGACGGGGCCTACGTGCCATACCGGCGAACGCGCCTGCTTTTTCTCCAAACTGAACGAAGGCCCGTCCAACATGCAGAAATCTTCGGAGGCGCACGGCGGCATCCTTGAAAGCGTCCTGCGGATCATTGCCGCTCGCAAGGCTTTGCCACAGCCAGGCTCTTACACGACCAAGCTCTTCGAAGCCGGTCAGGATAAGATCCTTAAAAAAGTCGCAGAAGAGGCCGGGGAAGTCCTTCTAGCTGCGAAGGGAGGAAAGCGAGAGGAGATCATCTATGAGGTGGCTGATCTTCTGTTCCACACATTGATGGTCCTGGGCTATCACGATCTCTCACTGCACGAGGTGTATCAGGAATTGGGGACACGATACGGAAAATCCGGATTGCGACAATCCACCTGAGGGCGAGTCATGACCGACTGTCTATTTTGCAGAATCGTTCAAAAAACCATCCCGGCCAAGATTGTCCATGAGGACGATCGCACGGTGGCCTTCGATGATATCAATCCCCAGGCCCCGGTCCACACACTGATCATCCCCAAAAAGCATGTGTCTGCAGTCCAAGATTGTCGCGATCAGGACTCCGATCTCTTGGCTCAACTCATGATCACGTGTGCCAAGGTCGCAACACAAAAGGGATTGGCCCAGAGCGGTTACCGTATCGTGACCAACACGGGACCAGATGCCGGCCAGACCGTGTTCCACCTCCATCTGCATGTTCTCGGTGGCCGACACCTGGGTTGGCCGCCCGGATGACCACACGCCAGTATCGCTGCGGGTGCCCGTTCATTGACAGATTTCCTCTGCGTCTGTTAACCTGACCGGTCAATTTTTTCGATCACTTACGCGTACAGGCCCACCGACGTTGGTGGGGATGAGGAGCTGCGTCTCCCATGGGTAGAGGCCTGATTTCTGAGGATGTTATCAACCAGATCCGAGATCGGGCCGACATCGTCGACATCGTCGGGCAGCATGTCAGTTTGACCCGCGCCGGGCAAAATTTGAAAGGTCTTTGCCCCTTTCACCAAGAAAAAAGTCCCTCGTTTACGGTGAGTCCAAGCCGGCAGATTTTTCACTGTTTTGGCTGCGGCGCCGGGGGCAACGTGTTCACCTTTTTGACCCGCATTACCGGCGCGAGCTTTCCTGAAACGGTCCGTGACTTAGGACGACGTCTGGGGATCGAAGTGCAGCAGCCAACGGCTGATCCCGGATCTCAAAGCCAACAGGGCCATCGGACAGAGCAAGTCAATCAGCTGGCGTCACGATGGTTTTTCGACAATCTGCGAGACGAGCGGATTGGTGCAGAAGCGCGAGAATACTTGGCCGGACGCGGCATACGGCAAGCGACGATTGATCAGTTCAGCATCGGGGTTGCGCCGGCGCAATGGGACGGCTTGCTCAAGGCGATGACGAAACAGGGCTTCACGCCACAAGACCTGGCCTCGGCCGGACTCGTCATCCAACGTGAGAACGGCTCCGGATATTATGACCGTTTCCGCGGCAGGGTGATGTTGACGATCACCGATCTACGCAAACGTGTGGTTGGATTCGGCGGCCGTGTCCTGGGAGAGGGAGACCCTAAATATTTGAACTCGCCTGATACGCTCTTATTCAAGAAGGGGCAGACGCTCTTTGCCTTGGACGTGGCTCGGGAGGCCATTGTCCGGACGAAGACCGTCATCGTCGTGGAAGGCTATTTCGATGCGATCGCATTGCATCAAGCCGGCCTGACTCACACGGTGGCGACGCTGGGTACCGCGCTCACGCCCGAGCACGTTCAGGTACTTCGGCGCTTTGCGTCGAAGGTGGTCTTGCTCTTCGATCCCGATGCGGCGGGCATCCGCGCGGCGTTGCGCGGGTTGGATCTGTTCGTGAACAGTGGACTGGGGGTCAAGGTCGTGACGCTTCCGTCGGGAGATGACCCAGACACTTATGTGCGAAAAGAAGGCTCTGATGCCTTTGCCAGACTTGAGGAACAGGCGCCGAGTTTGCTCGACTTCGCGCTGGAACATAGTGTGAAAACCGCTGAAGGCAGCACGATCGAAGGACGGATTCGCAGCGTGGACGAGATCTTGCGAATCCTACAGAAGAGCGAGCATCCCATCGAGCGGGAAGAACGCATTCGGCTCGTCGCGGAGCGGTTCGGCATCAATCAGCAACGCCTCATCGATCGCTATCCGGCCTTGCGGGATCAGTCACGGCTTGGTTCGTCGAGACCAACGTCTGTGCCGACACAGCCTGCGGCCTTCAAGAGCGCTCCGGAAGAACGCGATCTTGTCTATCTGTTGCTGCAGGGGCAATTGTTGCCTGCCGACCTCCGCAGGCTTCGTTCTGAGGCCTTTTCGATTCCGGCCTGTCGGAGGATCGTCGAGCGCGCGCTCGCTACGCTTGAGCCGGACGGGCGCGTGGGAATTCGCCGAGTGCTCGACAGCGTCGTCGACGACCCGGAATGCGGCTCGTTGGCGACGGAACTCTCGATGCGGGAAGAGCATTTCGACGATATCCGCGCACACATTCAGGGGTGTCTTAATACGATCGATCGCAAGCGTGCGGAAGCGGTCTTACGCGACCTGATCGCTCAGCTGAAAGCCGCGGAGCGGGAAGGGCGCATCGAGGACGCTCGAGCATTGAACGCACAAGTCAACGAACTGCGGATGCAGAAGGCCGGACGGCCCGCAGGAACGCTTTCTTTGGTGAAGGAGTAGGTATGGCGAAACAAGAATTGCTCGTGGAAGTCAAGAAGCTCATCTCGATCGGTAAAGAGAAGGGGTTTCTGACCTACGACGAGCTGAACAGCACGTTGCCGGCAGAAGTCGTGTCATCAGAGCAATTCGGCAGCATCATGACGATGTTCGGTGAGATGGACATTGAGATTGTCGATGCTCCGGAAGGCGAGCGTCAGCAGAAAAGCCGCAGCACCACCGAACAGGAGGATGCCGGCGAAGAGGCGGACGAGGGCGACGCCGGCGACGACACCGAAAAAGAGATCGATCTGACGCCCGGAGCGTTGAGTCGGACGGATGACCCGGTCAGGCTCTATCTCAAAGAAATGGGCAGTGTCGCGTTGCTGAGTCGGGAAGGCGAGATCGAAATCGCCAAGCGCATCGAAGAAGGGAAGCGGGACATCGCCTTCGTCATCTACGGCATGCCGATGACGATTGAGTTCATCCTCTCGCTGCGAGAGCAGCTCAAGAACGGCAAGATTGACGTTCGCGAAATCGTGCCGATTCAGGAAACGGAGGAGGATTTCGAGGAGGAGGAAGTCGAGCGCGACTACGAGGAGTTGCGCCTCAAAACGCTGGAAGGGTTGAACACCGTCCGTAAGGTGTCCACATCGCTGAAGGGACTCTACGAAAAAGCGCGTCAGGCCGCCAAGGACCCCGCGAAGCTGAAAAAGATTAAAAAGCAGATCGACGCGATCCGGGAGCAAGTCGTCGACAAAATGGAAGCCGTCAACCTCCACGGCGTGCTCAAGGACCGGATGGTGCAGCGTGTCCGTGAGATGGCGATTCAAATCCGCACGGCCGAACGAGAAATTGTCAGCTGCCAGCGGCGTCTAGGCGTCGGCGGCGAAGCGGGTGCCGAACTGTTGCGAAAGCTCTGTCGCGACCGAAAGGATTTCCAAGGGGTCAAGCGAAAAACCGGTGTCTCGGAGGAGACGCTCCAGGACATCAAGAAACTGTACCAGGCTGCAAAGGGCCGCATCCGTCAATTGGAAAGCGAAGAGGCGTTGGTCCCAGGAGAGGAAATCAAAGATGCAGTCAAGCATCTGGATGTGGCCGAAGAGAAGGTCAAGCGCGGAAAGGCCGAACTCGTCGAGGCCAACCTCCGCCTTGTCGTGAGTATCGCCAAGAAGTACACGAATCGCGGACTGCAGTTCCTGGATTTGATTCAGGAAGGCAATATTGGATTGATGAAAGCGGTCGATAAGTTTGAATACAAGCGCGGGTACAAGTTCAGCACCTACGCTACCTGGTGGATCCGTCAGGCCATTACGCGCGCGATCGCAGACCAGGCTCGGACCATCCGCATCCCCGTGCACATGATCGAAACGATCAACAAACTGATTCGAACGTCCCGCCACCTGGTCCAGAAGCTCGGTCGCGAGCCGACTCCAGAGGAGATCGCAGAGCGTATGGACTTGCCGCTGGACAAAGTGCGCAAGATTTTGAAAATCGCCAGAGAGCCAATTTCCTTGGAAACGCCGATCGGTGAAGAGGAAGACAGTCATCTGGGCGATTTCATCGAAGACAAGAAAGCGATCTCTCCCTTGGAAGCGGCAATCCGCTATGATTTGCAGCGGCAAATCAACAGCGCACTGGAGACCCTGACGCCGAGGGAAGAAAAGGTGCTGCGCAAGCGTTTCGGGATCGGCGAAGCGACCGATCATACACTCGAGGAAGTCGGCCAGGACTTCGAGGTCACCCGGGAACGCATCCGGCAGATTGAAGCGAAAGCCCTGCGGAAGCTGCGGCATCCAAGCCGAAGCAAGAAGCTGCGCAGTTTTGTCGAGAGTCTGTAAGGCGCCGGGCGATTTGACTCTGTCTCACACTCAGGCCTAAAATCGCATAGATCGAGGCGCGCGCGAGGGCCATGCTGTCGAGTCGGGTCTTCGCCTCGATCGTAATCTGAGCCGGCGGCTGAGCGGTTCCGTTCGAGGGCCCATAGCTCAGGTGGTTAGAGCGGCTGACTCATAATCAGCTGGTCCTAGGTTCGAGTCCTAGTGGGCCCACCAATGGACCGGCAACCTTCCTCGTGATTCAGGCGTGGGAGTTCATTGAACCAGAACCTGTCCCCGCTCATCGAACTTCAGAAGCTTGATCTCCGCATCCTGGAGATCACCGAACAACGTCGAAGGATCCCCGAACGTCTTCATGCCGTTGAAGCGCCGTTGCGCGAAGCCAAGCAATTGCTGCAGGAGACCAGTGCCGCGGTTGAGGCCTCCGTCAAAGAGCGACGCGCCCATGAAAAAGACGTCGAGGCGCAGGATGCTCACACCGACAAAATGCGCGCCAGGTTGTCCGAGCTGAAGACCAACAAAGAGTATCAAGCCCATCTCTTCGAATTGCAGATGGCGAACAAAAAGAAATCGGAAATCGAAGACAAGGTGCTGGCCTGCATGGAGAAAATCGAGCAACTTCAGCGAACGGCCACGGAGGCTCAAGAAAAGGTCCGTGCCGCCGAGCAAGCCTTCACCAAAGAAAAACAGGTGCTCGATGAGCTCGACAACAGACTGTCTGCAGAACTCACGCAACTGGAATCGCAGCAGCGGGACCGCTCAGCCAACGTCGAACCGGTCCTCCTCGCCCGCTATGCGAAACTCAAAGCTGCCAGAAAAGATCAGCCGCTCGCGGCGATCAAAGGAGGGATGTGCGCCGGATGTCGTCTGCAGATTCCTCCGCAACTGGTCGCAGAAGTCAAACGGTCGCAGGATCTTCACACCTGTCCCTACTGTCACCGCATGCTGTACTGGGAGGGCGACGTACAAGCCGACCAGAAACCTCCCATCTCAGGCAAGACTTCCGACCTGGAAGTGGGCGAGTCGGTCTAGCCGGTCGAGGCACCAAGGACGGCCTTGGTCGTCTTGAAATGGAGCTTTGCGACCGTAGACAGCCGTTCTTCTCCATGCTTTTTCACGACCATTCGGCCTGCTAACTCCACCGCAGGCGAGGCGCCTTTGGGGAGCGTCGTGCCGACGTCTTCTGACAGGCGTTTCAGGCGCAGCAAAAATTCGGCCCTGGCCACGATGGATGCGGCCGCCACGGCAAGGTCGGATTCCGCCTTCGTGCGCTGTTCCAGCACGATCCTCCGTCCTTTTTCTTGAAGGGCATTGAGGATCAATCGTTCATCGCCAAACTGATCGGAGATGGCCCGTTCGCAGGAGACGCGCTCCAGCAACGTCTCAAGCGCCTTGGCGTGCCCCCAAGCGAGCAACCGGTTCAGATTTTTGATCTTCAGATACAGCTCGTTGTATTTCTGCGGGCCGATGACGATCACGCTGTGCGGACAGATTGTTTTGATATCAGGGGCGAGTTCGAGAATGCGGCCGTCAGAAATTTTCTTGCTGTCTCGCACAGCCATGAGGGCAAGCTCGTTTTGGGTCGTTGCGTCGACGAACACGGCGGCGATGACGAGCGGGCCGAAATAGTCGCCTTTGCCGGATTCATCGATCCCAATGCGTTCAACAGATAATGATGACATCCCGATGGGTGACGTGACGGGCGAAGCTGCTCGTGACACCGCGCTTGGCACCGTGCGCCGAGGTTGAAGGTGGGCGATCGTCTAACGACTGGCCGCTACTCCTTGCCTGGTAGAAAATGTCGTTAAGGCGCGGTAATGTAGCAGACCACTGAATATCGGTCAAACAAGACACTAACGGAACGAACTATCAGGAGAAAATGTGATGCGCTCATGCCGAACCAAGGTTCAGATGATGACGCGCCTGGGACTGGTTCTTCTTCCGCTCGCCCTGCTCAGCGGATGCGAGACGAATCCGTACACGGGGCGATCGCAATTTCTCATGACGTCGGTATCGGAAGAAATGAAGATGGGAGCACAGGCCTACGATCAGGTGAAAAGCGATCCCAACATGAAACCGTCGCAGGACCCACGCGAGATCGAACCAGTGAAACGGGTGGCCGCGCGCATTGTCGAAGCCGCGAAGCGATCGAAGTACGCCGAGATGGCGCAGCAGTTCCAATGGGAAGTGACGGTATTTAAGGACGACAAGACGGCCAACGCGTTTGCCCTTCCCGGCGGGAAAATGGCGGTCTACACGGGAATTTTCCCAATGGCGAAGACGGAGGCAGGTCTTGCCGCGGTGATGGGACATGAAGTTGTCCATGCGTTGGCTCGTCATGGAGCCGAACGGATGAGTCAAGGCCAAGCGACGAATATCGGAGTGCAAGTGCTGGGCACCGCGGCCGGCATCGGAACAGGAAGCGCAGCCCTTGGACAGGCGACCATGGCGGCCTTGGGAGTCGGCGCTCAGGTGGGCATGTTGCTGCCCTTCAGCCGGAAACATGAATCGGAAGCGGATTACATCGGCATTCTCCTTGCCGCCGATGCGGGCTACGATCCTCGCGAAGCGGTGGCCTTGTGGGAGCGTATGGCGCAGATGTCGGGGGGAGGTGCTCCGGCCGAATTCATGTCGACGCATCCAAGTCACGAGACGCGTATCGATCAACTGAAGCAATGGATGCCCGAAGCCATGGCTATCTATCAGACCAAGACACCCCTTCCTCCAACAGAGCTGCCTCCGATCAGCCGCTAGCGCCTCGCGCCTGGGATCGTCCCCGCGCTTGCATCCGGTGCCTTTGTTTTTTATACTGATCTCGCGCGAGGGAGAAGACCGGGTGATTGCTCGTCATGGACGAGAGGAAAGTCCGGACTTCATGGGCAGAGCGCTGGGTAACACCCAGGCGGAGCGATCCGACACCAGCACCACAGAGAACAGACCGCCGATGGCCAACGCGACGGGATCCCAATGGAGTCGCAGCGGATCAGGCAAGGGTGAAACGGCGGGGTAAGAGCCCACCGCGGGGATGGCGACATCGCCGGCACGGTAAGCGTCGCTCGATGCAAGACCAAATAGGAAGACGACTGCCGCGTTCTACGGAATGCGGCGACCGGCTGGCCCGGCCGAGGTCTTCGGGTAGGTCGCTTGAGGTTCGGGGCAACCCGGATCCTAGAGAAATGATCACCGCCGTTGAGGAGCAGATCCTCGACGGGACAGAATCCGGCTTATAGGTCTTCCCCACCGCGCTCTTTTCTCACCGGCTTCAACTCGTTCCAGGTTCGAAGGACTACCACGTAACGGTGAGGTTATCCTATTGACCTGGCACGTTCACGATGCTACGATCTCTGATCTTTCTCATTGATTTTTCAGATATTTGTGACTCATCAGTGGAACACCGGGTCGAGCGCACGTCTCGGCGTGCGCAGGGTGGGTGGGTGAGATAGGGTGTCACCACTCGATGGAAGCAAAGGTAGGGGTGTCTCCATCCGTGCCTCATCGCGGAGTGGGAGGGGAGGCTCAGCATGAAACTGACAGGTGCTGAAATCTTTATCGAATGCCTTAGGCGTGAGGGCGTGAAGACCATCTTCGCCCTGCCGGGAGGCGTCGTGCTCAAAATTTTTGACATGCTTCATCAGCAGAAGGACATCGAGGTGGTGTTGACTCGCCACGAGCAGGGCGCCGGTCACATGGCGGAAGGCTACGCCAAGGCCACCGGCAGGGCTGGGGTGTGCTTGGTCACGTCAGGACCCGGAATGACGAACGTGATCACCGCCCTGGCCGATGCCTATATGGACTCCGTTCCGCTGGTGTGCTTCAGCGGGCAGGTTCCGACCAGCCTGATCGGGAACGACGCGTTCCAGGAAGCGGACAACGTCGGCTTGAGCCGTCCCTGCACCAAATACAATTTTCTTGTCAAGGACGTCAATGAACTGGCCTCCACGATCAAGGAGGCGTTCTATATTGCGACCACCGGTCGTCCTGGGCCGGTGTTGGTGGACATTCCCAAAGACGTATCAATGGACAAGACGGAATTCAGTTATCCCAACTCTGTGTCGATCCGGGGATATAATCCGACCTACGAAGGCAACAAGTGGCAGATCAAGCAGGCAGCGGAAGCCATCATGAAGGCGAAGAAGCCGATTCTCTACGTCGGCGGCGGCGTCGTCTTCTCCGGGGCTTCCAAGGAATTGATCGAACTGGCGGAACTCACGCAGATTCCCGTCGACATGACGTTAATGGGATTGGGCGCGTTTCCCGGAGAGCATCCCTTATCGCTCGGCATGATGGGCATGCATGGCACCTATCAAGCCAACATGGCGGTCCATTACTCCGATCTCGTCGTGGCAATCGGCGCACGGTTCGATGACCGGGTGACGGGCAAGGTCTCGGAGTTCTGTCCCTACGCCAAGATCATTCACATCGACATCGATCCGACGTCGATCAGAAAGAACATTCACGTCGATATTCCGATCGTCGGCGATTGCAAGGCGGTTCTACGCGAGCTCAATCAGATACTTCGAGCAACCGTCAATGGCGAGCAGAAGGAGCTTCGCAAAGCCTGGTGGGACCAGATTCGCGAATGGGAGCATGCCCATCCTCTGATCTATCAGCAGGATGTCGAGGGACCGATCAAGCCGCAAGAGGTGATCAAACGCCTTTATGAATTGACCAAAGACCTCGATCCGATCGTGTCCACGGACGTCGGTCAGCACCAAATGTGGGCCGCGCAGTACTTCAAGATGGCCAAACCGAACCGCTGGTTGACCTCCGGTGGCCTGGGCACCATGGGATTCGGATTTCCCGCGGCCATGGGAGCGCAAGCGGCTTTTCCCGGCCGGCTCGTGCTCTGTATCGCCGGCGACGGCAGCGTGCAGATGAACATGCAAGAGATGGCGACAGCGGTTGTGCACAAGCTTCCTGTGAAAGTATTCATAATGAACAATCGCTTTCATGGGATGGTCCGGCAGTGGCAGGACCTGTTCTACGAGGGACGTTACGCCTCCAGCTATTTGGATACGACGCCGGATTTCGTGAAATTAGCCGAAGCGTACGGCGCCGTCGGCTTGCGCGCCGGCAAGGTGGCCGACCTCGATGGCGTGCTCAAGGAGGCCATCGCCGCCAAAGGGCCGGTGATCGTGGATGTGCCGACCCATCCGTACGAGAACGTGTATCCGATGATTCCCGCCGGCGGGTGCAATCACGAAATGATTCTGGAGGATCCGCCGGAGCTGAAGCAAAAGCAGAGCGGCGCGACCAAGACAGCGCCACAGGACAAGGACACGATACTAACGGCCTAAGAACGAGGGAGCGTATAGCAGATAGCTGATAGCACAAGCGTGATACGGGTTTCTGTCCGGACCATACGCGATACGCCATCAGCCATAAGCTCGTAGCATTTCATGGAACATATTATTCTCGTCACGGTCGAGAACAAATTTGGCGTGCTCTCGCGCATCGCGGGACTGTTCAGCGGCCGGGGCTTCAACATCGAAAGCCTGTCCGTCGCACCGACGCTCGATCCATCCATGTCGCAAATGACCATCGTGACGTCTGGGGACGAGCGGATCGTCGAACAGATCGTGAAGCAGTTGAACAAGCTGATCGACGTCATCAAGGTCGTGGACCTGAACGAAAGCGAATTTGTGTCTCGAGAGACCGCGCTGATCAAAGTGCATACGCGACAGGAAGATCGAGCTGAAGCCCTCCGGATCTGCGATATCTTCCGCGCCAACGTCATTGATTCGACGCCGGCCACCTATACCATCGAAGTGACGGGTGATCCAAAGAAAATTGAAGCCATCATCAACCTGCTGCAGCCGTTGGGCATCAAAGAATTGACGAGGACCGGCCGCGTTGCCGTGGCACGCGAGCCGCTCCGTTCCGCCTCGACGCAACCCAAGAAAGTGGCCCGCGAGTAGCGGCGGCACTGCGCGCCAGTCGATCTACTGCCGGGGCCCAGTATCAACCTCTTGCGAACCGGAGCGCACGATGAAGATTTATTACGACAAGGATGCTGATCTCCAACAGATCACGAACAAGAACGTGGCGGTTGTCGGTTACGGCAGTCAGGGACACGCCCATGCCCTCAACCTCAAAGAGAGCGGGGTCGCAGTCGTGGTCGGCCTGCGCGAAGGCAGTTCTTGGCGGAAAGCCGAGCAGAGCGGGCTCAAGGTGATGCCGGTTGCTGATGCGGTGAAGGCGTCTGACGTCATCATGATCCTGGCGCCTGACGAGGCACAGGCCGCGATTTACCGGCAGGAGGTTGCCCCGAACTTGAAGGCCGGAGCGTATCTTGCCTTCGGCCACGGCTTCAATATCCATTTTGGACAGATCGTGCCGCCGTCGACAGTGAATGTCTTCATGGTGGCCCCTAAAGGCCCCGGTCATTTGGTACGATCCGAGTACACGAAGGGGAGTGGCGTGCCCTGCCTCCTGGCCGTGCATCAGGATCCGAGCGGCACGACTAAGCAGGTCGGTCTGGCCTATGCCAGCGCGATCGGTGGTGGGCGCGCGGGCGTGATCGAAACGAATTTCCGGGAAGAGACAGAAACGGATTTGTTCGGAGAGCAAGCGGTGCTCTGCGGAGGACTCACTTCCCTTATACAAGCCGGCTACGAGACGCTGGTGGAAGCGGGATACTCGCCGGAAATGGCGTACTTCGAATGTCTGCACGAAGTGAAACTGATCGTGGACCTGATTTATCAAGGCGGCATTGCCAACATGCGGTACTCAATCAGCACCACTGCAAAATACGGAGATGTGACCAGAGGCCCCCGCGTGGTGACGGAGCAGACCAAGCAGGAGATGAAGAAAATTCTCGCCGAGATACAACAGGGTCAATTTGCCAAAGAATGGGTGCTGGAGAATCAAGCCAATCGCCCCGTGTATACTGCCCTATTGGCCAAAGGCGAAGCGCATCCTATTGAAGCGGTCGGAGCGAAGCTTCGCGCCATGATGCCGTGGCTGAAGAAGGACCAACTCGTCGACAAGAGCAAGAACTAAGGAGCAGCGATCGGTAATCAGCCCTCA
>DATIGH010000071.1:0-2625 GCA_035454845.1 Nitrospira sp.
CCCTGCCCAGGGTCTACTGCGCCAATTCGTATCGCACCATGCTAAGCAACGTGGGCAAGTCGAACGGTTTTCGTAAGATCTGTCGCGCCCCTAACAGCCTTGCCGTCGTCAATCGGTTGGTGGCATCAGCGTCCCCTGTCATCGCAATGATCTTGACGCGCGCACTCTTCGTCAGTTCCGAGATTAAATCCAACCCGCTCATCTCTGGCATGACCAGATCGGTGATGATTAAGTCCGCGGACCACTCTCGATACAGCTCAAGTCCAAGACGGCCATTCGCGGCCTCAAGGACCTGGTGATCATCCCCTTCTAGAGCGGCGCGGAGGAGAGATCGTATCGGTCTCTCATCATCGATCACCAGTATTTTCGCCATGGGCGTCTCCTTGAATGTCTGCGATAAGGACCTTATGACGCCTTTTGTGCACTGGGCAGGGGAGTCTTCGTGCAGGTTCAATGCCATTCTCCTCACATTAAAATCGATGAATTCCTCCGCTTAGACCGCTTACAGCAGAATAGGCGGGTTCAGAACTAACCGGCTGAAGAAATCACAAGACAAGGGTGTTGATGAAATGGCCACTGGGGCTTTAAGGGGCAATCATTTCAGCCGGCACTGGTGCCAAGTGCTCCAATGATTGGCCCAACAATGGCTCCCCGCCCACCAAGGAGTGACTGCAGCACATCACAAATTGCTTACGTCTTTGTCGGTAAGCGTCCAGAGAAACTGCTTGAGCCTCGACAGGTAGCTGTGGAAATTTACGGGAGGAGGATTGAAGGACGACTATTATTCATAGTGCAATGCTTCGATCGGATTCAGCTTCGACGCCTTGTTGGCAGGATACAGACCAAAAAACAATCCCACCGCAACCGAGAAAACAAAGGCCGCCGCCATGGCTTGCCACGAGATAATCGTCGGCCACCCCACCATCGTCGTCAGCACTCTGGCGGCTCCGACGCCACCCAACACGCCGAGCACACCGCCGATCACCGTCATGATGATCCCTTCGATCAAGAACTGAAGCAGAATATGGCGGCGCTTCGCTCCGACGGCCATCCGCAAGCCGATTTCTCGTGTGCGCTCAGTGACGGAGACGAGCAGGATGTTCATGATACCGATGCCGCCGACAAACAAGGAAATGGACGCGATGCTCATCAACATCAGCATCATCGTCCGGCTGGTGCCCGCGATCGTTTTCGCGATGTCCTCCATTGTGCGGATCGTAAAATCGTCTTCCTCGGATGCATGAAGGCGATGCCTGGTTCGCAGAAGGTCTTTGATGTCCTCCACGACGGCCGGAATGTCATGTCTCGTGTGTGTCGCCACCATAATGATGCCGACGGTGCCAAGAAACTTGGTGCCTAACACTTTGCGTTCGGCGGTGGGAAACGGCAGGATGACGAGATCATCCTGGTCCTGACCCGTCACCGACTGCCCTTTGGGCTCCAAAACGCCGATCACGCGGAGTGGAACGTTTCTGATTCGGATCTCGCTTCCGACAAGCTCCTCACCGGGCTCGAACAGATTCTGCGCCGCCGTCTTGCCTAGAACAGCCACCTTCGCAGCGGAATCCATGTCCGAGCCGGTGAAGAAGTTGCCTTGCGCGATCGGCCAGCTTCTGATTTCTGGAAACTCGGGCGTCGTCCCCAACACGATTGTGCTCCAGTTCTTATTTTCTCGAATAACCTGCAGGACAGAGCGCGTGGCATACAACACCGTCGAGACGCCGGAGACTTTCTTCTCCATGTCGTTGGCATCATCGACCGTGAGCGTTGAAATCGAACCTAATCCTCCGCGGACGCCGCCGACCGTTGTGGCGCCTGGGACGATGATCAGGACATTCGTGCCCAGGCTCGAGATTTCTGCTTGAACGGATGCGGTGGCTCCTTGGCCTAGACTCACCATGGCGACAACCGCGGCGATCCCGATGACAATGCCGAGCATGGTGAGTCCGGCCCTCATGGGATTTCGACGGAGAACAAAGAGCGCCGACAGCACGGTGAGCCACAGAAACGCCATGTCGAGTCTGTCTCGTCTATCTGGTCTCTGGTCTATCTGGTGTTAGGCGGCCTTCGGCCAGTCATCTCATCCGGGGGCCCATATCGAACCCGGGCGGCAACTTCTTTCGAGCTTGTTCTTCCGCGGTTTCGATGCCTATGACGACGCGGTCCCCTTCCTGCACTGGGCCCTCCATGATTTCCGTTGAAAGCGAGTCTGCAATACCGGTCGTCACTTCAACTCGATACGGCTTGTTCTCCTGGTCCATCATCCACAGGAAGGTCGACTTTTTCTCTAGGGGGACATTCGGCATTCTGAAGCGCAGGGCGCCGTTCGGCACCCGCAATGGATTGTCTTTGCTCGCCGTCACGATCGTGACGTTGGCCGTCATGCCTGGTTTGAGTTTCAGGTCGCGATTGTCCACCCTAATGACCACGTCGTACGTGACCACGTTTTGGATACTGATCGGCGCGTTTCTGACCTGTGTCACGGTGCCTTCAAAGAACTGTTTGGGATAGGCGTCGACCCGAAAGTTCGCTCGTGTGCCTTCGCTGACCCCGCCGATGTCCGACTCACTCACGTTCGCGTTCACCTCCATCTTTGTGAGGTCCTGCGCGATGATAAAGAGGATT
>DATIGH010000072.1:0-8354 GCA_035454845.1 Nitrospira sp.
TGGGAAGGGGCGGGGAGTAGGACGAACCATGAGCCAGAAGACCTGCCCGGAACATTAAGCATCGTTCCCTCGAGGGCTGGGGAACAGGCGAGGATGAAGGAAGCGGGTGCAATCCTCAGGGTCTGTTTAGGCCTTGAGGATTTTTTATTTTCCGAACGCTGAAAAACGTCCTCCGCTTCGTTCTCACGGCGCTCAAGGCCTGCGGCGTACCAGCAAACGTACGCCTCGGCCATTCGCTTGTTGCGGCCTCGCGGAGAAACCTTTTTGAGCGTTCGCTTAGAGCGAATTGGATATTAGGGCTCTGCATTTGTCTCTGTTCATTTGGAGTTGCATCTGTCCTTGCGAGCGATGACGGGAACCTAGTTATGAAGCGACGGCAACAAGGCATTCTCACCGGCATGCCGTTCATGGCGAATATCGCATCGCGGACGTTTCTGGACGACGCGGGCCGCAAGCTGTATTTCGCCAAAGCGCCGCAGCGCGTAGTATCTCTCGCGCCCAGCATTACGGAAATGTTGTTTGCCCTCGGCCTGGACGATCAGATCGTCGGCGTGACGAATTTTTGCAATTATCCTCCGGCCGCCGTTACAAAGCCCAAGATCGGTTACACGCATCCCAACCTCGAAACCCTGCTGGAGCTTCGACCCGATCTGGTGGCGGCGCCCGGCGAACTTCTGCGCGCTGACGTGCTGGCCAAACTCGATGAGTTGAAGATCCCGGTCTTTATTCTGCGCGCGAGATCGCTGGAGGACGTGCTCTCGCATATCCATCTGCTCGGGCGGATTTTCGATCGGTCGGCTGCTGCCGATGCGGTGACGCGCCCGATGCGCGAACGCCTTGGGCAGATCATTCGTCGGCTCCAGTCCACGCCGCATACGCGCGTGCTGTATGTCCTGAGCAGCCACCCGCTGATTACCGTGGGGCCGGACAGCTACATTCATCAGATGATCGAGTTGGCCCACGGTTCGAACATCGCCGCGGCAGCCTCGGGAGCCTATCCTCGATTGAACATGGAAACCGTCTTGGAGCAAAACCCGGAAGTCCTGCTTTTTCCCGTGGGATCGACGGAGAGTACTGCGGACGGTGAACGGGAAGCCTGGACCCGATGGACGGCGCTCTCCGCGGTGCAGCATCGACGCCTGCATGTCGTCTCATCCGACGCTCTAAATCGTCCGGGTCCTCGTGTGATGGAAGGCTTGGAGCAACTGGCCCGCGCGATTCATCCTGAAGCGTTTTCTTCCGGGATGCCACTGTCTCAGCCATGACCTTATCTCCCACCCCGATATCGCCGGTGTCCGATCGATCGTCGAATGCCTCATCGACCATGTCCATGCCGACAGAAGGAAGTGAAGGCCAGCCATCATTGGAAACGGCAGTGCTCACGCCCTCTCGTTGGCTTCGCATCATGGGCATCCTCGTGGCGGCGTCCATCGGAGTGGCGATCCTCTGTCTACAAGTCGGCGCGCGGTATGTGAGCGTCGGAGAGATTATGCGGACTCTTGGACGCGCGTGTGGTCTCCTGACAAACGGTGATGCCGACGTCAGCATGACGACGGATGCCATCATCCTGCACTTGCGGATGCCGCGCGTCTTTCTTGGGTTTATGGTAGGGTGCTCGCTCGCCTCCGTCGGCGTCATTCTGCAAGCGCTGTTGAGAAATCCACTTGCCGACCCCTACATCCTCGGCGTTTCGAGCGGATCCGCACTCGGGGTGTCCTTGGCCGTTCTCTTCGGCGTCGGCACGATGGCTTGGGCGATTCCGGCTTTGCCGCTCTGCGGATTTCTTGGAGGCCTGTTGGCGTTGTTCGTGCTGTATCGCATGTCTGCGACCGTCGACAGGCTGTCGGTGCATAGCGTTCTCTTGGCAGGAGTGATTCTCAATGCCATCTTTTCCGCACTCATCATGTTCGTCACGTCGATCATGGAGCCCAACCGGTCGTTCAGCATGATGGCCTGGCTCATGGGTTCGCTGACGGCTCCCGCCGACCGGACATTGCTGGCATTGTCGGCCTATCTCGCACTGTGCGTAGGGCTGTTGTTCACGCAGGTGAACGTGCTCAATATCCTGACGTTGGGAGAAGAGCCGGCCCGGTCGTTGGGCATCGATACAGAGCGCGCCAAACGCTACATTCTGATGACCGCCGCTCTCGTCACCGGCGCCGTGGTGTCAGTCAGCGGCATGATCGGGTTTATCGGCATGGTGGTCCCACATGCCATGCGTTTGCTCCTTGGGGCTGACCATCGAGTGCTGTTACCGGCCTCCGCCCTCGCCGGCGGCATGTTTCTGATGACCGCCGATACGTTCGCCAGGAGTGTCTTTGCTCCTTCAGAACTGCCGGTGGGGATCATGACGGCACTGGCTGGCGGCCCGTTTTTTATCTACCTGCTGATGTGGAGAAAAGATCGACTGTCCTAACTGTTCGTGCAGGTGCACTGACATGCCTCTCACGTCCGTCTATGAAGTCCAATCCTTGTATTTCCGGTATGGCACTCTCGGGAATGCCTGTCCATGGGCATTGTCGAACATCAACCTTCAGGTCAACGCGCGGGAGATGCTAGGCATAGTTGGTCCCAATGGATCTGGAAAGACCTCGCTCTTAAAACTGTTGGGGAAAATGCTGAGGCCGCAGAAAGGAGAGATTACCTTATACGGTCGTTCCCTACAGGTTGCGACCCACATGGAGGTGGCGCGTCAGGTCGCTGTTGTTCCGCAAGACACTCAGTCGGCCTTTCCGTTCAGCGTCGCGGAAAGTGTCTTGATGGGTCGATATCCGCACCGGCACCGATCGCGCTGGGATTACAGATTTGGCTGGGACAGTGCCGAGGATTGCGCCATCGCGAAGCAGGCGATGATCACCATGGATGTGGCGCACCTCGCGCAACGGTCGGTCTTGGACCTCTCCGGAGGCGAGCGTCAGCGAACCGTCATTGCTCGCGCCCTGACTCAAACGCCCAAGGTGCTGCTGCTCGATGAGCCGACGGCCTTTCTTGATCTCCAACACCAGCTCGACATTTGTGCGGTCCTGCATACGCTCAAAGAGGAACGTGGTCTGACGATCGTGCTCGTCTCCCACGATTTGAATCTGGCAAGTCAGTATTGTGATCGCATCGTCGTCCTTAAAGACGGTGGGGTCTTCGCGATGGGACGTCCAAGTGAGGTGATGTGCGAGGAAGTCCTGCAGGCTGTCTATGGGTGCACCGTGTTGGTCGATGCCCATCCGCAATCAGGGCTTCCTCGTATCACGCTGCCGCGCGAAGGAGTGCATCCACGGTCGTCGTAAGATCCGGGTGGGATCGTGCCCGTCCTGCCCGCAAGCATACTCGGGGGCACCCATCAACCAGGGAGGGGAGTCACACACAGGCTGTCAGCGACGGGGAAGATGGTGCAAAGCCATCACGGTACCGCCACTGTAAGCGGGGAGTGCGTCAGCAAAATGCCACTGTCTTGAAAACAGTGATGAGTGATCGGTGACGAGTGAAGAGTTCAGAGAGTGAGCGCTCTTTGCTCATCACCCATCACGCTTCACCCATCACCGTTGAGACGGGAAGGCGCCGACGTCACGATGATCCGCGAGTCAGGAGACCCGACTGACAGAGCGTCCCAACACCCTTCGAGTCAAAGGGAGGTGACCATGCGGTCGTTTGCAGGACGGGTGTTCGTCGGTTGGCTGTTGTGGAGTTGGAGTGCTGTCGTCTGTCAGGCTGCGGCAGCGGAGGTTGGCACAAGCGATCAACCAGAGGTCATTGAAACCCCCGAGGTGTTCATCAGTGCCACGAAGACGGAAACGCCCGTCAGGCAGGTGACCAGCGCGGTCGAAATCATCACGGGGGAACAGATGCAGCAACGGAAACTGAAGACCGTAGTGGAGGCGCTTCGCTTGGCACAGGGACTTGCGGTCTTTCAAAGCGGAGGCCCAGGCACCTTAGCTCAAGTTCGCATGCGCGGCGGCACACCGCAGCAGACGTTGGTGTTGATCGACGGCGCGATTGTCAACAGCGCCACGGATGGAACATACAACTTCGCGAATCTCACCACCGATAATATCGATCGGATCGAGATCCTGCGTGGCAGTCAGGGCATGATGTGGGGATCGGATGCGATGGGCGGCGTGGTCAATATTATTACGAAGCGCGGACGGGAGACGCCCAACATCTCCGCCTTTGCGGAGTACGGTTCATTTGCTACGCTTCGCGAAGGCGCCAGTGTGACGGGGAAGAAGGGGCCGGTCGATGTTGCAGCGATGCTCAGCCGCTGGGACACATCCAATTTTTCAGCCATCAACTACCGGCGGGGTGCCGCAGAGCGCGATGGCTTCCACAACTGGCAAGGGTCGATGAAGCTTGGCGTGGACTTGCCGAAAGACGGGCGACTCGAGTTCAATTTTCGATGGATGGATGGAATTACGAATTTAGACGGAACCACCTTTAATCCAGTCACCTCTGACTTTGATCCCGCCGATGTGCTTGGAGCCAAGACGCAACGCAAACAGTATGTGTATACCGGGAGCTATCTGCAGCCGATCACGCATTGGTGGTCACAACGACTGACCCTGGCGCGTGCGACCGATAGCTTCACGACGAACTCTGGCACCGTTGAACGCAACGTCGTCACAGGTGCAGTCGGGATTCCGTTCGCGCTGAGTTCTGAAATCGATACGACCAGCAACAGGCTTGAATGGCAGCATGATTTCCAAATTATGAAGCCCCTGTCGGTCACGGCCGGTTACCAGTTCCGTGAGCAGATGGGTGAAAATCTGGATACGCTGACCGGTACGACCACGCTGCCCCGCAAAATCATCAGCAGCAACGCCGGCTTTGCCGAAGCGAAGCTCAATCTGTGGGACCGATTGTTCGGAACTGCTGGCATCAGACAGGATGAATACAACGTGTTCGGCAGTGCCACGACCTATCGCGCAACGGGTGGATATTTGCACAAAGAGACGGGGACGAAGCTGCGAGGCAGCTATGGCACTGGGTTTCGGGCGCCGACCATCAATGACTTGTTCTTCCCCGGGTTTGGGAATCCCAACTTACAGCCGGAAAAGAGCAAGGGATGGGATATGGCGCTCGATCAGTCCTTGTTCAATGATCGGGTGGTACTGAGTGTGGGCTACTTCTGGACGCGATATCAAAATCTTATTCTCTCAGTATTCGACCCTGCAGGAGTATGCAGTTTCTCCCTCTTTGGCTTTTGCGCCGCAAACATCGGCGAAGCCCGCGCACAAGGTATCGAGTCCAGCGCCAAGGTCAAGCTTATTCGGGACCAGCCTTGGATCAAGAGCTTGGACATACAGTTTCACTACACCCATACGAGTACAAGAAACGAAACGAATAATGCCAACACACGCCTGCCGCAATGGCCTCTCAACCAATGGTCAGCCATACTGAGTTACCAGCCGATCGAGGCAGTGCGCGCGAATCTTGAGGCCCGCTTCGTGGGGCAGCGGTTCAACGATACGCAGAATGAGGATTCGCTTCCTCACTTCTACGTCTGGAATGCCTCGCTCAGCTATGACGTCACGAAGACGGTACAAATTTATGGACGGGCGGACAACATCTTCAACCGGAAGTATGAAGAAGTGCTTTTCTTTGGTACCCCAATCCGATCGGTCTTCGGCGGCGTAAGAGTGAATTTTGACGTCCCGCTATAAATCGGAGAAATCCATCCAACTTCGAACAACGACGGCGTCTGATGGAGTGAGATGAAAGGACCTGTCTCGAAAGTATGTGAGAGTTGCCGGCAGGTGTTTACATGCGGCCAATTTGGCTGTTGGTGCGCGCAAGTCGGTATCACTGAGCGCCAGATGGCATGGATCGAGAAATCATTCACGGATTGCCTGTGCCCAACGTGCCTTCAACAGGTCATCGACGGCGAGCTGGGGACCGGCTCTCTCGCATCGCCGCAGTGAGGGGAGACCGTGCGCATCACAAAGGTCTATACGAAAACGGGTGACGCAGGAAAGACGAGGCTGGCCGGAGGACAGCAGGTGTCCAAGGACAGCCTCCGCGTCGAGGCGTATGGTACGGTGGATGAACTGAATGCCTCCGTCGGACTCGTGCGCGCGATGAATGCGGAGGCGAATTGCTCAGCCGAGTCGGCCGCACAACTCGAGCACGATCTTCGCTGGGTCCAGAACAAGCTGTTCGACCTCGGTGGGATCCTCGCCACCGCGCCAGGCCAGGTCTTTAAGAACATGCCGACAGTCAGAGCGCAGGATGCCACTCGACTTGAGCATATGATCGATCGATGCCAAAAAGACTTGGCGCCCCTCAAAGAATTCATCCTGCCCGGTGGCGGCAGAGTGTCCGCGACGTTGCATCTGGCCCGGACGATCTGTCGCCGCGCCGAGCGGGTGTGCGTGCGCTTGGCCAGAGAGGAACCCCTCGATGCGCAGATCATCAAGTTTTTGAATCGGCTGAGCGATGCGCTCTTTGTCTGGGCGCGGTGGGTGGCCAAGACCCAAGGGGAACCGGAGTTTCTCTGGGAACGCAACCCTGCCGGCTCCGGCGACGCGAGATAACTGTATGCCGGCACGCACGCTCATGATTCAGGGCACCGCGTCCCATGTCGGAAAATCCGTGCTGACGGCGGCCTTGTGCCGATCGTATCAGCGGCGCGGTCTCCGCGTCGCACCATTTAAAGCTCAGAACATGTCAAATAATTCATTTGTCACGCCCGATGGGAAAGAAATCGGCCGGGCACAAGCGGTTCAGGCAGCGGCCTGCCGACTGGCTCCACGCGCCGACTTCAATCCGATCCTGATTAAGCCCGAATCCCCTACGGCGGCGCAGCTCGTTGTCGGTGGTGAGGTGGCCGGATCGTTGTCTACGAAGGATTTCGGTCTCGTGCGCCGAGAGTATTGGACTGTGGTGCAAGAGGCCTTTCACCGACTCTCCGAGGCCTTCGATGTCGTGGTGCTCGAGGGCGCCGGGAGCCCTGCCGAAATCAATCTCCGGCATTGCGACGTCGTCAACATGCAGATGGCGCAGTACGCGGCGGCGCCGGTCATGCTCATCGGGGATATCGAACGCGGCGGCGTCTTTGCCTCGCTCGTGGGGACCTGGGCCCTGCTGGACGAAGCCGATCGTCGGCATCTGAAGGCGTTTGCCATCAATAAATTTCGAGGCGACCCGCGCCTGCTCGATGATGGGCTCACGCGTGTCGCAAACGAAACAGGAGTGCCGTGTGCGGGCGTCTTCCCTCATTGGGGCGAGTTGGATGTGCCCGCGGAAGATGCCTTGGGGTGGGATGGCTGGCAGCGACGAACGTGTGAGAGAGCGGACCATGTGGTGATTGGGATCGCCGACGTGCCGGGCATCTCGAATTTCACCGACATCGAGCCGTTGGCGGCAGAGCCTGACGTCGAAGTCGTGCGGCTCAGTGAGTCCACCGATCGTTCGTTGGATGCCCTTATATTTCCCGGCTCGAAGCAAACGGTTCAGGCCTTGCGCTTTGTGCGAGAGCGAGGGCTTGATCGTCTTGCGCACCGCGTGCTGGCCGCTGGAGGGACAGTGGGCGGAATCTGTGGCGGCTATCAACTGCTCGGCCGGATCATCCGCGATCCTCTTCATTTGGAATCACCTCATGACGATGTGGATGGTCTCGACATGCTGCCGGTCGAAACGACGTTTGCCCTTCCCAAAATTGTCGAACAGGTGTCAGGGCGGCATGCGGTAAGCGGGTGTGTTGTCGTCGGCTATCAGGTCAGAATGGGGCGAACGACCGCCTTAGCGCCAGCACAGCCGTACTTTGAGCTGTGGGATGAGCCGGGCGGCGAATGCCGGCCCGAGGGAATATGTCTTCACGACGGGAGGCTCTTTGGGACCTCTCTCCACAGTGTGTTTGATCAGGATTCATTTCGCCGGTGGTGGATCAACCGCTTACGGGCATCAAGAGGATGGACAGGACTTCCCGAGACCAAGGGCCTATCGCTCGACATGAAATTGGATGGTCTGGCCGATTTTGTGGAACGGCATGTTGACAGGTCTATGATCGATCGGCTTCTCGAAGAGGGAGTCTAGGCTATGACGGCTCGCCGCCGGCGATCGCATCTGGTACTTGTCCTCGGAGGGGCGTCGTCGGGGAAAAGCGACGTGGCGCTGCAATTGGCCGAGAAGGGGATCGGTCCGACGGCGCGGCGGGCCTTCGTGGCCACTGCTGCAGGGTTGGACGAAGAGATGGCGATGAAGATCGCGCGGCACCGCCAGTCGCGATCATCGGCGTGGGTGACGGCGGAAGTGCCCGTTGACTTGACCGCCTGGTTCAACGAAGAGGGACGACACTACCGCGTCATCCTGGTCGATTGTCTGACCCTGTGGCTCTCGAATCACTGTGAGCTCGGGAGGAAGGAACG
>DATIGH010000073.1:0-6335 GCA_035454845.1 Nitrospira sp.
AAGGGACTGGCGTCGGCGTCGATCGGTAATCTCCTCGAAAGCCGTGGGCTCAAGATCACCTTTCTCAAGCTCGATCCCTACATCAATGTCGACCCCGGCACGATGAATCCGTATCAGCATGGCGAAGTGTACGTGACCGACGACGGGGCTGAGACAGACTTGGATCTCGGGCATTACGAGCGCTATACCTCGCTGACGCTCTCGAAGGAAAACAACTACACGACCGGCCGCATCTACAATTCGGTCATCACCAAAGAGCGTCGCGGGGATTATCTCGGCGGCACGGTGCAGGTCGTGCCGCACATCACCGATGAGATCAAGCAATGCATCATGCGGGCTTCGCAAGGTATGGACGTCACGATCGTCGAAATCGGCGGCACCGTCGGCGACATCGAAAGCCTGCCGTTTTTGGAAGCGATTCGCCAGATGCCTTACGATGTCGGGCGTGAAAATGTGCTGTACGTTCACCTCACGCTGGTGCCGTACATCAGCGCGGCTGGAGAATTGAAAACGAAGCCGACCCAGCATTCCGTGAACAAGTTGCGGGAAATCGGTATCCAGCCGAATATCCTTTTGTGCCGTACCGACCGCTATATTCCGCCCGAAATGAAGGGCAAGATCGCCATGTTCTGTAACGTCGAGAAAGATGCGGTCATCACGGCGAAGGATGTCGAGACGATCTATGAAGTGCCGATCGTCTTCCGCAAGGAAGGCCTCGATGAGCTGATCGTTCGGCAACTGAAATTGCAGACGGGTCCCCCGAACCTGCGTGAATGGGATGCAATGGTGCAGAAAATCAAGCATCCCAAGCATGAGGTTGCCGTCGCGCTGGTGGGGAAATATGCCGGCTTGAAGGAATGCTATAAGAGTTTGGCCGAGGCGCTGGTGCACGGCGGTATCGACCATGAGACACGGGTGAATATCAGCTGGATCGAATCGGAAGATATCGAGCGGCAGGGGACGGAACGTATTCTCCGTGAGGCGGACGGCATTCTCATACCCGGCGGCTTTGGGGCGCGGGGAATCGAAGGAAAAATCACGACCATCCAGTATGCGCGGGAGCGTCAGGTGCCGTTCCTGGGTCTCTGCCTCGGCATGCAGTGTGCGACGATTGAATTCGCCCGTCACGTCGCCGGCTTGACCGGCGCCAACAGCGCCGAGTTCGACGAACGGTCGCCGCATCCCGTGATCCATCTGATGCAGGATCAGCAGGCCGTCAGCGACAAGGGGGGGACGATGCGGCTGGGCAGTTATCTCTGCCGCCTCGGAGAAGGTACGCTCGCCCACAAAATGTACGGAGTCGATGAAGTTCGCGAGCGGCATCGCCACCGCTTTGAATTCAACAACGCCTACCGCGAGCAGCTGACGGCCAAGGGCCTCGTCCTGAGCGGGCTCTCGCCGGACGGCCGGCTGGTCGAAATCATCGAGCTCAAGGACCATCCCTGGTTCCTGGCGACACAATTTCATCCTGAATACTGTTCCCGTCCGCATCGCCCCCATCCGTTGTTCAGCGGGTTTGTCGGCGCGGCTTTGCGCAAGAAACTCGGCCATTGATCTGAGATGCTGAAACAGGGTCCCAACTTCGTTCTCGGCTCGACAAGGTCCTCAACGTAGCGACATGAGGAAAGCGCTGTCTTGGCAGCGCGGGGCGGGTGGGTGAGAAAACTACGCCTCCGGCCTTGTCTTCACCTGCGGCATTGCCCGGGAAAAGCTCGCTCTTGCGAGCTGGGGTTGGGCGGGTGAGCCTTGGGAAAGGGCGCGTCTTGGCGCGCCGGGGTTGGGTGGGTGTAAAGGTTCCTGTTTGAGCATCTCATGGGAAAAACGTTAGACTGAACCGCCATGGCATATCTCGTCGACATCGGCGCATTCACCGTCGGCCAGGGACAGCGGCCGTTCCTTATCGCCGGCCCCTGCGTCATTGAAAGTGAGCAGCTGGCGCTGGAGACGGCCGCCTGCATCGCCGACATCACGCGGTCGCTGGGCATGCCATACGTGTTCAAGTCGTCATTCGACAAGGCCAATCGGACGTCAATCACTTCCTTTCGAGGGCCCGGCCTGGCTCACGGCCTTGAAGTGCTGGCGAAGGTGAAACGAGAGATCGGGGTCCCGGTGCTGACGGACGTGCATACGGAGGCGCAGGCGACTGAAGCGGGTCGCGTGGTCGATGTGCTGCAGATTCCGGCCTTCTTATGCCGGCAAACCGATTTGTTGATCGCCGCCGCCAAGACGGGCAAGGTCGTGAACGTGAAGAAGGGCCAGTTTCTCTCGCCGCATGAGATGGCCAATGCCGTCAAGAAGGTGGAAGAGTGCGGCAACAGACACATCATTCTGACCGAGCGCGGATCGTCCTTCGGCTATAACAATCTGGTCGTCGATATGCGGTCGTTTCCAATCTTGCGGAGCTTCGGGTATCCGGTGGTCTTCGATGCGACGCACAGCGTTCAGCTGCCCGGGGGAGGCGGAACGAAATCCGCCGGGCAACGTGAGTTTGTCGAGCCATTGGCTTCAGCGGCGGCAGGCGCAGGCGTCGACGGCTTCTTTATGGAAGTGCATCCGAATCCTGACGAGGCGCTGTCCGATGGTCCGAACATGGTCCCGCTTCATCAACTCAAATCCCTCCTCGAACGGGTGATACGGATATGCGACGCAGCAAATCCACGAAACTAGGCTCCAAGACCGTTTCCCGATCCGACCGGCCAGACAGCGCCAGCCTCGCCGAAGGCCGGCGTGTGTTGAGGATCGAAGCACGCGCGGTGCAAACCCTCGTCGATCGATTGGATGCCCAGTTCGCCAAGGCCGTCGATCTGCTGCTTCGCTGCAAGGGCAAGGTCGTAGTTTCCGGGATGGGAAAGTCCGGTCTCGTCGGGCAGAAAATTGCGGCGACGATGGCGAGCACGGGCACTCCGGCGTTTTTTCTCCATCCGGCCGATGGCATTCATGGAGACCTCGGCATGCTGGGCCGGGCCGACGTGCTGATTGCCATCTCCAACAGCGGCGAGACGCAAGAAATTTTACAGCTCCTGCCCTCTGTCGAGCGGATGGGGATTCCGGTGGTCTCACTGACGGGGCGGATCAACTCGACGCTGGCCAAAAACAGCGATGTCGCGCTTGATGTGTCCGTTTCGGAGGAAGCCTGCCCGATGGGCTTGGCCCCCACGGCGAGCACGACGGCGACTCTGGCCATGGGAGACGCATTGGCGGTCGTCCTCTTACGAAAGCGCGGCTTCAAGCAGGAGGATTTCGCCCAATTCCATCCGGGCGGCACGCTCGGCCGGCGTCTGCTGATCCGGGTCAAAGACCTGATGCACGGTGGTGCAGAGATGCCAATGGTCTCCGAGGCCGTGCCCGCCACGGCGGCAATCTTGGAAATTACGGCCAAAAAGCTGGGCATGACTACCGTCACTGATGCTCACGGAAAGCTTCTCGGCATCATCACGGACGGGGACTTGCGGCGGTTTGTTCAGCAGGGCGGCGATTTTGCGAAAGTGACGGCCGGTGAATTAGCTTCGCGCAATCCGAAAACGATCGCGCCGGATGATCTCGCAGCGAAGGCTGTCGAACGGATGGAGCGGTTCTCGATTACGACCCTGGTCGTCACCGAAAATGAGCGAAGAATGGTGGGCGTGATACACCTGCATGATCTCTTGAAGAACGGCATCGTGTAGCAGAAACAATGAAACAGGCGTACGAGAGATACTGAGTTCCTATGAATCGCGTATTGGAAGCCTGGAAAGCCGTCGGTCAAGAATCGCTGAACCTGCCCAACGTCATTACGTTGGTCCGCATTTTATTAATCCCTGTCTTCGTGATGCTGTTCTTCACGCCGACGCCGAACCGGTCATTGAGCGCGGCTGTTGTTTTCGTGGTCGCCGCCGTCACCGACCTTCTGGACGGGTACATTGCCCGTCGTACCGGACAGATCACCAAACTGGGCAAGCTGCTCGATCCAATTGCCGACAAACTGCTCGTGCTGTCCGCCTTGATTCTCCTCGTCAACGTCGATCGTGTCAGCGCATTGGTGGCGATTCTCGTCATCGCGCGGGAGGTAGCTGTCACGGGGATTCGTGCCATCGCGGCGAGCGAAGGCATGATCATTGTGGCCGAGCCCACCGGCAAGTACAAAATGGCATTGCAGGTGGTGGCGATAACGATGCTGATCCTCGAAGGCACGGCGCTGTCAGACTTAGGCAATCTTCATTTGGCCGGCAGCGTCACCCTCTACCTGTCGCTCGTGCTCGGCTATCTGTCGGGCGGTATCTACGTGTGGAGTTTTTGGAAGCAAGTGGTCGCAAAGGGCCTGTGAGAAGAAGAAGACTTCCCTGAGCGATGCCGGAAGAACTCCTCTGCCTCATCCTTGTGCTGCTCGGCTATGGGTTGGGCGCCGTCCCTTTTGGCGTTGTCGTGTCCAAGGCGCTCAATCTTCAAGACCCCCGTAGCGTAGGAAGCAGAAATGTCGGGTTTACCAATGTGCTGCGGGTGTCGGGCGCGTGGGCCGGGGTGCTGACATTGGTCGGCGATATGGGGAAGGGGTGGGTCGTGGGGTGGGCAGCGATGCACTATCTTTCCACGGAATCCTACATGATGGTGGCCGCCTTGTCCCCGATAATCGGCCACATATGGTCGCCCTTTCTCGGGTTCAAAGGGGGCAAAGGTGTGGCGACAGCATTGGGAACCGTCCTGGGATTGTCACCGTCGATCGGCACCCTACTGCTGGTGATTTGGCTGGGAGCCGTGGCGATCTGGCGTTACTCGTCCGGGGGCGCGCTCGCCGCGTTCGGATTGTTTCCGGTGGTCGCCATCGTCAATGAGCAGCGACAGGAATTTCTCATCTTTGCGATCGTCGTGAGCATCCTTATTTGGATTAAGCACAAGGACAACATTGTCCGATTATGGAAAGGTACGGAAGGAAAGATCGGCCAAAAGACCTTAGCAACCTAAAGTGCCTGACCTAGGAATTCCATCTCCTCTCGATTCCCCTAGTGTTTTCCTGAAACAATCGCCGGTAACCTGAACAGCAGCACTACAGTTGCCTTCAGCTCCTTCTTAACCGATGCTGGATAGCCATTGTCCCCATCGTCGATGGTCCGCCTGCTTTACGGCCGTCATCGCCTTATTCATTGGGGTGGCGGCGGCCTGCGGCTCCGAGGCTGATAACTCCGCTCCCGAGCCCCCGCGGTCTCTTGCCACCGTCAACATCATGCCGCTCGGAGATTCCATCACCGAGTCAAACCAAGGACTTCCCAGCTACCGGTATTACCTCTGGCATCTGTTGGTAGACAAGGGCTACCACATTGATTTTGTGGGATCCCGACATGGGGTCGGGAATGGGCCTCCGGCTCATCCCGACTTCGACATGGACCACGAAGGGCATGCCGGCTGGAAAGCCGATGAGATTCTCGCCCAGACACAGACCTGGGCCGCTGCCGCCTCGCCAGATATCGTGCTGCTCCATGTCGGGCACAACGATCTCTGTCGGGGGCAAAGCGTTGCCAGCACGATCGTGGACATCAGCGACATCATCGACGCTCTCAGGACGGTCAATCCCCGCGTTCGCATCCTCTTGGCACAGCTGATCGCCTCGGCCAGTTCCTGCCATGCGGGTATTCCGGCGTTGAACGCACGGCTCCCGGCGCTCGTCGCCGATAAAGACCGGGCGGAGTCACCGGTCGTGCTGGTCGACCAATATACCGGATTCGATCCCTCCGCGATGACGTACGATGGCACGCATCCCAATGCCATCGGCGACTCGCACATGGCTGATCGGTGGTTCGAAAAACTGGCGCCCCTGCTCGATGGCCTTGTACCCCCAAATTGACTCCTCCACGGCCGCTCCATATAATGCATTCAGCCTCCGTTTCGCTTGTCACATCAATCCTATGCGCCCCTTGTCCCGGGACCATCTCACCCACCGGCTTCGTCAGCTGCGCAAAGGCCTCCGGCATGCTTTTTCGATGGAGCCGGCCACGCCAGCCCTGACCAACGAGGATGTGGCGTTTTTGGAGCAGATTGCCGATGCGCTGGTCAAACGCGGAATGAGCGCACCAGCCACAATGTTTCTCGAATCTATGGCACCCATGAATTTTCTTGGAAGCCAGGCGCTGCATATGTTGATCCCCATCATGGAATGCGCCTTCGACAGAAAGGACATGGAGCGAGTCGCCCGCTTACTCGAACGTCGAGAGACGATTTCCCGTCTGGCCACCATCATGGAGGCCAAAGCGTCGATGCAGAGGGCATCGGCTCGATGAGACGCTGCCGTGAAGCGTATCTCGTGAAGCGTTGCTCGCGAACGACGAGATACGAAATACGAGCGACGGCTGTAGAGCCAACCGTGC
>DATIGH010000074.1:0-19597 GCA_035454845.1 Nitrospira sp.
CAGGGAGGTCGCATCGGCCACAGGCATTGCCGCTCCATGTGTCATGGGATCATGTTTGGTGCCGAAGGCGGGACTTGAACCCGCACGGCTTTCGCCACACGCCCCTCAAACGTGCGTGTCTGCCATTCCACCACTTCGGCATGTTCGGGATGTTGAAAAAGCCCAATGGCTGCGTTCTCGCGGCGCTCTGATTCTCGACGTACCAGGTACAGTACGCCTCGAATCCTCGCTTGCTGCGGCCTTGTCCTTGGACTTTTTGAACATCCCGCCTCTCGTCATGCTGAAAATGTCTTCCAGCTGCGTTCTCAGTCGCGCATCTCCTCACATACAGACAAGAGTACGCCTCGTTTGCGGGCTTCCTGCGGCCTCGTTCAAGCGCATTTCGAGGTGCCCAACGAGATCCTAGCACCGTTCCTGTGAGGGAGCGGCATTATAGAAGTAGGCCAAAATCCTTGTCAATCAACGGTCTGTTCTGTAAGATTGGCCGGCTATTGCTCGCCGGTTAATCCAACACCATGCACGGCTACCACGACCTCCATCCCTCCCTCATTCGGACGTCCACGACCGCATCGCCGGCTTCCCTGGCCGCCCTTTTCGATGTCGATAACACGCTCATTCCTGGTGAGGCCTGCGAGGTGCGATTTTTCCGATATCTGTGGCGGCGACGGTTGGTGGGCTGGCGTGAATTGCGGCGGAGCGTCCTGTGCCTCATCCGCCAGGGTCCCCGCGTCTCCATCCATCCCTTGCGCGAGCGCAAAGTGTACCTGGAAGGAAAAGATCCGGCTGTGATTGAGGCTTGTGCCCGGGAATTTTTTCACGAAGAGATGCTGAGGGCGGTTTCCGGCAAAGGCCGTGAACGGCTGGAAGCGCATCGTCAATCAGGGCATCAGCTGATCTTGATCTCTGGGGCGCCGGACTTTCTGATTACGCCGCTTGCGGCAGCTCTGAACGTTCCGACCCTCTTTGCGGCACGGCTGGTGCGTCGTGATAGCCGATATACCGGCGACGTCGTTCCTCCCCTGCCCTATGGGCGAGGAAAGCACCAGCTCATCATGTCACACGCTCAAGAAAAGGGTCTCGATCTAGCCAGCTCCTTCGCGTACGGCGATAGCCCAGGCGACACTGAGATTCTCGAATTAGTGGGGTACCCCGTCGTCGTCAATCCGATACGCGGCATGCTGCGCGTCGCACGCGATCGCGGCTGGCCCGTCGTGGATTGGACTTGATCATGCGCGTCACGGAGATCTTTCACAGTATCCAAGGCGAGTCGAGTTTCACCGGACAGCCCTGCGTCTTCATCCGGCTGACCGGCTGTCCGCTGCGCTGCACGTGGTGCGATACAGCCTATGCGTTTTTCGGCGGACACGAACTGTCCATCGAACAGATTCTGGCGACAGTCGACTCCTATGATTGCCGCCTCGTGGAAGTCACGGGCGGCGAGCCCCTCGCACAATCGGAAGTCTTTCCCTTGATCCGCAAGCTCGGCGACCGAGGGCATGAGGTCTTGATCGAGACCAGCGGCGCCATTGACACCGCTCAGGTGGATACACGAGCGCATATTATTCTGGACGTAAAATGCCCCGGCAGCGGCATGTCGGACCGGATGCATTGGCCGAATGTGACGCGGTTGACGATGAAGGACGAAGCCAAGTTCGTGCTGCTCGACCGGTCGGACTATGAATGGGCCTGTGACATCCTTGCGCGCTACGAGCTCGCGAAGCGGTGCGTCGTTCTCATGAGCCCTGTCTTTGGCTCGTTGGATCCACGGCAGTTGGCAGAATGGGTACTGGCAGATCGTTTGCCGGTCCGGTTGCAACTGCAATTGCACAAATTAATCTGGACGCCCGATATGCGCGGGGTGTGAGCATGTGAAGTGTGATTCGTGAAACGTGAAGCGCAAAGAAGATATCGGAACGGGAGAGACGCCTCACGATCGACGAGCGACTACATAGAAGGAGAGATGAATGAAGATCATGCAGATCGATGCAAAGGTGGGACGGGCTGAGGGAGAAGCAGCGGAACTGCTCGTGCTCATGCATTGCGAAGGAGAGTCCCTGAGCAAGCCGGACACGTCGGCGCTGGATAAAGCACTCGGCGGTTCGTTGCGTGACTTGCTGCAATCACGAGAATTCGAGGGACGAGTGGGGGAAGTGCTGGTCTATCATACGCACGGCAAAGTGCCCGCCAAACGCATTCTCTTGGTGGGCCTGGGAAAGAAGCGCCAGCTGACATTGGATGCGATCCGTCAAGCGCTGGGCCATGCGGTGAAGCGAGTGCGTCAATGCAAAGCCGGCTCTTTCATAGCGGTGGTACCGGCCATAACCCCTCGAGGAGACGCTCCACTGGATGTGGCTCAAGCCATGACCGAAGGCGCAATTCTCGGGAATTATCAATTTACTGTGTATCGAAGCGAGAACGGAACGCCAACCAATGTGGAACGCATGACCGTCCTCACCCAGCAAAAGAATCAGTTGAAGGCCTTGTCGGAAGGCATCCGTCGCGGCGTCGCGGCCTCCGAGGCGGCCGTTCTGGTCCGGGACCTCTGTAATCACCCGTCGAACGTGATGACGCCTGCCCGGATCGCCAATGAAGCCAAGAAAGTCGCGAAAGAGGAAGCGCTGAATTTGAAAATTCTCGAGCACAAGGACATGGAGCAGCTGGGTATGGGCGCGCTGCTGGGAGTGGCACGGGGCAGCCATGAGCCGCCCAAGTTCATCATTCTCGAATACAACGGATCGAAGAAAAAAGACGAGCGGCCGGTGGTGTTTATCGGGAAAACGATCACCTTCGACACCGGTGGAATCTCGCTGAAGCCCGCCGAGAACATGGAACACATGAAGGCGGACATGACCGGCGGCGCCGAGGTGCTTGCCGCCGTCCGGGCAGCCGCCCGGCTGCGATTGCCCCTGCGTCTGGTCAGTATCCTTCCGGTGGCAGAGAATATGCCGGGTGGTCGGGCGATGAAGCCCGGGGACATTGTCAAAACGCTGTCGGGGAAAACGGTCGAAGTGCAAAACACTGACGCGGAAGGCCGGTTGATCCTCGCCGATGCCCTGGCGTACGCCCAGCGCTATAACCCCGCTGCACTGGTCGATATAGCCACCCTCACCGGAGCCTGTGTCGTTGCACTCGGCCAATTCGCGATCGGGATGTTCGGCACCGACGAAAGGCTGAAGGCGCAAGTGCGGAAATCCGGGCAGAAAAGCGGTGAACGGGTGTGGGAAATGCCTCTGTGGGAAGAGTATTTTGAGCAGTTACGGAGCGACGTTGCCGATATGCGCAACATCGGAGGCCGCGGCGGCGGCATGATTACGGCGGCGCTCTTTCTCAGTAAATTTGCCGGCGACGGTCCGTGGGTGCACATCGATATCGCCAGCACGGATTGGAGCGAGCGCGAACGGGCGTACATCCCCAAAGGGCCGACCGGCGTCGGCACCAGACTGTTGATCCAATACCTTATCGATCGGAGCCTGTGACGTGGCGCGGCTGGAGATGACGTCGCGCGAAAAGATCGGGCAGCTCTTCATGGTCGGCTTCCTGGGCACGAGCGTGACCCCGGATCTTGCGGCCTTCATCAAGGATTACAAGCCCGGCGGGGTGATTCTGTTCTCCAGGAATCTGGAATCCGTCGAACAGATCGTCCAGCTGACGAATGACCTTCAGCACTGCAGTCCGAAATCGCCCCTCTTGATCTCCATCGACCAGGAAGGGGGACGCGTCAGCCGGCTGCCCAAAGGCTTTACCATTTTTCCTCCCTGCGAACTCATCGGCCGGTGTCACTCCGGCGAGCTGGCCTATGCGGCCGCCGCCACGATTGCCAAGGAATTGAAAGCGGTCGGCATCAACATGAACATGGCGCCGGTGCTGGACGTCAACAGCAATCCCGACAACCCCGTGATCGGAGATAGAGCCTTTGGCTCCTCGGCCGAGACGGTCATTGAAATGGGACTGGTGACCGCCGCTGGACTCCATGATCACAAGGTCGTGGCCTGTGGGAAACACTTCCCGGGCCATGGCGACACGAATGCGGATTCGCACAAAGAGCTGCCGGTGGTCGAGGCGTCTCGAGACCGGTTGGAGACTGTCGAGTTTCCGCCGTTTCGCCGCGCCGCCGCCGCAGGCATTGCGACGCTGATGACCGCGCACGTTCTCTACAAAGCGCTGGATGACCGGCTTCCGGCGACCCTCTCTCGCGAGGTCATGACGCACCTGCTGCGCGAACAGATGGGCTACGATGGCGTGGTGTTAACGGACGACCTTGAGATGCATGCGATCGTCGACCACTACGGTCCCGGCGATGCGGCGGTGCGCGCTCTGCTTGCCGGATGCGACATGCTCTTGATTTGCAAGGAGCGCGAGCGCGAGATTGCCGCGTTCGAAGCGGTGGAAAAGGCCGTGGCTTCTGGGGCCATCGACACCGCGCGGCTGGACCAGTCGGTGGCCCGCATTCAACGGGTGAAGCAGCGCTATCTGTTGCCGTATCGGCCGGCGGCCATCTCGGATGCGAAGCTGATCGCGGGGTGCCGGACACACCAGGCACTTTTACAAAGCATCCGGCAGGCCAATGCCCGGATGGACAAGCGATCGGCCGCGAGAGTTGTCTAGTCTTCACGTGACACGCGAAGGGTTGTAATGGGCATCAAAAAAGGAGATCTCATCGACGAACGGAAACGGCATCCGGAGTCCTGCGGACTCGTCGTCAAGATCATGGGTGGCGGTGAAGGGTTTGAGAACATCATGTGTTGCGACCATGAATTAACCGACGCGGATGTCGTGCCGTCGTTGGTCACCTCAAAGGGACGAAAACGCGGCCAATTGGCCGCGGCCATCGTCCTCGATGAAAAGAAGCTGTATCCCGATTCGTGCGGGCTGCGGGTGATGATCATGGACGGCGGGGCAGGCTTCAAAGAAATTCGGTGTTGCGGCCACTCCTTGACGGTCAGTGCCCAGCGAGAATTGCACTACGATCTGATGAGAGGATCCGAGCCGCCGTCGAACACGCCCGAAGGGGATGCATAGTTCATCTTACCTGGGGGGGTGCCCATGCAGGACCGTAAGGAAGTGATGAAGCGCTGGTACGCTGTCATGGAATGGCTCGACCGGCTCGGCTATCTGACGGCCGGCTTCAGTCTGCTCGTCCTCGGTATGCTGATCTTCGCCCATGCCTGGTACGTCTTCATGACTAAAGCCGGCCATATCGGGCTTTTGCCGTCCGGCTTAAAGCTCTTGAACGATCTGTTGCTAGTGATCATCCTGCTTGAACTGTTTCGGACCGTCATCCGGTTTCTGCAGACCGAGGTGCTGGACCTGGAGCCATATCTCGCCGTCGGCATCATCGCATGCACGAGGCGGGTGCTCACGGCCAGTGCGGAGCTGTCCCATCAGGTCAACATGACCGAGACACAGTTCTATCAATACCTGATGGATGTCGGTTTGAACGTGACCGTCATCATGGTCCTCGTGGTGGGAGTCTTCCTCGTGCGGAAACGTCCGAGTCAATCCTTCGTCGTCACACCGTAAGATCGCTGGTGCGGCCGCCAACAGGGGCCGCGACCTTGCCTCCCCCGGCCTGTTGTGGCATCATGCCCGTCCCTGGAGAGCGGCATGGCGCATTTGCTTGAATACGTCGGGTGCCTACATATCTACCTTGGGCCGTACCGAGGAAATCCCATCGCGCTCTACCTCAAGCGAACCGACGGCTCCTGTCAGATCAGCCCCAAAGTCTATCCATGGAACGGTGTCGTCGGAACCGGCGAATCCCCGAACAAAGCGGCAGCGGATTTCGAAGAGAAATGGAAGGCCAAGGGCCTTTCCACGGATATGTATTCTGGCCCGTCCTGGGAGGGCGGGATCAAACCCGAAAAACCTGCGCCGCCCAAGCCGGCCGCGGCCCCCAAACCGGCGGCTCCCACAGGAGGGACGGCGCCTGCCACGCCCTCGCCCACTTCTGCGTCGACTCCCTCTGCTCCTTCCGTTCAAGGCGACTCTAAATAACCTCTTCTGAAACCGATCGTTTCTGCTCCCGATCGGGATTGGGGCGATCGCTATGTGCGTAGGACCGAAATGAGTGCGCCGAGAAGCGGCTCAGGATCGGGAAGACGAGTCGATCGCTCCCACCGCCAGTCGGCTGTGCTTCAAGCCGTATGCGAGGTAGACGACGATGCCGATGATCGTCCAGACACCGAAACGGAGCCACGTGAGTTGTGGAAGCTGCCACATCAACCCGAGGCAGGCCATCGTTCCCAGGATCGGGACGATCGGCATGAATGGAAGACGGAATGGCCTGGGGTGATCCGGCCTGGTGTAGCGTAGGATGATCACTCCGATGCACACCAGGACGAACGCGAAGAACGTGCCGATATTCGTCATGTCGGCCGCTTCTCCAATGGGAATGAATGCCGCCAGGATGGCCACCGCGATGCCGGTCAGAATGGTGGCGCGATGCGGTGTTCCGAACCGCGGATGAACTTTCGCGAGCCAGCTTCCTAAGAGCTGGTCCCGCGACATGGCAAAGAAGACCCGGATCTGGCCGAGCATCATGACGACCAGGACACTCGTGATCCCTGCGACGGCTCCAATGGCGATAACTGCCGCACCCCATTTATAGCCGACCAGCCGCAACGCTTCCGCCACCGGTGCGTGGATGTCAATTTGCGATGCCGGGATCAATCCCGTCAGGACGGCGGCCACTGCGATATACAGCACCGTGCAAACACTCAAAGACCCTATAATGCCGATCGGAACATCTCGCTTGGGGTTTTTGGCTTCTTCCGCCGCCGTGGATACCGCGTCAAATCCAATGTAGGCGAAGAACACGATAGCTGCCGCAGCGCCCACTCCTGCAAACCCTTGCGGCATGAACGGTGTCCAATTGCCCGGATCGATCGACGTGCTGCCGATTGCAATGAAGAAGAGAATCACGCCAAGTTTGATGAGGACAACGACACCGGTTGCTCTGGCGCTTTCTTTGATGCCAACGACGAGGATGATGGTGACGAGAAGCACAATGATGGCCGCCGGAATATTGGCAATTCCTCCGTCCGGTCCTCCCGGTGCACGGCTGGCCCACGGCGGCAAGTGAATACCCGCGAGCAGCAACAAATTGTTGAAGTAGCCGGACCATCCGATCGCCACCGCGACACAGGCCACGCCATACTCCAAAATCAAATTCCAGCCGGTCAGCCAGGCCAGCAGTTCCCCGAGCGTGGCATAAGAAAAGGTATAGGCGCTGCCGGCTACCGGGATCATCGCGGACATTTCGGCATAGCAGAGTGCGGCGAGCGCACAAGTTAGTCCCGACAGAATGAAGGATAGGACGATCCCCGGGCCGGCGCCCGGACGATGGGCATCGCCAACAATGGCTGTTCCAATCAGCACGAAAATCCCTGTCCCAATAATGGCACCGATACCAAGGCAGGTCAGATCCCAGGCCGTCAAAGACTTTCTGAGCCGGTGGGTGGGATGGTCGGCGTCGGCCAGGATCTGTTCAATCGGTTTAGTCCGGAAGAGATGGGTGATCACCGAGCCTCTATTCACGGCGGGAGCCGCAGACGGACGGTTGAGGACATCTTCATGATTCATGTTCCCTCAAGTATAGCAGGGGGACGTGCGGAACATGTGTTAGCGCTTTCGGCGTCGAGCAGCCTCGAGAAAGGCCTGGAAGAGGCGACGATGAGGCAGGTAACGGTCGAAGAGAAATTCCGGATGCCATTGGATACCCAGCAAAAACCGTTGTGAGGGCGATTCAATCGCTTCGATGATGCCATCGGGTGCCAACGCACTGGCCTGAAGCGAGGGCGCCACGTGCTTCACCGATTGATGATGAGAGCTGTTCACCCGCATGGTGCCGGTCTTGACGATCCGCCGCAGGAGACTCTTCGAAGCGATTTTCACGGTATGACTCAATTGAGTGGCCGGAGCCGATTGCCGGTGTGGGAGCGGACGGGCGTGTTGGGAGGCAATGTCCTGATACAGGCTACCGCCGAAGGCGACGTTGAGCGCCTGCATGCCGCCGCAGATACCGAGGAGCGGAAGATCCGCGGCTTTGGCCAACTGTGCCATTTCCAGGTCGAAGGTGGCACGCCGCTGGCTCATCACCTGAAATTTATATCGCTGCCGCTCGCCATAGAACTCTGGAGCGAGGTCAGGACCGCCACCCGTCAGAAGGAGACCATCGATGTGAGTGAGCAGACGCCGGCGGGCGCCTAGATCTGCGACCAGTGGAAGCACGATGGGAATACCGCCAAGGTCTTCGATCGCGCGCACATAGCGGGCGCGCAAAAAATATGTGGGTTCCCGCCCTCCCCATTCCTTTCGATCACCGGCGTTGAAATCTGGTGTCACGCCGATGAGCGGTTTCATCGTTCAACGAACGGGCTCTACAGGTGTGGAAGGCTCCATGGGAGCGATGGCCGTGGCGGTGTCGGGTTCAGCGACGCCGAGAAAACGAATGGGCCGATCTCCGCGAAGGTGATCGGGTGTGATGATGTAGGTGCCGTACATGCTGGTCGTCCAGATGCTCTTCGCGGCGTTCTCGTTTCCGCCCGAGAAGGCATAGGCCAAACCACCCACAATGCCTCCTCCGATCGCAAATGCCGCTTTCAGGGGGAGATACAGCAACGTTGATAAGCCGGCGGCGGCGCCCATCCCGGCGCTGGATGCGCTTCCCCCTTCAGTCGCATCGCTCGATGAAGGCGGATAGGATTCCTGGCTCCATGCCGAGGGCACGACGAACACGGTGCAGAATGCGACGACAAGGCCGATGGCAACGAGTCGGGACATGGCCGCAGCACCCGTCGATGTGAACACGTGTAATTTCACGGAGGGTCCTCCTTCTACGACAAAGTGAGCCGTGCTGCACCACTGAGATTGTTGACTGCGAAGGGATGCAGCGCTGAGGGGTTATAGCAAATTCAACCATGCTTGCAAACCCCCTACCACGCGCCTGCTCGAGCGGTCAGCAGGGCGGATCGTGCGGAAGAAGATCAAGTTCTGCCGCCACATGGGCGGCGATAAAGTCCCGTTTCTTGGGGGCGAGTTCGTTCAATTCGGCGACGAATGTGTCAGCGGTGAGACATTGATTGCTCTGAGTGATGCCGGATTGCAACAACAAATCAAGCTTGCACCAGGCAAGGGCTTGAATCAACAATTCCTCGGCCCGCTCCTGATACGTCGAACGTTCTGCTGACGGAACAATGGCGAGTGCCTCCTCAAGCCATGGCCGAAACCCGATGGCCGCACTGAGTTGGTCGATCTGAACCTGATCGAGTTCCACCGCCACCTGGATGCCGCCTTTCCAACTGCGCTTTTTGACGTTGTAAACCGTAAATTGAGTGAAGGGTTTCCCCTGCACCGGTTGGGGCCCTACGAACAGTGTGATGCGGAATTGAGACAGGTCTGATCCAGGCTCCACCACCATGGCGGGATTGTATCACGCAGACGAGTGCTTGGTCCCTGTTCGTTGACCCTCGACCACGCCGAAGATAAGATGCCGTGCATGCAAACCACCCGACAGGAAACCAGAGTGCTTGAGATCCAACGGGCCCTTCGCGAGCAAGAGGGGCTCGAGGGTTGGCTCTTTTACGATTTCCGTGGGAGCGATCCTCTTGGCTATCGTGTGCTCCTTCTTGACCCCACGATGCATGTGACCAGGCGCTGGTATTATTGGATTCCAGCCGAAGGCACGCCACAGAAATTAGTACATCGGATTGAGCCGCACGTGTTGGATGCCCTGCCTGGCCGCTCGCATGCCTACGTCTCATGGGACCAACAACGGCAGCTTTTGGAACGGCTGTTGAGCGGAAGCCGTCGGATTGCCATGCAGTATTCGCCGATGAATGCGGTGCCCTATGTATCCCGTGTCGATGCCGGGACGATGGAGTTGGTGAGGAGTTTCGGGGTGGAGGTGGTGAGTTCCGGGGATTTGATCCAACTCTTCGAGGCGCGATGGACCGACCGCCAGTTGGAATCGCATCAATATGCCGCGTCCGCACTCAGGCGGATTGTCGACGAGGCCTTCGGGCATGTGGGCGAGATCCTGAGCAAGGGACTGAATCTGACCGAGTATGGACTGCAGCAATTCATTCTTTCCCGCATTCGTGAGGCAGGTATGATCACCTCCAGTCCGCCGATCGCCGCTGTGAACGCACACAGTGCGGATCCTCATTACGCGCCTCCGGCTGCGGGATCGGCAACGATCACGCGGGACGACTTGGTATTGATCGATCTCTGGGCGAAACAGCCCGCTGCCGGCTCAGTCTATGCCGACATCACTTGGACCGCCTATGCCGGGTCGACGGTGCCCGAGAAACATCGCACCGTTTTCAGCATCGTCAGGCAAGGCCGGGACGCCGCACTGAACTTCGTGCGCACTCAGATGCTGGCGGGGCAGCGCCCCTTCGGCTACGAGGTCGATTCGGCGTGCCGTCTCGTCATCCAGGCAGCCGGCTACGGCGCTCAGTTCGTCCATCGCACCGGCCACTCGATCGGCGAGGAGGTCCACGGCAACGGAGCAAACATCGACGGGCTTGAAACGCAAGACACGAGACGCCTCATGCCCCAGACCTGTTTTTCGATCGAGCCGGGCATTTATCTTCCCGGCGAATTCGGCATTCGAAGCGAGTTGGACGTTTTTCTCACGGAACGCGACGCACTCGTGTTCGGATTGCCGCTGCAGAGCGACCTCTCCGCGTTACTCTGATCCGGCCACCCATTCCTTGACAGTGCTGGGAGGGGGCCTATAGAGTGACTCCTGGCCTGGCACCACAGCCCGTGGCCGGCTGAAAGCAATCTCTCTCACAAGGATCGACCATGTTTGGGACGATGGGCGTCTCAGAGCTGATCATCATTCTGGTCATCGTGCTTATCATCTTCGGTGCGGGCAAACTCCCCCAAATCGGAGAGGGTGTCGGGAAGGCGTTGAAAGGGTTCAAGAAGGAAGTACATGATATCCCTCCTCCCGAGCTCGCTCAAACAGACGCCGTGTCGTCGCCGCCCGCTCCAGTGCAGCAGGCAAGCGCCGCCCCGGCGACTCCTCCGCCCGCTTCCCAGGCCCCGACCGCGGCTGCCCCGTCAGCCGCGCCAAAGCCGACGGCGCCCTATACCCCCGGCCCTGAATTGACGCCTGGGACGACGGCCGCCGCCCTTTACAATATGGGTCCTCAGCCACCGCAGCAGCCACGTTCGCGAGCGGCGTCGCCAAGCGTGGCTGGTCAGGTACCGCCCACTATGGAGGAACGCGCGGCAGCTCCGACACCGATGATGCGGAGTCAATATCCTCCTCTTCCGCCCAGCGCGCAACAGAAGCCACAGGCCAAACGGCCGTCGGCCATCGTGAACAAGGAAGCCGTGGCCCGCGTGCAGGCGCAGCAGGCCGCGTTGAAAGCGAAGGCTGAGCAGTCCGGCGGCGTTTCGCCGGCGGATATGCAACACCTGGGCGAAGGGCTCGGGGATGCGCTCCGGACATTCAAGCAGGCTGTGGCAGACGTGCGCAATTCGGTCGACCCTGAAATGCGAACGATCCAGGCAGAGATGGATGCGGCGCAGAAAGAGATTGAGCAATCAATCGAAGCGGCGAAAGAAATGCCTGCCACACAAGAAGAACCACCGAAGCCGGCCTGACGATAATGCGGTCGGGCCCGTGCTTGCGGTCGTACATTCTTTCCTGGTCTATCCTCCTCTCCTCGGTTGGCCACAACGGCTGTGTGCAGGAATCCCAACCACCATCCGTCGAACACGGCGTCGCCGTGTTGATGGCACTCCTTCAGGATGAAAGTCCGGATCTCCGCCGAACTGCGGCCGAAGCGCTCGGAAAAATCGGCCATCGGTCGGCGCTCTCGGCGGTTTTGCCGCTGCTGACCGATCCAGTCCCGGCGGTGAGAGCTGCTGCGGCACGGGCGCTGGGCCTGATGGCGAGTGCTACCGACGACGGGGTGATTGCTGGGCTTTTGCATTCGCTGGGAGATCCAGACGACAACGTCAGGCAGGCTTCGGCTCTTGCCATTGGCGACATCGAACCGTCTGCGCGTCAGCTCACGCCGGTGGCCGATCTCCTTCGCTCTTCCGACGTTCAGGTGAGGCAGGCGGCCATTCGTGCGCTGCTGTCGTTGGACACCGGTCAGATCACTGAGTGGCTCCTGCCGATGTTGGACGATCAGGATGCCCAAGTGAGACAAAGTGCCGTTGCCGCCTTGGGATACTCGGGCGATTCTCGAGCCGGTTCGGCGCTCGCGAGGCGCCTGGTGCAGGATCCGTCACCTGCCGTTCGTGCAGAGGCGGCCTATCATCTGGGGAAGCTGAGCGGCCCGGACCCGCGCACGGCGTTACATGCGGCGGTCGTCAAGGAATCGGATGGCGGAGTCCGCCGGTGGATTGAGGCGGAACTCAAGGGGTTGCACGGGAACGATTGAGCGCGGCGACCAGTTCGACAAGATCATGGCGGGATTTTTCATCGATTTCGGTAAATTGAACGCCCATTCCCGGAAAGAGAAGGAAGCGCTCCGGCTTATTGCGAGTCCAAGCCACTTTCGCTCTCACCTTGTGCTTCTCCCAGGGACGATCGGGAAGCGCGAACTCGAGGGCCAGTTCTGTCCCCGGCGCCAAGGGCTGGCTGCTCTCGATGAACAGTCCTCCGCCGCCGATCCCGCCCGTCAGGCTGTCGAACTGTTTTCCTTCCGGCGTCGTGTATTTGACCTTCACCGCCAACGGAGCGCGCGCATGTGCACGGGCATGGGAGAAGCGGAGTTCCTCATCGGTATTGATAATGCGCTCGATGATCTCTCCCCATGACAGGGCGCCGAGCAACACGTCGTTGACTCCGTAGAGTGAGATAATTTCGCGGGCCGGATCGATCTCGAAGGTCTTTCCCTGATGCCCGACCGTCTCTGTGACTGGAAATTTCATGCGGTCCTGCTCACTACGACGAGAGTGCAATGCGCCGGGCCTGCCATCAACGGATCATGCGGCTGAACGGCCCACCTGCTGCAACGACTTGACCACTTCCAGCACGCGATTCCGGATGTCGGCCGCAATGTCGGTAAATCGAACACCCATTCCGGGACTGAACGTGTATTGATCCGCTTTCGGACATACCCAAGCCACTACGCCTTTCGCGGCGAGCCATTCATTGCCGTGCTCCGGGAGGGAAAATTCCAATGACAGCTTGGTGCCGACCGGGAGTGGGGCTTGGCTTTCAATGAACAGTCCGCCGCCGCCGATCCCGCCAGCTCGACTCTCGAATTGTTGACCTTCGGGAGTCTTGTACTTGACGCGGAATGCCAGGGTGACGCGGGGCTCCGTCCTCGCTTCCCGAGAGACGGGCGGTTTTCGGTACGCGAGAATCTGATCGATCACGAAATCCCAGGACAGATTTCCCATCGGCTCACCGTTGATGCCGATGAGCGTGATGATCTCCCTCGTGGCATCTAATTCGAACGTCTTGCCTTTGTGCCGCAGGCTCGAAACCACCGGATATTTCACGCGTCCTCCCTACCAGCTCACCTGGCAAGTATAGCGCAGCCTTTCATCTTGTCGAGCAAAAGCCAAGAGTTATCCAGCATGTTCTCGCGGCATTCCGAGAATCGAAAGGAACGGGCACGGCGACCCGGCCGAGCTGAGCCGGGAAGGTGAGGGTTATGTCAGTGTTTATGCGGTTTTAGCGTCTTTGTCTTGCTCAAAAATGCGGATGGGAGGATTCTTGCCAAGGATCGCATCTTCCGTGATGAAGACTTCCTTGATCTGCTTTTGTGACGGTGCGTCATACATGACGTCCAGCATGACTTCTTCCAGAATGGCCCGCAACCCTCTGGCGCCGGTCTTTTGGGTGAAGGCCTTGCGAGCCACCGCACCCAGAGCTCCTTCAGTGAACTTCAACTTCACCTTCTCGAACGACAGAAGCTTTTCGTACTGTTTGGTCAGGGCATTTCGCGGTTCAGTCAGAATCTTGATCAAGGCCCGTTCGTCCAGCTCGTCAAGCGTCGCCACGACAGGGAGCCGGCCGATGAATTCCGGGATCAGGCCGTACTTCAGAAAGTCCTCCGGCTGGACCCGCTCGAACAATTCGCCGAGGCGCACGTCGGCCCTGCCGCGGATTTCCGCACCGAACCCCATGGCTTTTCGATTCAGCCGTTGCTCGATGATCTGCTCCAAGCCGACGAATGCCCCGCCGCAGATGAACAGGATGTTGCTCGTGTTGACCTGAATGAACTCTTGGTGAGGGTGCTTGCGGCCGCCCTGCGGAGGGACATTGGCGACGGTGCCTTCGATGAGTTTGAGGAGCGCCTGCTGCACTCCTTCTCCCGAGACGTCGCGCGTAATCGACGGGCTGTCACTTTTGCGGCTGATTTTGTCGATCTCATCAATATAGACGATGCCGCGTTCGGCCCGTTCCACGTCGTAATCCGACGCCTGAAGCAGCTTGAGGATGATGTTTTCCACATCCTCTCCGACGTACCCGGCTTCCGTCAGGGTCGTCGCATCGGCGAGAGTGAAGGGAACGTCCAGATACTTCGCAAGCGTCTGGGCGAGCAACGTCTTGCCGGTGCCCGTCGGACCCACCATGAGAATGTTGCCCTTTTGAAGTTCCACATCGTCGACATCTTTTTCCTTCGCCGAGATGCGCTTATAGTGGTTGTGGACTGCCACCGACAGAATTTTCTTGGCCCGCTCCTGTCCGACGACATACTGATCAAGATGATGCTTGATCTCCGAGGGTTTCTTGAGCTTTGACGATATCTCTTCCTTGGCTTCTTCCCAATCTTCGGCGATGATGTCGTTGCAGAGGTTGACACATTCGTCGCAAATGTAGACGGTGGGTCCTGCGATCAGTTTGCGGACTTCGTCTCGGCTTTTGCCGCAAAACGAACAGCGAAGGTGTCGATCCATCTTTTCCTGCTTGGCCATGCGTCCTCCCGCGTGTTACTTGTCCCTGGCCCCGTCTTTGTCCGACGCCACCTTCAACGATTTGGGCGCCCGCGTGATCACTTCGTCGATCAAGCCATATCGCTTCGCTTCCTCGCCGGACATGAAATAGTCCCGTTCTGTGTCATGCGCGATCTTCTCGATGGGCTGTCCCGTATGCTTCGCCATGATTTCATTCAACCGTTCGCGAATTTTGAGAATCTCTCTCGCATGGATGTCGATTTCGGTCGCCTGTCCCTGAAACCCGCCCAGCGGCTGATGGATCATGACGCGGGCATTGGGGAGGGCAAACCGTTTTCCTTTGGTCCCGGCCGTCAATAAGAGTGCGCCCATGCTGGCGGCTTGTCCCAGGCAGATCGTATTGATCGGCGGCTTGACGTACTGCATCGTGTCGTAGATGCCCAGCCCGGCTGTGACGCTCCCCCCGGGAGAATTGACGTACAGATTGATGTCTTTTTCAGGGTCCTCCGCCTCCAGGAACAACAGCTGTGCGATGATGAGGTTGGCGAAGACATCGTCGATGGGCGCCCCGAGAAAGATGATGCGATCCTTCAGAAGCCGGGAATAGATGTCGTAGGCCCGCTCGCCTCGATTGGTTTGTTCAACCACGATGGGAACTAACATGCAGGTTTTTCCTTTCCGAACGACGCCAGGAGCGGTTGGGCGGCCTGGTGTGCTACTGTTGAATCACGGCATTTCGGTAGACAAAATCCAAAGACTTTTCCGCCAAAATACGGGCCCGCAATTCTTCGATCGAATCCTGTCCACCGGCTTGGATCATCTTCACCAGCTCCGGCTGCCCGATCTTTAACTCAGACGCCAGACGACGAATTTCATTGTCGAGATCTTCCTGCGTCACGGTCAGGTGTTCTTTTTCAGCGACCGCCTCGAGAATCAAGCCGACCTTGACACGACGGGCGGCCTCTTCACGGTTCTCTTGTCGCAGCTTCGCGAGGTCGGAAGTTTCGAGCGTGGAGGCGCCTTCACCACCCTGTCGACGCTGGCGCTGTTGCAGGTATTGGCGGATGATGGCCTCCAGTTCGCGCTCGACCAGCGTCTCCGGAAGGTCAAAATGATGGGTTTCGAGGAGCCGCTTCACGATCGTGTCTTTATAGCCCTCCTCGATCTCACGCTTAAGCGCTTTCTCCATTTCCGTGCGCAAGCGGTCTTGAAGTTCGGTGAGGGAGTTGTACGCTCCACAATCCTTGGCGAATTCATCATCGAGCGCCGGCAGCGTCTTAATCTTTACGGCGTTGACCACCACCTTGAACGTGACGGTTTTCCCGGCGACACGGACGTCGGGATGGCTGGAGGGATATGGTTGAGGAATCTCGATCGTGTCGCCTTCGGCTTTTCCAAGAACGTGTTGGTCGATCTCCAGTCCCAGCACCGAAGCTTTCGAGCCGACTTTATGAAGATGGCCGGTCTTCTTGCTACCCTCCAATGGGTGGCCGTCTAGGAAGCCTTCGACGGATAAAATCACAAAGTCCCCATCGGTAGCCTTGTGGCCAGGAGGCGGCGCCTCGAGTCTGGCGTGCTGCTCGCGCAGGACGTTCATGCCCTTTGCCAGCTGTTCTTCTGTCACCGTGCGTGTATCGGGCTTCAAAGAAATAGGATTCGGCGCTTTGTAATCCCGTAGCTCGATTTTCGGTTTGATCTCGACCGTGGCCGTGAATGTAAACGGCGCGTCGCGTTTGATCCTGACGCGCTCGAGAGGGGGAATTTCGACCACCACAGGGGAGATGCCGGCTTGACGAACGGCGCGGTCGTAATAATCCGGAACCAGGCTCCGAACGACATCCTCTTCGACGGCCTTGGCATACCGTTGTTCCAGCAACGCCTGGGGCGCTTTTCCCGGGCGAAATCCCGGCACCCGGACCTGCCGGTTGAGCTCTTTGTAGGCCTGCACAAAACGCTGCGCCACTTCTTCAACCGGCACTTCGATCTTGAGAGCGCGCTTCATTGGACCGAGCTCGGTCACTTCCATTTTCATCTGGCGCGTGATGTCCTTTTGCGTTACCGGCACAGTTTGTTGCCCACTGCCGGACCAGGTGTGGTGCGAGAGGGGGGACTTGAACCCCCACGGTTGCCCACGAGATCCTAAGTCTCGCGCGTCTGCCAGTTCCGCCACTCTCGCACGGCGGGGAGTACGGGAACGGGAGTTCCAACTAAGTCAGCAAACAAGCGCAACTACACGGCGATGCTGCTATTTTGTACCGTTGGATGCGTATAGCTGTCAACCCATACTCCTGGCGGGGAGGCTTGAAGTTTTGTCGTTATCAGCCATTGAAATCGGACAGGAGGAACCCGTGCGCGAACGGACACCGGAAACACATTGAAAAGTAGCCTTGAATCCTTGTGGCCAGTATAATGAGCACATCATACCTTATATCGTCGCCGTCCCCCCAGTGTAACGGTAGGGAGGTGCATCATGCGCTCCGGCTTCCTGCTTTCCATCCTGGCTTTGATGTTCACGTCAGCGTCTTTTCCTTCTCTCGTCGATGCCTATCGCGACTACTTATCCGCCGAGCAAAAGGCACAGCTCGAGAAGATACAAACGGTCTTGGTTGAGGCGATTGCGCTGACCGACAAGGGCACCGTCGATGCGGCCCCGATTGCAGAGGTCGCGTCCCGTCGGCTGGCCGAATTGGGATATACGGTCGTCCGTGACGACGGCAAGGCGCACGAAGCCACGTTCAAGGTCAAATGTGAGCAGCGCAAGACCTGGGAAGGCACGACGGCCGCCGGCGGCGACGCCGATCTTCCGGACGCTCCGTCCCGTCTCTGGAAAGGGCCTGCCTGCCAGCTCACATATTACCTTGGCGAGACCAAGATCAAGTGGCAAAAGGAGGTGCGCACGGATTTTGAAGATGCGGCTCAAGCCGCCTTGTCCGCCAATGCCGGTGACCCGGGGGCCTATGCGATGGCCAAACTGAAGGAGAAACTCGAGCAGTATGACTTCCCGGTCTTGCTGGCTGCCGAGTGGGGACATCCCGACCGGCTCCTGAAATTGCTAGATGCCTCTGATACGCCGCAGATGCGCAAGATCAAGATCATCTCCCTTCTGGGAGAGATGCAAGCGGACGAAGCACTCCCTAAATTGAAGGACGCGCTTAAGGACAAGAATCTGTCCAAAGAGGCAGCAGTTGCGTTGGGCAGCATGGGTAAAGAGGGAATTCCCATCCTAGTCGATATCCTGAAACATTCGAAACAGCCGGAACTGCAAGCCGCAGCGGCCAAGGGCTTGGGAGACTTGGGGAACACTCACAATGAAGCGCAATCGACGGTGGTGCCGCCGCTGCTCGAAATGCTGGATGCGCCGGGAATTGATATCACCGTTCAAACTGAAATCGCGTGGGCGCTGGGCCGGGTGCCTGACCGGCGGTCGGTGAAACCGTTATTTGATCTCGACAGGAAGCTCCAAAAAATCAGGAATGATCCTCCCGACCCTCAGATCAAGAAGCTCAAAGAAGCGGTATTTTGGTCGATCAAGCAGGTCTATACGGAAGACCAGTACAGTTAGTCGAGAAAGCATCCGTCTTCGCATCGTGTCTCTGCATTTCTCGCTTGCAGTGGGCGTCCGGTTGCCCACCAGCACTTAGGGCTCCCAGCCGTCTAGGACCCTCCCGATCGCGCCCGCCCGCCCTTAGGATCAGTTTTCTCGAAACGATCCGTACGCTGTGGGTCCCAGCGCTTGAGCCAGGACGGAAACTGTGAAATCATGTGCCCGGCAAGTCTTACGCGCATCATCTGAGAGGAGGCGGGCACCATGCAGGATATGTCACGCAGACGCTTCTTGCAGTGGACGGCGATCACCGGCGGGACGTTGGCGTTTGGAGATCTGGCCAGTCGCGGCCGCCTGATGGATGTTGGCATTCGAATGGCCCATGCCGACGAGCCGATCAAAATAGGGATCTTGGATCCATTGTCCAGTCCGTACAAGACGTCCTCCATCCACGACGTTCATGGCGCGAACGTTGCGGTTGATCTGTTCAATAAAAAGGGCGGTGTGTTGGGGCGTCCGGTAGCCATTCTGGAGGCTGATGACGCATCGAATCCCGACCAGGCCGTCAAAGTGGCGACGAAGTTCATCAAAGAAGACCGGGTCGATGCCTTGATGGGGACGTTTAACGGCGACTGCGCGCTCGCGGTCAGTGCTTTGGCGGGCAAGGAAGACAAGCTGTTCATGGTGACGGGAGCTCATATCCCAGAGCTGACCGGCGCAGCCTGCAACAGCCATACTTTCGTTTTCATGCCCCATGCCCGCATGATGGCCCATGCCGTTGCGCCGCATCTCGCCAAGGCCTACGGCACCCGCTGGTACATGATTACGGCGTCCACGCTTGATGGAAAATCCTGTGCCCAAGCGCTTCTCGACGCGGCACAGCCTCACAACATCGAGATCCTTGGGGAAACCACGACGCCGTTCGGAGCAACGGATTTTGTGGCGGCACTCACGGCTGCAAAAGCGAAGCAGCCCACGGCGGTGATCTTAAATCTCTACGGCTGGGATCTGGTCAATGCCCTCAAGGGCTACGCAAAACTCGAAATGGCCAAGGAGAAGATCGGCGTCGGCGGCCTTATCGGCGGCGAGCAAATCGGTCGTCCGCTCGGCTACGCCAATAACGCGGGAATATGGGGACTGATCTGGGATCCGAAGATCAACACCGAGAGCTCGAAA
>DATIGH010000075.1:0-5970 GCA_035454845.1 Nitrospira sp.
CGCGAGCGAAAGCGGGTGAAAAGCGCGGTGGTCAGTGTTGGCACCGGGACGTCCTTGTCGATGGCGTCTGCAATCATCCATCGGCCTTCGCCGGAGTCTTGGACGTAGCCTTTGAGCCGCTCGAGCTTGGGGTCTTCCTGCAAGGCCGCGGCGACGAGTTCCAGCAACCACGAGCGGACGACGCTGCCTTGCATCCAGAGGTCTGCAATGCGGGCGAGATCGAGACGGTACTCGCTTTTCGACATCAATTCGAAGCCTTCTGCATATCCTTGCATCAAGCTGTATTCAATACCGTTGTGCACCATTTTCACATAGTGGCCGGCTCCGGCCGATCCGACATGCGCCCAGCCGTTCGGCGGCGCGAGCGTCTGGAAGATCGGCGCCAGCCGGCCGACCACCTCCTTCTCGCCGCCAACCATGAGACAGTAGCCGTTCTTCAGACCCCAGATACCGCCGCTCGTACCGGCATCGATGTAGTGAAGCTGTTTGGCAGCCAGCTCGTTCGCCCGTCGAACATCGTCGTGAAACCGCGTGTTGCCGCCGTCAATAATGATGTCGCCCGGCGCAAGGAGAGCGGCAATAGCCCGGACGGTTTCTTCGGTGGGCAGGCCGGAAGGAACCATGATCCAGACGGCACGAGGGGACTTGAGCCGCTGGACCAGATCCGCCAGCGAGGACGCGCCGATGCAACCGGCCGCCGTGGCATTTGCTAGCGCGTCGGGAGCACGGTCATAGGCGGTCACCTGATGGCCGCCTCGCTGCAAGCGGGTCACCATGTTCAACCCCATTTTCCCAAGGCCAATAAATCCAATGTCCATAGGGCTCCTTCAATGAATCGCACAAACATTTGCGGCGAACACGTTCACAAATTCCGACGAGGGTGTTCAAAAAGGCCGTTCAGCAAGGCCGCAGCGAGCGAAGAAACGAAGCGTACTTTGTTCCGTACCTTGAGCTTCTGAGCGACGCGAGAACGCCGCTGGCAACCTTTTTCAACACCCTATCAGTCGATGCGTGCCGGATTGGGCACATCCTTAAACAGCAGATTAACCATGTCCCTCCCGCAATTCAGCCGTTCGGGCAGCGTCGTCGCGACGAGGAAGTGTCCCGCGAGGTCACCAAGCGCGGCGTCGCGAGACGCGATAAATCGGGGGACGTCAACGGGCGCTGTCAGCCACAGGCCGCGGAGGCGAAAGAACGCGTTGACGAAATCATCGAAAAAGGTCATCAAGAGGTACTGCGCCGTCGCCGGCTTGTCCGCCAGATCCTGAGCCTTACCAAGCCAATGGAAACACTCGGCCTTCATTCTGATTTGCTCGTTCATGTTGGGGAGCGGAGGTCCCTGACGAAAACGGTGGCTGGCCCGTTCAATGAGTTTGGCGCCGATGGCATCATGGTCGTGGAGGATGCGCGCCTTTCTCAAGAGAGAGGGGAGGCGAGCGGAGTAGGAAAGCTCCTCTTCCACTTCCTGATGGCCCCAATACCGGATGTCGGCCATGCGATCGGCGACACGGACAATCTCATGGCCGTCAGCTTGGCCTTTCACAAGCACGACCAGATCGACGTCGCTGTGCGCCGTGACCGCCCGCCGCGCCCCCGAGCCCACCAGGAGCACGCTCACGAGGTCGCCGCCTCGGCGGCCTTTTGCGTGTCGTAAGGCGAGGCTGACGATCTCTTCATAGGCCGGTTCATTCGGCGGCTCCGGCGCCTCGGGCAGGTCCGGCACCGGCACCAGCTCCGACTGCAATTCATCTTTGGTCGGAAGCGTCGGAGTTCCTTCGGCATCCATGCTCATGTTCCTTGTGCCGATTGGATTTGCGCGGAAAGTGTCCCCAACCATTCTTCAAACGGCCGGTCGGCATCGACGATGATTTCCAATTTCCCGTTCGGCAGGCGCCGGACTTGGCCGGGACGCTCAGGAGCGAGCGGAATTTCCACCCATTCCCGATTGAGGCCGAGCGAGTCTGTCAACTCCAAAATACGGCTGATCTGGGCGAAGGACAACCCGTCCGTCGGTTCGGCCGTCATGATAGCGGCATTCTAGCAGGATGCTTGAAAAGTCCGCCAGCGGAGAAACACGAGGGGAATCATCGGGTGCATCAGCGAAAGACCCGCGCAAATATCTCTACGGCGGCATCGATCTGCTTGCTCGACACGTCGAGATGTGTCACGGCCCGGAAGCTGGTGCCGCCGATCGCGTTGATCAGCACTCCTTCCTGCTTCAGAGCATTGACCATGGCGGCTGGCGACAGTCGATGATCGACGACATCGAAGATCACGATGTTACTGTCGACGTGCTGCGGATCAATCGAGATGGCGGGGATGTGCTGTAGTTTGCGGGCGAGGCGCTTGGCATTTTCGTGATCGTCTTTCAGACGGCCGACATGATGTTCCAGCGCATAAATGCCTGCGGCGGCCAGAACACCCGCTTGCCGCATGGCGCCTCCGTACATCCGGCGGAATCGTCTGGCTTTGTCCATCATTGCGGGGTCGTTGGCAAGGAGCAGCGATCCCGCAGGCGCTCCCAGCCCCTTTGAGAGGCAGACCGACACGGTTTCAAAGTGCTGCGCATAGGACGCGGGTGGCAAGGTTGTGGCGGCTACCGCATTGAAGAGCCGCGCGCCGTCCAAATGCATCGGAATCCCCTGAGCGCAAGCCACGGCACGGATCCGTTCGATGGTGGACAGCGGATAGATCGTGCCTCCTCCCGCATTATGCGTGTTCTCGAGGCAGATGAGCGCCGTTTGAATGCTGTGGGGATCTTTCGGACGGATAGCCGCCTGCACCTGCTCAGGCTGCATGATGCCGCGGTCTCCGCTGACCCAGTGGAGCTGCACGCCGGCGAGGGCGCCGGCCGCGCCCTGTTCGTAGCGCACGATATGCGCCTTGCTTTCGGCGATGACTTCCTGGCCCGGTTGCGTTTGGATACGGATGGCCAATTGATTGGCCATCGTGCCGGACGGAACGAACAGGGCGGCCTTCTTGCCGAGAAGCGCGGCGGCCATTTCTTGAAGCCGATTGACGCTCGGGTCCTCGCCGTAGACATCGTCGCCGACCTCGGCGCGTGCCATTGCCTCCCGCATCGCCTCAGTCGGCTTCGTCACCGTGTCACTGCGTAGGTCAATGATGCGCATAGATCGCTCCATACCATAACGAGGTGGGGCGAAAAAGTCCAAAACCAGTCGAAGTTTTCGCTTGCGAAGGCAACCAAGGCCGGTCAGGATGCCGCGCCATGAGCGGCTCCCGCGGGACCATCCAGGCGATCACCGGCGCCGACGACGCGGAAGTGAGGCCGCTCGGTTGGTCCTTTCTCTACTTTTTTTGCCTCCTGTGCGGCTATTACATTCTCCGTCCCGTGCGCGATGAAATGGCGATCGAAGGGGGAGTGCAGCACCTGCCCTGGATGATGACGGCGACGTTCGTGACGTTGCTGGTTGCCACGCCGCTGTTCGGCTACGTGTCTGCGCGTATCCCTCGTGATCGATTGCTGCTTGCCGTGTACGCGTTTTTCGCGAGCCACCTTGTTGGATTCTTCGTGCTGATGTCCAGTCATGTCACCCCCCATTGGATCGCGCGTGTCTTTTTTGTCTGGCTGTCAGTGTTCAACCTTTTTGTCGTCTCAGTTTTTTGGAGTTTCATGGCCGATATTTTCAGACCTGAGCAAGGGACGAGACTCTTTAGCATCATTGCTGCCGGTGGCAGCACCGGCGCGATGGTCGGACCGCTGGTCACGACCGGGCTGACGTACGTAATACCGATTCCCGGTTTGATGTTGGTGTCTGCCGCACTGCTCGGCGTGTGCTGGTGGTGTATTCGGGCTCTCGACCATTGGTCGAAGCAACACGGTGGACAGGTGGTCGACAGGCCGGGTCGTGCCATGGGCGGCAGCATGTGGGCCGGCATCCGGCTGACGCTGTCTTCGCCTTACCTGTTGGGCATCTGCGCCTACCTGTTTGTTCTGACGACGACGGCCACCTTTCTCTACCTGGAGCAGACGAGGCTCGTGAGCGAACACGTCGCATCTCCCCAAGGCCGCACGAGGCTGTTTGCAATTGTCGATCTCGTTGTGAACGTCATCACCTTCCTGACCCAACTCTTTATGACCGGACCGATGATCAACCGGTTCGGGTTTGCTTCGGCGCTGGTGTTTCTGCCTGCCGCCAGTGTCGTCGGATTTGCGGTCATCGGAGTGATGCCTGTCTTGCTCGCCTTCCTTCTGTTTACGATCGTGAGACGCGTCGGCGAGTATGCGATCGCGAAACCGGCGCGGGAGGTGCTCTTCACTGTGGTGGGGCGGGAAGAAAAGTATAAGGCAAAGAATTTCATCGACACGGCCGTCTCAAGGGGAGGCGATGCGGCAACGGGATGGATGGTCAATGGAATCAAGGCGCTCGGCATTGGTGCCACACAGATAGCCTGGGCCTTGGTGCCGGTCGCCTGCCTGTGGGCCTGCCTCGGATGGTTTCTGGCACGGCAAGAGGAACGGCGACGCTTGAGACATGGGCCACGTGCCTGAGGCAGTTTACTGGCCGAAAAATGTCGTGCTATAGTCCGACACGACAAAAATCACGCAGGAGCGCCAATGCCTGAAGTACCGGTTAAGCTGTATATCGATAAGTTATTGAAAACTTGTAGAAGCAATGTGTCACGCTTAGCGTTGCTTTCCGGGCCTGTTAAGGATGGGGCTTTGCGCGCGATGGCCGATCGGTTGGTCCGCGACGAAGAAGCCATTCTTTCAGCCAATGAACAAGATGTCGACGCATTAGGAAAATCCTTCGGAAGCGAGGTCAACAAGGACCGGCTCAAAGCCGCCGTCGCCCGAGTTCGACTGGTGGCGGCAGACGTCAAGGAAATGGCCGAACGGCTCAGGTTGATCGCCGACAGACCGGATCCCGTCGGAGCGGTGACCGGGCGGTGGGAACGGCCGGATGGACTCGTCGTCTCCCGTGTGCGAGTTCCGATCGGCGTCATTGGAATTATTTCCGAACTGAAGCCACTGGTCACCGTGGAGTCGATTGCCCTCTGCTTGAAGTCCGGCAACGCGGCCGTCTTCCGGGGGGCACCGGAATGGGCCGAGACCCACAAGGTGATTGGAACAGGGCTCCGCGAAGCGGCGCAACAGCACGGCATTCCCGACGGCGCCTGGGTCCTGATCGACCGCCCCGAGAAAGAGGTGGCGGTCGAGATGATCAGGGGAGGCAAAGCGCTCGACGCGATCATTCCACGCGGAGGTGCAGGGTTGCGCAAAGCGGTGCTCGACGGGGCGAGAATGCCCGTGCTCTGTCACGACGGCGGGCTCACCCATATGTACGTGGATGCGGACGTCGAATTGCCGCTGGTGCAGAATGTCGTCATCAATTCAAAAGTGCAGCTGCCCACGGCGACGAATGCTCTGGACACGCTCCTCGTGCAACAAGGCGTCGCGCGGCAATTTCTGCCGGCGTTGATCAACCGGCTGCTCGTCGAGTTCAAAGTCGACGTCCGCGGCTGTCCGAAGACGTTGGCGCTCATGGGACAAATGCCGATCAGCGGGCATACGTCGATCATTCCAGCGACCGACGAGGACTGGATTCGACAGTATCAAGCGCCCAGCCTGGCAGTGAAAATGGTGGTGGATATGGACGAAGCCCTGGCGCACATCGCGGAGCATGGACCGTGCCTGACCGCGGTCATCGCCACGTCCAACTACTCGTCCGCCTTGCGTTTCACGCGCGAGGTCGACGCAAGCGCCGTGTTCGTCAATGCGTCTTCGCGTCTGCATGATGCTGAAGGATTTGGATTCGGCAGCGACATCGGATTGAGCAGCGCACGGCTGCATGCCAAGGGTCCGATCGGATTGGAGCAGCTGACCTGTGAGAAATATGTGGCATACGGGAATGGGCAATTGCGGTTGCCCCATCCCGTCCCTGAAACATATTTCGACGCGATCATGCTGAAAAGACCGTGACGCGTGAGGCGTGATGCGCAAGAAGC
>DATIGH010000076.1:0-3285 GCA_035454845.1 Nitrospira sp.
CTGTCACGATGTCATCTCTGGGCCTCGCGCTGGATGGGTCGACATCTCTGGGGAGTCTCGGACCTTTGTCTTGGGGATCACAGATCGTCAGGGTATTGCCTGGTGACCCCAGCCCGACCGTAGCCGTGCTGGGCATGACGAGCGGCCTCGGCCTGACCCCGTCGGACTTCAGCTTCGGCTTCAACAGCACCTTGACCGCTTTTTTCAGCTCCGTGAGTGGCGGCCAAACACTAAGCGCACTGCGCCTCGACTTTGCTGATGGCGCCGCCCCGCCGACGTCAGGAACTTTCCGGGAGCAAGCACCAACACCCGATGGCACGCCAGGCGCTTCAATCTTTATTAACAATGGTGTACCGGTCCCTCTCGGCACACCTCTCTCGGCATCAACGGTTCCTGAACCCTCTTCTCTTGTCTTCCTTTTCGTTGCGCTGATTGGTCTTCTGTTAGGGCGGGTCCTCTCTGTGCGTTTCTCCCAAAGATAAGAGGAATTAGTGCGGCCATAGATTCCGCGCCAGCATCAACGTGCTTCCTGTGACTAGCATCGCCAACACAAAGGTGAGCATATTGGTGGCCCCATCTCTGTTGGTTAGGTGGTCAAGCAACTGGTCGTTGTATCGAGCCACCTCCGGTCGCGTTGGCGTCGTCCTCAAGAAGTCACTATGGTGTGCACCATTAACAGCTGCCGTCGATAGGTCTCTATGCCCATCAGGATTGACCCACGCATATTCAGGCGCTGGCGCAGGCGCTAAGTACCGCTCCATGACCCCTCGAGTGCCATCCGGATTCATCCATGCCAGTGTCCCGTATGACACCGCAGACATGACGGCCGCGCCTTTCGAGCCGTCCGGATTTATCCAATGGACCGCGCTCGCAACCCTTGTCGGTTCATGGTCCGCCCCACTGCACGGAGGGCTGGTGAACGCGGTCACTAATAATGTGATCCCAATCGCGATGGTTGTGTGTTTCATGTGACGCCTCCTAATCCTTTCGACGGCGACTCACGATGGAACGAATATTGGTCGAGTGCCGCTGTTTCCAGAATCTTGAGCACCAAAGGTAAGACGGATGTTCATCCGCGTGCGTACGATCTGAGCCACGAGAGGTAAAGCCACTCGCAAAGGGATAGAGAGGGCGATAGATATGATCAACAGCAAGTCATTTACATCCAGCGTTCGACGTAGTGTCTGTCTCACCAGGTCCATCATCGCTGCCTACCCTCCATGCTGCTGGGAATAAGCAAACCGGATACCACATACACAGTGCTGACATTTTTTCATTTATCGGCGAATTCAATCCGTCCATCGCGACAGGGACGACGACGGTTCGTCGAATTTCTAAGCGGATTCGAAGGATCTGATGTGGAGGATTTGATGAGATATGGGCAGGGTAACATTGTTTCCTGAATCTCTTTTGGCACTCCTAGGACCAAAATGGATCCAGGTTCAGCGGCTCTCTTCAGCGCTGTCCGGTTTTTGTCTGCGGATCTAGGCGTGTGTACGGGTCATTAACCTTACGGCGAAGATAGAATCGTGCTCCGCAGGCGGTACACCGCCATAGGTGCCATCCCAGCAAACACATGACACCATCTCTCAATGTTTTGCGAGATGATCTTCTGCAGGAGCGGCGGGCGCATTGATAACAACTCACAGGGACCGAAAGGCCATTAGTCATGCTGTATTCTTAAAAAGAAGACGTGAGAGAGTAGTCGGACCACTGAAAAAGCTATTTGTTGAAACGGACGACAATAGCTCCCATGACATCGCCCTTTTTAAAATCCTTCTTCGCACTAGTGGGATGAGAGTTGTGACAGGCCACGCAGGATTCCGCAATGGCAAGATCGGCCGCCAGTCCCTTAAACTGATTCCCTTCTTCAAAGGTGAGAATTCCGGCAGATGGATTCGCAACGAGCTTTTTTAGCGCATTTTCCTCCGCTTTGGTTTTTGGGAGGTTCTCTTTATAAATCGGTGTGAGTCCGATCAGGGTGAGTTCAAAATCATCCAACTCCCTCCCAGCCGCTTTGAGGAATTGTGCCGGAAGCATGATTCCGTGATCGTTCGTTGTCCAGTTCTCATCGGGTTTAACGTTGGATCTGGCCGCCTGTGCGATAATTTGCTTGGCATAGACAGTCCTAAATGCTTTCGCAGTGGCGAGGATGAAGCGAGCAGTAGCTGGCTCAGCAACCACCATGACGTTCTCTCCAGACAAACACACTGAAGATGCTGTCGTCGTGCCCGGTTGGCGTAAGCCCCAAGCGGTGGCCAACGCATGACAGGTTAATTGGTGAATCCCTTCGGCCAGGTTCCTGAAGGTTTGCGTCGACCGCGCTTTTCCATTCCACGCAATTTCACCGGAGTCCACATCCAATGCGCGGATGTCCAGAGAAGCGTTGTAGCGGGGCTGTCCAAAAAGGTCGAATCTCTGCAACGCGGAGACATCGGCATCAACAAAGACTACTTGCCTGGCGCCAGCCGTTTTTGCCGACTTGAGGACATCAGCACTGGTAAGGGCATGGTGTACACCCGATTCGACTGCAATCTGACTCACCTTCGCTTCGTCGACTACGGTGACCCGTCGCTTAAGAAGCCAGGTTTTAAGACTTTTTACGGCGTCTGAGTTACTCCCCCACACGATGGCTTTCGTCGAATCGTCCGGAAGTCGGACATAAGAACCATCAGTCTCTGTATTGAGAGGCGTAGGCGGGCTTTGACAGCTGGCCAAGAGCACCAGCAGTACAACACGCAAATAGAAGCTGAGGGAACCTGATCCTAGTGTGGTCACCTGAGTGTGCTTATCTTCCGATTTCCAGAGCGCTAATGTCACTTCGTGGCTTTACTAGTAAGGTTTGATCCTACTTCGCCATGGATAAGAACCAACGCCCCCAGAGGAGAATGAGCGGTTCCCATCCAGCGCGATCCGATCTCGATTGGTGTTCGCGAAAATCTCAGCGCGATTACACTGAGGATCGCGCCAGCGAGGATGAAGAGATGCGTTTTGGAAAGGAGCGGCTAGGTCGTACCTGTAACGGGCGCTGTCCCTGTTCTTTCCCTCCTCAACGCACTAGGCCGTTCGAGTGCGTGCGATGTTCGATGTGACATCTCGTGCCACGGCGGCATTCTATACGCCTGCCGTCTTCTCTTTTTTCTCCGGCAGGCAGATGTTCACAGGCGCCGTCGCTCACGCTTACACGGGCGGCAACATCAGAAAGAGGCCGACCAGTATGACCGGTGTCATGACATACATGGCCGTCTTACCGAATGCATCGTAGACACCATAGATGAGAACGGC
>DATIGH010000077.1:0-2764 GCA_035454845.1 Nitrospira sp.
CCCATGCGACGCCTTGTCCGATCCGCCCGCTCATTCCTTCCCGTCCAGTTGAGTATGTCTCAGTTACGCGAGTCGGCGGCCGGTTGCACGGGTTGCGATTTATACCAACACGCCACCCAAACGGTTTTTGGCGAGGGAGCCGCCCAGGCTTCCATCTTGTTTGTCGGCGAGCAGCCGGGCGATCAGGAAGACGTGGCGGGTCATCCGTTCGTCGGACCGGCAGGTAAAACTTTTGACAAGGCTCTCATCGAAGCCGGCATTCTTCGTCGGGACGTGTATGTCACGAATGCCGTAAAGCATTTCAAATGGGAACCGCAGGGGAAGCGGCGCAAGCACAAAAAACCGTCAGCCGCAGAGATCGCCGCCTGCCGGCCATGGCTGGAAGCCGAAGTGGCGGTTATCAAGCCGCGCATCGTCGTCTGCCTTGGCGTCACGGCCGCCCAATCCGTTTTTGGCAAGGCTGTCCGGCTCAATGACATGAGAGGACGGCCATGGAGCACCCCCCTTGCCGAAACCGTCTTTGTGACCGTCCATCCATCAGCCATTCTTCGGCATCCCGAAGCGGCGGAACGAGAGCACGAGTATCGGCGCTTCGTCGAAGAGCTACAAAACATCCAAAATCAGTTACGGTCCAAAGCCGCGTAGACAAGACGATGCCGCCCACTCGATCTTCGGCCAAGACCTGTCTGCTCATCATTGACATGATCAATGAGTTCACGTTTGACGGCGCTTCCAAACTTTTTCCCGCCATCGAGGAGACGGCCCGCACCATCGCCGGCTTGAAACGGCGCATGAAACGGACACGCTTGCCGGTCGTGTACGTCAACGACAACTTCGGCAAGTGGCAGTCCGACTTTCGAAAGTTGGTGGCCCGTTGCTTAGAGGAGCAGTGCCGGGGGAAGCAGGTCGCACGGATTCTCCTGCCCGAGGACGACGATTATTTCGTCTTGAAGCCCAAACATTCGGGATTTTACGCCACGCCGCTCGAATTGCTGCTTCACTTCCTCAAGGTGGAGCGCGTCATCGTGACCGGCATAGCCGGGGACAACTGCGTGTTATTTACCGCGGCCGACGCCTATATGCGCGAATTCGACGTCGCTGTGCCGTCCGATTGCGTCGTCTCTCTCGATGCGAAGAGCAACCGATCGGCACTCGAGCACATGCGAGTCACATTGAAAGCCGACATCCAGGCTTCCAAGAGGATTCTTCCGGCACAAGCCGCGTAAGGATTTCTGGTTCACTACACGTTGAAGCGGAAATACACGATGTCGGCTTCTTGGATGACGTATTCCTTCCCCTCGAGACGGAACAAGCCTTTCTCTTTGACTTTGGCTTCCGACCCGCATGCCAGCAAATCGTCGTAGCGATAGACTTCGGCTCGGATAAAGCCACGTTCCATGTCCGAGTGGATCTTGCCCGCCGCCTGAGGAGCCTTCGTATGTCTCGGAATGGGCCAGGCCCGCGATTCAGTTTCACCAGCGGTGAAGAACGTAATGAGATTGAGTAGCGCATATGCTTCCCGGGTCAGGCGCACCAGGCCGGACTCCGTCAGACCCATTGCGCGCAGGAACTCCCCTCGCTCTTCATCCGGCAAAGAAGAAAGCTCGGCTTCCAGTTGTCCGCAGATTGTCACCACCCTGGCCCCGCGCTGTTCTGCGAAGTCTCGGACGGTTTTCACCATCGCCTCATCGGCATGCTGACCTTCTGAGACGTTGGCCACAAATAACACCGGCTTGGCAGCCAGGAGCTGGCACTCATTCAAGATGAGCCGTTCCTCCGGCGTGTAGCTCAAATTACCGAGCCACTCTCCTTTGTCGAGCAGACCCATCAGGCGCGTAAGAAACTCGACTTCGAATGCCGCCTTCTTATCGCCGGCTCGCACCTTCTTATCCGTTTTCTGTCTGCGGCGATCGAGCGTTTCCAGATCCGCCAGCATCAGTTCGGTTTCGATGATGCCAATGTCTCTGAGGGGATTCACACTGCCGCCCACGTGGATCACATCATGTCCCTGGAAACAGCGAACGACATGCAAAAGGGCATCGACCTCACGGATATGTCCCAGGAACTGATTACCGAGTCCTTCGCCCTTGCTGGCCCCTTCGACCAACCCGGCGATGTCCCGGACCTCGAGCGTACTATAGGTCGTCTTTTGGGATTTGAAGATGTCCGTCAGTGTGCGCAGGCGCGGATCCGGCACCAACGCGATGCCGGTGTTGGGGTCAACAGTGGCAAACGGATAATTGGCGGCCAGCGCACCTCCGGCAGTGAGGGCGTTGAAGACGGTTGTCTTCCCGACATTGGGCAATCCGATCATGCCGCAGCAGAGTGCCATAACCCTAGCCGTGATCAGTGATGTGTGATGTGTGATCAGACAAGCGATGCCCTCATCACTCGTCACCCATCACTCATCACTCTCTACGGATCACTATCCTCCCGTTCGCGGACATTGAACTGATTCATCGCAGCTTCCGTGCCCCGATGAACCAGTATCTCCAGCGCATCGACCGCCCGTTCGAGACAAGGTTCAAAGACCTCCATCTCATTCTTCGTCACTTTCTCCAGCACATAATCTGCGGAATCTTGACCTGGTGCCGGACGACCGATTCCGATTTTCAGCCTGACGAGCTGAGCAGTTCCCAGCGCGTCAATCACGGATTTGATGCCGTTGTGGCCTCCATGGCCTCCCGCCTGTTTGATGCGAAGGCGTCCTGGCTCCAAGTCCAGATCGTCATGGACGAGAATGAGATCGTCGGTGGTGAGCTGG
>DATIGH010000078.1:0-5716 GCA_035454845.1 Nitrospira sp.
ATCCGGGTACAAAGATGAGGGAGTATGCTGCTATGCTCTCCATGTTGCGACGGTGCCCTTGTATCGGTTGCACCTTCCCAAGAACGGTGATTATTTTTATACGACGTCCTTATCTGAGCGAGACAGCGCAATAGCTGATGCCGGCTACAAGGACGAAGAAGTCTGTTGTTACGTCTGGGCGGTCGCCTCTCGAGGGAGCATTGCACTGTATCGTCTATACAATGCGCAGTCTGGCCAGCATTTGTACACGACTTCAGTCGCAGAACGTGATCGTGCAACTGCGAAATTGGGGTTCAAGGATGAAGGTATCTGTTGCTATCTTCAGGCGGCCGTCACTCCTGATTCAGAGGCGCTGTACAGGCTCTCCCGTGCCACGTCAGGAACTCATTTGTACACCACTTCCATCTCGGAGCGGGATGACGCGGTTGGGAAAGCTGGCTACCGTAACGAAGGCGTTTGTTGTTATGTCGCGAAGACTATACTGACCACACCGCTCTATCGCTTACATCACTCAGGTACGGGCGATCATTTCTATACCATCTCCTTATTCGAGCGTGACAAAGCCATTGAGTCTGCTGGATATCAAAGTCAAGGTATCTGTTGCCATGTTGCGAAAGCAAAAGCCCCAAACCTGGTGCCTCTCTATCGCCTCTATCGACACTCCTCAGGAAATCACATCTATACCACGTCGTCGTCAGAGCGGGCGAGAGCCCTTTCAAACGATGCTCATCGTTCTGAAGGGACATGCTGCTATGTGAGTAATGCTGCCACGACAGGGTCAGTGCCACTGTACCGCTTATACAGTCAGCGGTGTGTCACCAGCACGTGGGATGCCTTCGTCAATTGGCTGACCGGCAAGTCGAGTTGTCAGTCAGCAATACATAACCGGTCGGCCGGTCAAAAGAAATGACTCGCATCACTGTTCTTTCGTGATGCGTTCCATACCTCCCAGATACTGCCGTAGAACCGAAGGAATCACCACCGAGCCATCTGGCTGCTGATAGTTCTCCAGAATTGCAACCAGGGTCCGACCGACCGCAAGTCCTGATCCGTTCAGCGTGTGCACGAAGTCCGTTTTGGATTCTTTTTTTCCACCGGTGCCTCTGAATCGGATGCCGGCACGCCTCGCCTGAAATGCTTCGAAATTGCTGCACGACGAGATTTCTCGAAACTGGTTCTGTGAGGGCAGCCACACTTCCAGGTCATAGGTTTTGGCGGCGGCAAATCCCATGTCGCCGGTGCAGAGCGTCATCACCCGGTGATGCAGCCCCAGGCGCTGCAGGACAGCTTCCGCGTGGCCGGTCAGCCGCTCAAGCTCCTCATAGGAATGCTCAGGCCGGGTAAACGCGACCAACTCGACCTTGTTGAATTGATGCAGACGAATCAATCCCTTGGTGTCCTTTCCGTACGAGCCGGCTTCGCGGCGAAAACAGGGTGTATAGGCGGTGTATCGGGTGGGCAAAGCCGACTCGCTGAGAATCTCCTCCCTGTGGAGATTGGTGACTGGGACTTCCGCTGTCGGAATCAAAAAGTAGTCCTCATCTCGGAGCCGAAACAGGTCTTCTTCAAATTTCGGCAACTGACCCGTGCCGGTCATGGCCGCGCGATTGACCATGAAGGGCGGCAAAACCTCCCGATAACCATGCTCGGCGGTATGCAGATCCAGCATATAGTTGATCAGCGCTCGTTCGAGCCGGGCTCCTGCGCCGGACAATACCGCGAAGCGGGCGCCGGCGATTTTTGCCGCACGGTCGAAATCGAGAATGCCCAGCTGCTCACCGATGTCCCAATGGCTTTTCGGTGTGGTCAATGCGGGTGGTTGGCCCCACCGACGGACCTCGATATTCTCATCGGCGGTTTGTCCGGTGGGCACCGAAGAATGTGGAAGGTTGGGAATGCGGAGCGCAATGTCCATTACGTTCTCTTCGATCGCCCGGAGCGATCCTTCGCATTCAGTAATGTGCTCGCCGACCCGTTTCATAGCCGCTATGGCCTCATCAGCCGGCTGTTTTCCCCGTTTCAACCGAGCAACCTCTTCCGAGCCTTTGTTTAAGTCCGCTCGCAGTTCTTCCGCTTGGATGGTCAAGGCGCGCCGTTCGTCGAGGAGCTTGCGCAACGCATCCCATTGTACGTCGCGACCGCGATCGCCGAGTTGATCACGGATACGGTCGAGATTCTCTCGGAGAAGACGCAAATCGTACATAGAGGACGCGTGGGTGATGAGCGGCTGGAATCTAACATCGGGGTTCGATGGAGGTCAATGAACGGAACCCCGGAGCCGGTTGACAGCCTCGGGAAGGAGGAGAGAGGATGACGGCATGCGGCCCATATCCAATCCTCCAAATCCGTACGAGTCGAGACACCGCGATCTGCTCGAACCGGCGCCTGACGCTCGGCTCCAACTATACGACGATTCGAGCAAGGACATTCTCAGCCGCAACGACAGTCCGGATCTCTCCTTCCGCTGGAGCGTGAATCCCTATCGCGGCTGTTTTCATGCGTGCGCCTACTGCTACGCCAGGCCCACCCACGAATATTGGAGCTTCGGCGCGGGGACCGACTTCGAATCGAAAATCGTCGTCAAACGTCAGGCCGCCACACTGTTGCGGAAGGCGTTTGAAAAGTCATCCTGGAAAGGCGAGTTGATCGTCTTCTCCGGCAACACTGATTGTTATCAGCCGATGGAGGCGTCGCTGGAATTGACGCGTGGATGTCTCGAGGTCTGCGCCGAATATCGTAACCCTGTGGCGATCATCACGAAAGGCGCCCTCGTCTCGAGGGACCTCGATGTCCTCAAACGCCTCCAGCAGGAGGCCTGGGTCCGGGTCTACTTCAGTATTCCCTTTGCCGACGAGGACGTCGCGCGTCGGGTGGAGCCTCAGGCGCCGACCAGCCGCAAGCGCTTCGAGGCCATGGCGCGGTTGTCGGAGGAAGGGATTTCGACAGGTATCTCGATCTCACCGATTATTCCCGGGCTCAACGACGAAGATATTCCCGAGTTGCTGGTGCGCGCGCGGCAGGCGGGTGCCCGCGAGGCGATGTCGACGCTGCTGCGCCTGTCCAAATCCGTGGAAGCGGTGTTTGTCGAGCGCATGTCAGAAGCCTTTCCCGATCGATTCGCGAAGATGATCCACCGAATCCAAGAGGTCCGCCGTGGTGCCATGACGGATGGCGCGTTCTTTTCACGGCATCACGGGGAAGGGCCCTACTGGACCATGGTTGAACGACTGTTCGAGGTGGCGAAACGAAAGGCGGGATTCCGAGAGTCGCACGACGAGGCTATTCCCAATACCTTCCGCCGTCCTGGATGCGAGCAGGTCCGGCTGTTTTGATCAATAAGGGAAGAATGATGAAGCACAATCCGGAGTTTTTGAAGCTGGTGAACGCTGCGCGGGCTCGGGTGAGGGAGTGCTCCATCGCCGAGGCCAAGGCAAGACTCGATCGGGGAGAGGTCTCACATTTTATCGATGTGCGTGAAGATCATGAGTATGCGAAGGACCACGCGAAGGGCGCGCGCCACCTTGGCAAGGGCATCATCGAACGGGACATCGAAACTGTGGTTCCCGACAAGCAGGCTTCCATTCTTTTGTATTGCGGAGGAGGCTACCGGTCGGCCTTGGCTGCCGATGCGCTGACGCAGATGGGCTATACGAACGTCACCTCGATGGATGGGGGCATCAAGGCCTGGAGGGAGGCGGGATATCCGGTGGAATCCTGACGGAGCTTGGCCGGGGACGTTCCGCCAGTCCCAATGGTGTCACTTGTTGTTGACCCGGTCGAATTCCTTGATCACCTGATCTGTCAGATCGATCGCATCTTTGCTGTAGATGACGATCTTGATGGTTTGCTCGCTCCCTTTATCGACGACGATTGAAAACCCGCCCTTTTCGGCGACCGTCTGGGTGGCCAAGGCAATTCGCTTCATGTAGTCGTCCACGAGTTCTTTTTGCTTTCCCTGGAGCTCCTGATTGAACTCCTGCGCCCGTTTCTGATACTCCTGAATTTTGGTGCGGAATTGCGCTTCTCTTTCTTTCTTTTCCCCCTCACTGAGCTTGGATTCCTTGAGAGTCTTTTCCGTGGTGCGCAATTCTTCCTCGTCCCGAGAGAGGAGCTTCTGTCTCGTTGACACGTATTCCTTGAGCCCATCCAGCGCCTTCTTGCCCGCCTTCGATTTCTCCAGAACCATTTGAGGATCGATGACCCCCATTTTGAAGGCGTCCGCCGCCAGGGCGTCGGACAGGGAGATGATGAGCCACGTCCCAATGACCGCCAGTGCAACCGCAATCTGACCCCTACGGGTCTTCGCCATAGGCATAGTGTCCGCTCCTTAATGGATGAGAGGGCTGTCCTGTTTTGAATAGGAAAGAATAGCGGTGGGAGGCAGCACTGTCAAGGGAGCCGGGCGCTCACTACTCACTCGTTCCGCATTAGACGAAGTAACGGCTGGTGTCGAATTTGTGCTCGGTATTGTCGATGAGGCGGATGATGTAGTGCCGGTATTCCCCGTTTTCGTCTTTTTCACGGAGATCGATTTCCCGGCCGTTGTCGATGGCCTCTCCCTGGGTATCCGTGATGACCTTCACATAGGGATACTCCGCCTCCGCCGGATCCGGCGCCGGCTTCAACACAACGGCCAACTCATTGCTGTCCAGCAACACCAGGCTGCCGATTGGAATGATGCCGACGCAGGTCATGAACAATTTCATGAGCGTCGCGTCGAAGCTCTTTCCCGCCTTGCTGAACATGAAGCCCAGGACCTTGGACGGGGACATCGGTTCCCGTCGGTACACTCGTGAGGACGTCATGGCGTCATAACAGTCTGCGATCATCAGGATGCGGCCGGTCATGGAGAGTTTCCATGAAACATTCAATTTGGGATAGCCGGAAAAGTCCAGGTTCATATGGTGTTCGAACGAGGCCGACGCCATACGGCCAGGCAGGTTGGTGATGCCGCGCATCTTGGCCAGGCTCAGCGCGCCTTCCGTGGGATGGTTGCGCATCAGGGCCCATTCCTCTTCGGTGAACTCTCCGGGCTTGTTGAGGACGTCCATGGGGATGGTGGCTTTGCCCAGGTCATGAAACAGCGCCGCGAGACCCAAATCGGCGAGCTCGACTTTCGGATAACCGGCGCGGTTCCCGAGCGCCATGGACAGCAATGCGACGTTGACCGAATGGTTGTGGGTGTATTGATCGTGACAGCGAAGAGTCGTGAGGCCGAGCAGGGAGGCCTCATCGTTCATCATCAGGTCGACGATGCTCTGAATCGCGCGTTTCGCCTGCTTGAATCCGATTGTGCCTTTCTCGCGACAATCTTGCACGAGCGTGCCGACCGCTGAAGCCGCATTGGCGTAACGGGTCTTCGCGGTGGCTTTGCCGCGCAACACACGTCGTTCCTCGAGCTCGATGCCTTTGACGCCGCGTTGCTCGAGCGCGGCACGTAGGGTCGTGATCGAGCTGCTCGCCGCATCGAAGGCGCCCAACTGAAAAATGAATTCACGAAAGTCTTTCGACTCGACTTCCTTGGAAAAAGAGATGCCTCCGATGTACCATTGGTTCAGACTGTCGATGACCGTCGAGAATATCGGCATTTGCGCCGCCGTGACTTTCAGATGTCGCTGGCCTAAGAACAGAAAGTCGTTCTGCAGGCGAACGGAGATCGGTTCGTCCTGGGCGAGCGTTTTGATCACGGTGAGAGCGGTGTCGACCGGAGTATCCA
>DATIGH010000079.1:0-3467 GCA_035454845.1 Nitrospira sp.
CGGAAAACGCCAGATCACGGCGAATGGAGCCTCAAATTTCGCCCCCTTCTTTCATCCGGACGGCAAACGGATCATTTTTTCCTCCAACGTCGAGACGAAAGGGGAGGGCGGCCGCCCGAGTTTTCATCTCTATCTAATCGGGGACGATGGCGGAGGGCTGGAGCGTCTGACGACAGAGGGGCATTTCAACAGCTTCCCCATGTTCTCGCCGGACGGGACGCGGCTGGTCTGGGTCTCTGATCGAATGTCGAAAGTGCCCGGTGAGTTCAATGTATTCATGGCGGACTGGGTGCCGTGATGGTGACGACCGAGGACCAGCCGGCGCGCCGCCTCTCTGCGTACTTGTCTCTTGCCTGTGCCGGCGCGGCGCTGCTGCTCATGTATCTTCGATTTCTCGACTTCGATGCCCCATTGACCCGGGTCATCCGCTCGCTCAACGAGTCTTACTACGATCATCTGCGCAATCCATGGTTGGCCAAGCTGAGCGATGTCGGCAATCAAGTGGGCAGTGGGGAATCCCTTCTCGTGGTGAGCGCCGTGCTCCTGATCGCCGGGTACGCGTTTCAGCGTGCCAGCATCAAGCTCGCCGGCTGGGGCACCCTGTTGGCCCATGCGGTGGCGGGGGTGGTCAACACCGCGATCAAACATCTCGTCGGCCGCGGACGCCCGAAGTTCATGCACGCAGACACTTCCACGTTCTTGCCCTTTGGCGGTAGGGGCTGGGATTCGTTCCCCTCAGGCCATTCGATGGCCGCTTTTGCGGTGGCCACCGTCCTGGCGGTGAGGTTCCCCAAATTCCGCTGGGCCTTGATCGTTGCCGCGCTGGCCGTATCCGTGAGCCGCCTGGTCCGCTCCTCCCACTTTCTCACCGACGTCATTGCAGGAGCGGTATTGGGCGTCCTGATCGGTGCGATCGTCGCCCATCCCTGGAAAGACTGGCGCTCCTCCTCCACCTCTGCCGTGTTGGCGGTTACGCCTCCCCTGGCCGCATTGCTGGCTGTCATGACGGCGCTCGGACAACGCCCTTCGGAGGGTTGGATCGCCGCAGGGCTCAGCAAAGGCGGATCGCTGGTTGCGTTGACCGCCTTGATCGCCTATGTGCTCGGTCGCGTCCGCCCGACGATGCTGCCCTCGTACATGACGAGAAGGCGAGCGCTGGCCGTAATGGGGCTGGGCATTGCGATGTGCTCCGGATCGCTGTGGGTTGCGACGGTGGTCTTTCTGGTGTGTCTGGCGCATTGCCTGCGCACCGATGAGAAGATTCAAGCGGATGATCCTGTCTCTCAACCAGCATGGTCTCATGAGGCGGCCTTCGGGTTGGCGGTGCTGTTAACCCTCTATACGATGAATGAGCTAAGGGGCGCCCTGCCGATGGGGTAGCCAGAGAAATGGATCAATGGGGACTGGTCCTGACCGGAGGTTGAGTTGTGGATTCCGGTAGGGTCACCATCGGTCGATTCGCCAGCAGCACATAGCCATGCTGCTTCAGAATCGGCACCAACGTCCTGGCTTCAGGCGGTAACTTGGATTCATAGGTTTCAGGCAGCACGATCATCGTCTGTCCCGGCTGCGCCAACGCGTGCTGAATCGTCGCTTCTTCTCCTTCGGAGACGAAGAGAACTTTCCGCCTCGCATAAAAGACATTGGAAGGCCTGGTCGAGCCATAGAGGATCAGCTGATCGCTCGGCGCAAGATTCACCCCGGCCGTATAGGACAGTACTTGAGGCGGCTCGATGAAATATCGATTGAGCCCCGGAATGACCAGCTGCATGATCGTGAGGGCCAGCAGCGCGATGGACGCGCCGGCGGCCCAGAACGCCCCGGCTCGTCTCTCGTCGTGTAAACCGAAATAGCCCACCAGCGCCATACCGATCAGCAGAATGGCTGCGACCACGTACGGCCCGCTTCCAAGACCGATGGTTGTCGCCAGGGGAAATTCCTTGACGAGTTTGCTGGCCAACGACGGATAGAGAGAAGGCAATGAGGCAAAGCCGATGGCGAGCACATAGCCGATCGCCATCATCGTGTGGATCGACGCCCGCCGGCCTTTGAGGTCAAGGTCGAAGAGACTGCGATGCCAGTAGGTGGCGGTCAAGAGTGCGGCAGGAGGAAACAGCGGTCCGATGTAATGCGCAAGCCTCGTGGAAGACAAGCTGAAAAAGATCAAGACTCCGACAACCCAGGCCGCCGCGAACCACTCAAGCTCCCGTGCAGCTTCCACCATCCGAATCGTTTTTCCTCGCCCCTTGCCTCTTGCCCCTTGCCAGTTCTTATAGGCGTCATACCAGGCAAATGGCAGCCACCCGCTCCATGGAAAAAACCCCAGCAAGAGGACCGGCACATAAAAAAAGATCGAGAACCCGTGGCCTTCCATCGGATTCAGAAAGCGCCCCACCGTATTGGCCTGCGCTGACGCGACGTACCCTGTTCCGTGGAGCGACCACATCATGGCATACCAGGGAGCGGCAGCGAGAGCGAACAGAGCGCCGCCGACCAGCGGAGAGCCTTGCTCCCAGAACCGGCGCCATTGACCGGTGGCCGTCACATACAGCGCGACCGTGACGACCGGAACCAGGAATCCCACCGGCCCCTTGGCAAGCGTGGCCAGTGCCATGCCCAGGTAGAACATCCACCGCCACCATCGCTCGTGGCTCCGGCCGTGGAATCCCAGCCAAAAGCTGAACAAGGACAGGGTGGTCAAAAAGATCAAGACACTGTCGGTCAGCACCAAGCGGCTGAGGCTGATGATCTCGATGTTGAGCAGCAGCATCAGCGCGCCGAAGAGTCCGATGGCCGGTCCACAGAACCGGCTGACAAACAGGTACTGAAGAAGAATCAAGCCGAGGCCGAAGATGGCGGATGGCAATCGGGCGGAGAATTCGTCGACACCGAACCACCGAAACGACAGGCTCATCAGCCAATAGACCAGGACCGGCTTGGCAAAGCGCGGCTCATAATTGAACGTGGGAGTGATCCAGTCTCCCGTTTCCAGCATCTCCCGGCCTGCTTCAGCGTTGCGGCCTTCGTCACGATCGGTCAATCCCATTGCGCCCAACCCTACAAAGAAAAGGAGGCAGGCCAGCAGGCCGAGCATGGTGAGGTTCAGGAGGTGTGTAGAGCTACGTGATTGCGACTGGTCCATTGAACTGGAGCGAGCCTTAATGGGGTTTTCCGACGGGGGGAACCGAACGGGAAGTCGCCTGGGGCCCCTGCCGGCGAATCAGCATGAGGTTGCGGATATACACCACGGCTCCGATCCCCTGACCGGCGATGAACACAGGATCTCGACGATAAATCGCATAGGCTAATGTGATTAAGCCCCCCACCAAGCTCAAGTACCAAAAGGCGATAGGCATCCGGCTTTCAGCCTGTCGTTCGGACACAATCCATTGCACCAGCCACCGGCCGAAGAACAGCCCTTGCCCAAGAAATCCGATAGCAATCCAGACGGCTTCGGTGGTGGTCAT
>DATIGH010000080.1:0-16555 GCA_035454845.1 Nitrospira sp.
CTGGATACGCCGCTGCTATTGGGGCACGATCCAGTGATGGGGGGGTATCACTATGAAGGGCCCCGTTTGCTTCCGTGGCGCGACGCTGGATTGGGGATGACCGTCAGTCCACTGCACGGCGTGATGACATTGACCCGCTAAAGCATCACTACTCTGAAGGGCTCGCATCTGGTTCCCGTTCGCCGTCACATTTTTTACAGTTCAGCAACTCCCCGCGGTGCTGCTCACGCCCAGCTTCGGTCAACACCCAGGGCCGATTGGTCATCGGTGGTTGGTGCCGGACATGCTGCCCATGGCCGCAGGCCAGATCGGCCACCCAATCCCCATACTCATCCTGATGATATCCGACGATCGGCTGGTTCATACATCTCAACGAGCAACCGGACATTGCGCGTCTGTCATAAGGGCTGAAATGGACGCTCGGGGCGCACGTCGACTGGGAAAAACGTCCAGCGACTTGCGGCATCGACATCAAAGGATCCCAAGAAGATCAGCCCCGTCTCAAGCGAACGGAATTCCATGAGCTCAATCCGGCAACGGGGCACATCAAAGCGGCGCACGTCGAACTGTCCGATGAGGTACAACTGGTCGGCGGTTCCCCGGTAGAGATTGCGCCGGCTAACGCCCCCCGTGTCCGGAAACAGCTCGCTTGTTGCGGAGCATCCACTGGACGTTCTCACAGTGAGCTTGAGATTGTACCGAGCCAGAAACGGATGTGTGGCAACACGAGTGACGGTCACGTCCATACCAGAGGGCACCTGTGCGATGGCGGACACCGGCACGTCGCTATTGCAACCAGGAGGCAGCAGTACTGAAGCGAACAGTGCCCAGACTCGCCAGGTGGCATTCACTTGGCGCTGGGAATCTTTGGAGCAGCTCCGATCGCATCGAGGCCGGCTTGCGCACAGGCATCATCAAGGTGTGCGCCCGGTGCACCGCCGACACCGATGCCTCCCACCACCTCACCGCCAATCTCAATCGGGAGGCCGCCGCCGAGGATCAATATCTCAGGGTTCATGTCCCTGAGGGCTTGTAATGTCGGCATCTTCGCAGTCAACTCCGCCAGTTCAGTCGTCGGGCGCCGTAAGCTCGCGGCGGTATAGGCTTTCTTTCGACTGCTTTCAACCGTATGAGGGCCTGCCCCATCGGCTCGTCCCATGGCACGCAGCACACCGGCCCGGTCGACAATCGAAGCACTGACTCGATACCCGTCTTTCTTGCAGGCCTCCGTCGCTGCCGACAGCGCCTTGTTGGCCAACGAGAGGGGAAGTACGGATTCCTTCGGCAACTCATCCGCGAACGTCTGAGATGCGCACAGTAGAGCCGCGACCATGCACAACATGCGTAGGCTTGCGTAAGCGCTTCGAGCGGGATTCGGATCCATCATGCAGTCTCTCCTCTGGTGACGGGTGATGAAGACGTGGTCGAGACTACGAAGCGGCTAAAGAACTGTCAAGAGGAGAGGAGGAAGCGGAGAAGATGAGTCACCGGGCTAGCTTAACTCCAGACGACTCGCTCCTGGTTCAAGAGATAATCGATCACTTCGATACTGTCCCGCATTTGGGTCTGGGCCCGCTCGGACATCGGGATCACCGCGCCGCAAATCTTCCCTGGCTCGATGTCATCAAGAGAAGGGATGCCTTCCGGCCCGCGCTTTTCCAGCTCTTGTTTGTAACTTGCCACGCTTCATCCTCCTTTTGACGAACTGAGCAATTCTTACGCCAGGGAGTCGGCCGCGATGAATCCGCGCGTACTGTTAGCTTAGCACATGGATGGACGAGTGCCCCCACACACATGAAAGCCATTGAATAATAAGGATGTTATTGAAAATTAAGCGGAGGAAGTGCCCCCAGAAACGGAAAAGAGCCGACTTTGGTGAGTGGTGTGTCCGGGCGGAGGCGGAAGTCATCTTTGGCCGGATCGACAAAAAACGGATCTCCGGTAATGTCCGATTGAGCCTTGAGTTCAGGTGCAAGTTGATTGGGGTTTCCCACGCGGAGGTAATCCCCATCCGTGTTGTAGAAGGCATTATACGAGGTGGCCGCGCGGCTCGACGATGCGACAAGAAATCCCACACGATTAAGACCGACCACGTTGCCGCTGACATCGCTTTGAGACTGGCCAAGAAAAGCCGCTCCGCCCCCGTTTTTCACCAGTGTATTGCTGACGAGCACGGCCCTGGCCCGATCGTTGACGACGACCGCCTCGAAGAGGCTTCGCATAATGACGTTGCGCTCCAGCCGGACGTTCGATTTCCCGGCCACATTCACACCATGATCATTGTCATGGATGAAATTGCCGATCAGGATGGCCTTGGTATCGGCAAACTGCACACCCGTCGTCTCGCTGCCGCCGATCGTACAGTCCTCGATCCTGGCGTCTTCCACTTGTTGGCTAAAGAGCATGCCGTTGACCGTCAGCCGTTTCAGCACCACGCTGCGGCCGTTAAATAATCCGACTGCATGTCCGCCATGCTCATTGATCGTCATGTCGCTGATTTCGATGTTGCTCGCGCCATACGGCCATTTCCCGACGTGCAGCACGCCGACTAGATCTTCCCGGCCGACCAAGGTGACCTTGTCCTGCCCCGCCCCAATGAGCCTGAGATGATCCTTACTGTGAATGGTGATGTCCTGCTCGTAGCGACCCGGCTTGAGAAATACGGTATCGCCCTTGGCTGCCGCATCGACAGCCTGCTGTATTGACGTAAAATCGCCGCTTCCATCCAAGGCGACGACAATCGTCCTCGGGTTCGTCGGGGAACCGCCCTCAGCCGCCAGGATGCCAGGTGCCAAAAGGAACATTAAGGCCAAATACATGATGATTCGTCCAGGCATGATGTGACAGTTCATACAGGCGCCTCCTGCCCTAAGTCAATCCGATGGGCGCATGACTCAACGACATTTTGAAGATCCTCATGCTATTCTGCGGCGCATGATCGTGCTGGGGCTGACCGGAGGAATCGCGACGGGAAAAAGCACTGTCGCGCAGATGTTCAAGCGTTACGGGGCATTCATCATCGACGCCGATCAACTCGCTCGAGATGTCGTGAGGCCCGGACAGCCGGCGTGGCGCGAGATCGTGAAGGTGTTCGGCGAAGACATCTTGAACCCGAACCGGTCGATCAACCGCCGGGCACTCGGTGAGATTGTCTTTCACAACCGCCGGCGACTCCGAAGACTCGAGCGCATCATCCATCCTCGCGTGGCCAAAGCACAACAGCGTCTTGCCCTCAAGATCGCTCAACGTTCTCCCGAGGCGATCATTGTCTATGAAGTGCCGCTCCTGTTCGAGTCCGGCGCTCACAAGCGCGTCGACAAGATCGTGGTCGTGACCGCCGACCGTGAAACACAGATCGCTCGTCTGAAGCGGCGCAATGGGCTGACGCGCGCAGAGGCGCTCAGGCGTATCAAGCATCAAATGCCGCTGAGTCACAAAGTCCGCCGCGCGGACGTCGTCTTGGACGGAACAGGAAACAAGGCCACGGTGAAACAGGAAGTCCGCCGACTGATTCGGAGCTTGCACAGGGGGTCGCGCCATCTATAATCCGTGTCATCCCTGTGCTAGATTGACATCATGCACAATGTCCTCATCATCGGTTCGGGACCGGCGGGTCTCACCGCCGCGGTCTATGCCGCCCGCGCGAACTTGTCTCCGCTGCTGGTTGAAGGGTGGCAATCGGGCGGACAATTGACTACCACGACCGAAGTGGAAAATTTTCCTGGCTTCGCAAAGGGCATCATGGGCCCAGACCTCATGAAGGAAATGCGGGCACAGGCAGAACGGTTCGGCACGACGTTCGTGACGGGCGACGTCACGGCGGTTGATTTCGGCAGACACCCTTTCGCGATGACGGTCGACCATGAACGTACGATCGAAGCCAGGACCGTCATCATCGCCACCGGTGCCTCGGCGATCCAGATCGGGCTCAAGAACGAAGTGCGATTGACCGGCCATGGCGTCTCGACATGTGCCACCTGCGATGGGTTTTTCTTTCGCGGCAAAGAGTTGGTGGTCGTCGGAGGTGGGGACAGTGCAATGGAAGAGGCCACCTTTCTCACGAAGTTCGCCACCAAGGTGTTCGTTGTGCACCGCCGCGATAAGTTGCGCGCCTCGAAAATCATGCAGGATCGCGCGTTCAAGAACGAACGGATCTCCTTCATCTGGAATACCGTTGTCGAGGACATTCTCGGCGATGACGTGGTCACGGGCGTAGCTCTTAGAAACGTCGTCATGGGGACTACCACGACGCTTCCCTGCTCCGGCGTCTTCGTCGCGATCGGACATCGTCCCAACACCGCACTATTTGTCGGACAACTCGACATGGATGCCAAGGGATATGTCGTAACCAAGCAGGGCACGGCCACCAGCGTGCCCGGGGTCTTCGCCGCGGGAGACGTCCAGGATTCGACCTATCGCCAGGCGATCACGGCCGCAGGAACGGGCTGCATGGCGGCAATCGACGCTGAGCGGTATTTGGAGCTCACAGGGCACAGCTGAGGCACAAGCGCCGGGATGCGCTGCGCGATTGTCCATTACCATGAATTGGCCCTCAAAGGCCGGAACCGGGACTATTTCGAGCGGCAACTCATCGGCAACATCCGCACCGCCCTGAAAGATCTCGGAGCCACACGCATCGAAAACCTCCGCGGACGCCTTCGCATTGTCTTTCCCGAGTCCTCCAGAGAGCACGTTCTCAAAGAACGCCTGTCTGCCGTCTTTGGCATCGCGAATTTTTCCTTTGCTCGAGCGGTGCCGTTGGATCTGCTCAGACCGAACCTTGATGAACTTGCGCGTGGCATCGGCAGTGCAGCGAGTCAGCGCACGTTTGACACCTTTCGTGTGACCGCCAAGCGGGCCGATAAGCGCCTTGCGCTCACGTCGATGGACGTCGAAAAGATTGTCGGGAAATATGTCCGTGAAGCGACGGGCAAAACGGTGAAGCTTTCGTCTCCCGACTTGACGATCTACATCGAGTTGCTGGCGAAAGACGCGTACTACTCGTTGGACAAGTTTCAGGGCCCGGGCGGAATGCCCGTGGGCGTCAGCGGGACGGTGGCCTGTTTGATTTCCGGAGGAATCGATTCACCGGTCGCGGCCTATCGTATGATGAAACGAGGCTGCAATGCGGTCTTCGTGCATTTTTCCGGACGCCCGCTGGTGAGCCGGGCGTCGGAAGAAAAGGCCAGGGAGCTGGTTCAAATCCTGACCGCGCATCAATACCACTCAAAACTGTTGATTGTCCCGTTTGGCGAAATCCAGCGTGAGATCGTGGCGCACGCGCCTGCACCCTACCGCGTCGTGCTTTATCGCCGGCTGATGGTCCGCATCGCAGGCGAGCTTGCGCTGGCCAACCGCTGCTGGGCGCTGGTAACAGGAGACAGCCTGGGACAGGTCGCGTCACAAACGCCCGAAAATTTGGCCGTCGTCGAAGAAGCTGCGGAGTTACCGCTGCTTCGTCCCCTCATCGGCATGGACAAGCTCGAAATTACCGATCAAGCCCAGCGGATTGGGACGTTCACCACATCCATCGAACCGGATCAGGACTGTTGTTCGCTGTTTGTTCCGCGCCATCCCAGTACGAAAACGCGCATCGACGACATCCGCAGAATCGAGCGGAGCCTCGACGTGGGCACGCTCGTCAAACAGGGCTTGGACAAGGCCGAGCTGTGCGACTTCACTTTTCCGGCTTAACCGCTCGGGTGCGCGCCTTCTCTTTCACGATACGAAAGTGCGCTTCGAGTTCGCGCTTGGTCGCCAACGCCACAAGCCAGTCGGGAACGATGGAGTCGATGGCCACCGCCAGCTCAAATTCGGCACGTGTTTCTCGTCCTTCATTCACCGGAGAAAGTTTCCACACCCGGTGGTACCGCGTAAAATCACCCCCCACGAGATCGGTGACGATCTCGTGATCGGCTGTCGCCCGTGACTCGGTGACCAGCCGCCGCTCACCCGGCAACAGCGCATGCGCAATGCGCAGATCGGTCGTCACGACATCGTGGTGAATTTGCAGGTCGACGACCCGCATCCGGACTTCAAACAGGTCGGGCCAATGGGAAAAATCAGTCAGAAGCGCGTGCAAAATCTCAGGGCTGGCGGGAAACAGGACGCGAGCCGTGGCGGTGACTCCACCGGCAGGATCGGGCTTGACATTCAGGAATTCTTGAAGAGATTCAGCGCCGAGAACGGATGCCGCAGATAAGAGATACAGTACACAGAGGAGGAGCAGCCAGTTCGCTGTCCTCGCGGTCTTATCCCACGATCGCATCGAGCAGCCGCTGGTGGATCTTCCGCACCCGCTCCAGCTGTCCCTTCGCGGCAAACCGCTCGTAGAAGCCATCCGCCCGAAATTCTTTGCCCAATGCCGCCCACGGTTTGACAATCTCGGCAAACGGCTTATGCGATCGCTCCGTGTCCCAGTCCGTCATCAATTTACGGTCGACAATAAGATCGTCTAGGACGCGAATCAACGCCTTGAGCGTGACATCCCGTGTGAACATGTACCGCTCGTTGTTCCCCCAGACTTCCTCCATGACCTCTTTGACACCTTTCAAATAGTCCCTCACCAAGGCGTAACAACGGTCGGCCTTCATCCCGAGATGTGATTCCATCCAGCGCTTATGAGCGGTGACGACTTTGAGCAACTCGTTGAAGACTTCCGACTGCAAAATCCATTTTTCCTGCTTGCTTCGTCCGCCCAACCGGTTGATCTTGTATTGGAGCGGTGAATCGTCCTCGGCATAGAGAAGGTTGACGACTTTTGCCGAAAACTTCTTCTCCGGGGTTTCCCAGGACACTTTCTCATAGAGGTCCACCAAGTGAGAGCGGTTAATCCTGGTGTGCGTGCTGTTGATGATCACGAACATTTCCGTCGCGAAATCGCCGCTCCGTCCATCGAACAGGAGGCAGGGCACTTCGACGTTGCCAATCTGGTCGGGGTGCTTGGCAGCGAAAAAATGCAACCCGGCCAGCCGATGCTGGCCATCGATCACGAGGTATTTCCCTTTCGGCTCGCTCAAATGGCCGACGGAATCGGAATCTCCGGACCGCTGGAAGCGCAGTGTCTCATCCGTGAAAATCAATATGGTTCCGGGAATCATCGGCTGGGCGACCACGGTCTCATAGAAGTTGACGATCTGTTTAACTTTTTGCCGGTTGAGCTGACGCTGAAATCCCTTCTCGCTCCGTTCGATGCCCGCGATGAATTGCGCGACATCGTCATGCTCGGAGATCTTCGCCTGCGCAATCTCTTCGCCTTCAAAGTAGTAGCGGCTCGTAAACCGCACTTTATCCAGGAGATCGACCGCATTGTAGGCGATGAAATAGAACGTGCCTTCCTTTTGGCGGATACGCGTCGCGAGCATGGGTGTCCTCCCCTAGATGTTGCCCCGCAATCATCCATGCAGATTCTACGCAGTCACACCGGTGGCCGCAAGCGAAGAGACTGTGCTACCATCCGCAACATGCACGCGGCACGTGTCTGTTTCCTCCTAGCCGGAACGTTCGTCGTCTGTCTCCTCGAATGGCCTATACCCGACGCTCGTGCCCAGCTTCCTTCGGATTTTCCCGCCACAACTGAGCAGGCCTGTAGCTTTGGCATGGCCAAGGGGGAGCCCACTCACATGTGCGAGGTCCCGATTCCGGCCGGCTGTCTTGTCGCCCATGCGCCAGGCACCGACAAACCGTGGACGACGATCTCCAAAGGCGGCAAGACCCTCTGCCGCTTCGACGAGAAGAAGACCGATTGGAAAACCAAGATCACCGGGACCTGCGGCCGTTGCAGCACGACTCAATGCTCCGTTCAATTCATCGTCCGATTCGACTGCAATCCGCATTGATCGGTTTCGATCATGATCGGGCACCTTCCAAGGCGGCACTCCACTCAACCGCCTATCCGCCATGTCCCTTGCTGAGGCCATCAAACACGAAGCGCGGTCGCTGGGCTTCACCGCCGTCGGCATTGCCACAGTGAGCCCCCAGGCACCCGACGACCGGCTGCTTCGTCGGCTGCAAGAATGGCTGCGCCGGGGCTTTCATGGCACCATGGGCTGGATGGCACGCGACCCCGCACGGCGCGCAGACCCGCGCATCGTTCTCGACGGTTGCCGCTCGATCATCGTCGTCGGAGTCAACTATGACACAGGGCATCGCGCGACAGAAGGACGAGGCTACGGCCGTGTCGCACGCTATGCCTGGGGCAAGGACTATCACCGCATTCTCGGAGAACGACTCGCGCTGCTTGAGGCCAAATTGCGCGAGTGGGCGCCAGGCGTCGTGACTCGATCCTATGTGGACACGGGGCCGATCATGGAAAAAGCCTGGGCACAAAAGGCCGGTCTCGGGTGGATCGGGAAACACTCAAATCTCGTGTCTGCCGAACATGGCAGCTGGCTGGTGTTGGGGGAGATTCTGACGACGCTCGATCTGCCCCCTGACGCCCCCGCCACGGATCTCTGCGGAAGTTGTTCGCTCTGCATTCGAGCCTGCCCGACCTATGCCATCGCTGAACCCTATGTCGTCGACGCCACCCGGTGTATCTCGTATCTGACGATCGAGTTCCGAGGCGGACGCGACGAGATCGACGCAGACCTTGCAGGGCGCATGGGCAACCACATTTTTGGATGCGATGACTGTTTGGATGTCTGTCCGTTCAATCTTCGGGCGGAACCGACAAAGGATACGGCGTTTCATCCCTTGAATACCGCGTTGGCTCCGCGTCTGAATGATCTCCTGCACCTGGATGAAGCCACCTTCGCCGAGCGATTTCGCCACAGCCCGGTCAGGAGGGCAACACTCACCGGGTTGCGGCGGAACGTCGCGATTGCTCAGGAGAATGAGTAGACAGCATTCCGTACGCTAAAAATCTAACCTGCCGAGCATTTTTTAGCCCCTTCCATCGCTTCGGAAAGTGGAGTAGGCTACTTTGAGTTTTTCGGCGGTTCGCGATGGAGCTGACCAAGGAGCGCTCCTATGCCTCCCCCGATCGTCGCGCTGATATCGGCGAATCCATCATCCAGAACGGCGCTTGAGCACGCACTGTCCGATCAGGCCTTTACCCTCCATGTCGCCACGACGACTGAAGCCGGCATGCGTCTCCTTGACGAACGACATGACCTTACGCTGGTTGTGTGTGACGATACCGGCGGACAGATCGCACGGGCATCTCTGCTGGCACGAGCCGCAGGAGCCAGGGTCCCAGTCATCGTCATCGGCGAATCGGACAGCGCCAAGGCCGCGCTTACCGCCGTCCGGGAAGGGGCCGCCGATTATCTGGCAAAACCCGTGACCGCGGACGCGTTCAAGGCCTCGCTGCGTTCTTGCCAAGTGTTGGAGCCTATAACCAGTCTTCCACTAGAGCGTTTTCCCGGATTCGACCACATCATCAGCGTGTCTCCGCAGATGCAGCTCGTGAAGCGGCTGGCCGCCGAAGTGGCAATAACCGATGCGACGGTATTGATCACAGGTGAGAGCGGTACGGGCAAGGAACTTTTTGCTCGTGCCATTCATGCAGCCAGCCCCCGAGAAAAAGGGCCGTTCCTGGCGTTGAACTGCGCGGGCATTCCCGAGCCGCTGCTGGAATCAGAACTCTTCGGCTTTCAACGTGGCGCCTTCACGGATGCCAAGCAGTCCAAACCCGGCAAGTTTCAGCTCGCCACGGGTGGGACACTCTTCCTGGACGAGATCGGTGAGATGAGCCTTTCAGCGCAGGCCAAGTTGCTTCGGGTTCTGGAAGACCATGTCGTGGATCCGCTCGGCGATACACAGAGCGTCAAAGTGAACATTCGTGTGATCGCCGCCACCAACGAAGATCTGCCGGCGCAGATTAAGGCCGGACGGTTTCGGCTTGATCTCTTTTATCGATTGAACGTCTACCAGCTCCGTCTTCCACCGCTGCGCGAACGGCCGGACGACATCAGTCCCATCCTGTCATCGTTTCTCGAGCACGCCCGACAGCATCGCGGATGTCGCATTCACGGCATTACTCCAGAGGCGCTCGCTCTCCTTGAGCGTCATGACTGGCCCGGCAACGTTCGAGAACTCCACAATGTGGTGGAGGGATTGACGATCACCTGCAAGAGCGAGACGATCCAACCGGAGCACCTGCCTTTGACGTTTCGCGCGACGAAGGCCTCGACCGCCACGTCCACAGAGAAGACCTCGCTGCTGGCGTTCGGACTCTCGTTTCAGGAAATGGAGAAGACAATCTTGGAAGAAGCGCTGCGGAAAGCTGCCGGCAACGTGTCGGAAGCCAGCCGCCTGCTCAAGATTACGCGCAATACGCTTCGATATCGCATGGCCAAGTATCACATCTCCTAGCTATACACCTCAGACAGATAGCCGCCACGCCATGATCTCTATCGCATCGTCACGATCGTCACTCCATCACCGCCTTCGGCGCGATCGCCGGGGCGGGCATGCGCGACGTAGGGCGATTCTTTGAGATAGGTCCGCAGCCTCGCCTTGAGTTTTCCCGTGCCATGCCCGTGGATAATCCGGAGAGACGGTGCACCTTCGAGCGTCGCCCGATCCAGTGCCGCCGTCACGTGGTCCAGGGCCTCGTCGACCGCATGACCCCGAACGTCGACACTTCTCTGTTCTCCGGCGTGATAGGGTCGGTCCGTGACCGTTCTCGGGATCGACGCCGGAGCGGGCGGTGGCAGCGCTTCCGACGTTCGCCCGAGTCCCATCAGATTGGCGACTGTGGCAAGCAATTCACCTTCTCCCACTTTCACGCGAACGCGTTTTTTGCCTCGAGGCGCGTCGAGCAGGATGCCGGTCATGCCCAGCCCGCCGAGTTCCACCAGATCACCGGCCTCGAGCTGTTCCAGCGGAATGGGGGCCACAGGTGGAGTCAGCTCAGCGCGCGTTCGAGTTTCCAATTCCATCAGTCGCTGTTTGGCTTCTTTGGCTTTGATCAATTTCTGCTCGCGCTTGACCTCGTCGACAGTGGCTTGCACTTCCGCGCGAGCGCGGCTGAATTGTTCCTGCAGGCGCTTTTTGATCCCTTTGCGCTCTTCACGCTCGGTCGCCTCCAGCTTCGTGAGCTGGGCTTTCGCCTGCGCCGCCGCGGCTTCGGCTTCGGCCCTCGCCTCCATCGCGCGAGCCAGATCGATCGTCAACTGGCGTTGCTTGGCATGCAGATCGCCGAGCATCTGTTCGAAGGTCCGATCCTCCGAGTTCAGCTTGCGCCTCGCCTCATCGAGGACGCTCGGATCCATGCCGAGATGTCCGGCAATCTCGATGGCCGACGACCCGCCTGGCACTCCCATGAAAAGGCGATAGGTGGGCGACAGCGTCGCCATGTCGAACTCGACGCTGGCATTGGCGAATCCCGGTGTCGTTTGTGCGAGGATTTTCAACGAGCGGTAATGTGTCGTCACGATGACCTTCATTCCCAACGCAGCAAGACGACACAGCAGCGCTTCCGCCAGCGCCGCGCCTTCCGTGGGATCGGTCGATGTGACCGGTTCATCGAGCAAGACGAGAGCCTGCTTGTCGCCTCGCGTTCGCCTCAACAGCTGTATCATCTGCGTCATGTGAGCCGAAAAGCTCGACAAATCGCGCCCAAGATCCTGTGCGTCGCCGATATCGGCGAACAGGTCGGGAAAGACCGCCATTTCCGACTCGGGCTCACAAGGCAGGTGCATGCCGACCCTGACCATCAAGGCAAAGAGTCCGACGATTTTCAGCGTCACGGTCTTTCCCCCCGTGTTCGGACCAGAAATGACCAGCACGTGGATCTGATCATCCAGGAGCAGGTCGTTGGCCACGACATGCGGTTTGGAAAGCACCAGCAACGGATGCCTGGCTTGCTTCAGACGTATACGTCCATCATCGTTCAGTGACACGGGATGGGCCCGCAGTTGTCGGGCCAAAGCGGCCCGGGCTGCCACGGCGTCCAACTCCGCGAGAGCGTCCAGCCCTGCGAGAATAATTCCCGCTTTTTCTGCGATCCGGTTGGAGAGTTCGCGAAGAATCCGCAATACCTCTCGATCGATTTCGCGATCGGCGACTTTGATCGCGTTGTTGAGGTCGACCAACTCCCGCGGTTCCAAGAAGACCGTCGCTCCGCTGGCAGATACATCATGCACAATGCCAGGGACACGCCGCTGCATGTCGATCTTGATAGGCACGACGTACCGGCCTTCGCGTTGCGCGAAGTAGCGTTCTTGAAGCACCTCTTCATAGCGACGCGAATGCAGGATGTCTTCCAGGCGATGGCGGATCTCTTGCTTGAGATCATTGGCGTGATGTGTGAGGCGGCGCAGCTCCGGAGTGGCTGACTCCCGGATCGATCCATCCGGTTGAATCGAAGCATCCAGCGCCGCCCTGAGACCGCGCAGCTCATGACCGGCCGCCAGTGCGGCCGTGATACTGACCAGGGTCGGAGCGCTCTCCCGGTGTTTGGTGAGATAGCGCTGAATGTCATCCCAGAGCGCGAGGACGACGGCATGGTCGCGCAGCTCGTGCGTTTCGAGCACCGCTCCCTTGCCGGCCCGCCTGAGGGTGTCTTCGACGTCCGGAAATGCCGTCAGCGGCATCGGATCGGGCCCGTTTTGCAGTCGGACCATCTCGGTGGTCAATTGCTGAAGGTCGCGTGCTTCTGCCAGATCGGTCGACAGCTCGCGTGACCGCACACGCGCAGCGCCTCTCGCCGACCGCGCGTGCGCCGTGACCAATCCAAGCAACTTCTCCCATTCCAACACGTCTGCCGTTTGATGGAACATCCTCAGATCCTCGCCGGGCGATCCCGTGCTTCTCCGAGCGGGAGCAGAACTCTAGCGAACCGTCTATCCGACACGCAAGCCACATAGCAGGACGATGGCCTCGAAAAATCACACTGTTAAAGGTGGAGTGACCATTTTGTATCGCTTGACTCAGAGGGCCAACCGCCGATACTATCGCGGTCGCTACAATCCGAAAAATATCCGCGTCTTGTGGAGGATGGCTCCGCCATGGCTATTAGAGTCGGTATCAATGGATTTGGACGGATCGGGCGTAACATTTTGCGCGCCTCGCTTGGTGATCCGGAGTTGCAATTTGTGGCGATCAATGATCTGACCGATGCCAAGACGTTGGCCTATCTGTTGAAGTACGACTCGGTGCACGGCACCTTGAAGGGTAGCGTTGAAGCCAAGGATGATCAGATCCTGGTCGAGGGCAAACCGATCAAAGTGTTAGCCGTCAAGGATCCCAAAGAACTTCCCTGGAAAGACCTGAATGTCGATGTTGTCATTGAATCGACCGGCAGGTTTACCGATCGGGACGGAGCCGGCAAGCACCTGTCCGCAGGCGCCAAGCAAGTCATCATCTCGGCACCGGCGAAAGATCCCGATGTGACCATCGTGTTGGGCGTCAATGAAGATAAGTTTGACCCCAAGACCCATCACATCGTGTCAAATGCATCCTGCACGACCAACTGTCTGGCGCCCGTCGCCAAAGTACTCTTAGAGACGTTCGGCATCAAACATGGCGTCATGACCACCATCCATTCCTACACCAATGATCAACAACTGCTTGACCTTCCGCACAAAGACCTGCGGCGTGCTCGTGCCGCCGGCATGTCGATGATTCCCACGAGCACTGGCGCCGCAAAGGCGTTGCATCTCGTGCTGCCGCAGTTGAAGGGCAAGATGGACGGGCTTGCGATTCGAGTGCCGACCCCGAACGTTTCCCTAGTCGATCTGACGGTGGAAACCGAAAAAGACTGTGATGTGGCCTCGGTCAACGACGCCTTTCGCAAGGCCGCAAACGGCGCCTTGAAGGGCATTCTGCAATATTCCGAGGATCCGATCGTGTCGATCGACCAAAAAGGCGACGATCATTCGGCCACCGTCGACGCGCCTCTGACAACGGTCATCGACAAGCGCTTGGTCAAGGTGACGGCCTGGTATGACAATGAATGGGGTTATTCCTGCCGCGTGCGGGACCTGATCAAGGTCCTCGCGGCCAAGTCCAAAGGCCGGTAAAAACCGGTAGGACAGTCCATGAATCTCCACAAGCAGACGATCGACGACATCTCGCTGTCTGGCAAGCGGGTCATCATCCGCGCCGATTTCAACGTGCCGCTCGACGATTCACTGCAGATCACGGACGACACCCGGATCCCCTCCACGCTTCCGACCATCAACCGCGTGGTCGACGACGGAGGCAAAGCCATCGTCTGTTCGCACCTCGGCCGCCCTAAGGGCAAGTTCGATCCCAAGTTCAGTCTGGCACCCATCGCAAAGCGGCTCGGACGGTTGCTCGGCAAGGACGTGATCTTTGCGCCCGACTGCATCGGCCCGAACATCGAGAGCCTTGTCGCCAAAATGAAGCCGGGCGACGTCATGCTGTTGGAGAATCTACGGTTTCATTCCGGCGAAGAAAAAAACGACGAGACCTTTTCAAAGTCGCTGGCCGCCCTGGGCGATGTCTACATCAACGACGCCTTCGGGGCCGCACACAGAGCCCATGCGTCCACAGTCGGCATCACAAAATATGTTCCCGTGGCTGCCGCCGGGTTTTTGCTGAAGAAGGAAATCGAATATCTCGAGGGCGCAGTCGAAAATCCCGTCCGGCCATTCGTCGCCATCCTCGGCGGCGCCAAGGTTTCGGGCAAAATCGGCGTGATCGAGAACCTCGGCAAGCGCGTGGACAAGGTCATCATCGGTGGCGGCATGGCCTTCACTTTTTTGAAGGCCAAAGGGCTCGAAATCGGCAACTCGCTGGTCGAAAACGACATGCTGGATTTCGCAAAGGGCATCGAGGATCACGCGTTCTCGCGCGGCGTCAAATTCTATCTCCCGGTCGATTGCGTCGTCGCGGCCAGTCGCGAACCCGGCGCCGAAACCAAGATCGTCCCGGTCCAGGAAATTCCTAAGGGCTGGTACGCCCTCGACATCGGTCCCGCTTCCGTCAAGCTGTTTACGGAAGCCGTGCAGAATGCCAAGACTATCCTTTGGAACGGCCCGATGGGCGTGTTCGAAGTCGACGCGTTTGCGCGCGGCACCCTCTCGGTCGCCCACGCGATTGCCGATGCCTATGCGCTCACCATCGTCGGCGGCGGCGAAACCGCGATGGCGATCCATCGAGCCGGGGAATCGGAAAACATTTCCTTTATTTCCACGGGCGGTGGCGCCGCACTCGAATTACTGGAAGGCAAGCCGCTGCCCGGTCTCGTCGCCCTGCCTGAGCGCAACGATTAGCGATTAGCCACCCTCGTGCGTACCACTCTCATTGTCGGCAATTGGAAGATGAACAAGACGGCGTCCGAGGCCGTCCGGTTCGCCCGGGAATTAACGAGCGCCCTTCCTAAGGATCCCGCTGTGGAAATCGTGCTTGCCCCGCCGTTTACGGCACTAGAGTCTGTCGGTACCACTTTGGGCTCCGCCTCCCACATCGCCCTCGGCGCGCAGAATGTGCACTGGGAACAACAGGGTGCGTTCACCGGCGAGATCTCCGGCCCCATGTTGCGCGATCTCGGTTGCACCTATGTCATTATCGGTCATTCCGAGCGCCGAACATTGTTCGGTGAGCGGGACGACATTGTTCATAAGAAAGTGCGCTCAGCGCTAATCAATGGACTTCGGCCGATCCTCTGTGTGGGCGAATCGCTCGAGCAGCGTCAATCCGGACGCACGGAACCGGTTGTGACCGGTCAGGTCGCCGCCGGGCTTGCAGAGTTGAGCGCCACAGAGTTGAATGCGGTCACCATTGCCTACGAACCGGTGTGGGCCATCGGCACCGGCCATGCGGCCACGACCGAACAGGCCGTCGCCGTGCATCGCGCCATCCGTGCCCACATCGCTTCGGGCTGGTCCTCAGACGTCGCGGAACAGATGAGAATTCTCTACGGAGGGAGCGTCACGCCGCAGAATGCGGAATCTCTTTTGAGAGAATCCGACATCGACGGCGCGCTCGTCGGCGGGGCTTGTCTGAAGACCGAATCCTTTGCTACAATCGCGCTCGCCGCAAAGAACAGACCCGTATACTGAACACACTTATGCATACGCTCGTCATCATCATTCATCTCATTGCCTGCTTTCTCATGATCGGAGCCATTCTCTTGCAATCGGGGAAGGGCGCCGAAATCGGCGCGGCGTTCGGCGGCTCCAGCCAAACCGTGTTCGGAAGCCGCGGGCCTGCGAACTTTCTCAGCAAATTCACCGTCGTGGTCGCCGTCGTCTTCATGGTGACCTCGCTGAGCCTCGCCATTCTCGCGAAGGAGCGGACCTTCTCCTCGACCGTCATCGACCTCAAGAACAAGGACGCCGCCCCAACGGCTCCCGTTACTCCCGCTGCTCCCACCGACAAACCAGCAGCCGATTCCCATTCTCCAAGCGATCCCGCCGCCCACTAGTCCGCAGGACGCACCGTCCTCATCGTTCGTGAACCGCCCAAGAAGCCGTGAAGCGTTTCTCGTGAAGCGTGAAGCGCCAGAAGTATCGGGTTACGGGTTTCGAGTTGCTGGTCGCATGAACCCGTAACAAGAAACTCGAAACACGAAACTCTCAACGCGCGACGAGTGACGAATCTAAGACGACGAGATACGAGATACCTTTCACGGCTGGAG
>DATIGH010000081.1:0-8841 GCA_035454845.1 Nitrospira sp.
TCCCTGCTCGCAAGGGCCGAGGCAGGACGAGCCGCTGACGAGGACGTCCTGCGGCATCATGCCGCGCTGCATGATACCCATGTTGAACGCCATCAGCAGTTGGGCTGAACCTTGGCTGCCGCACGAGGGTTTCGGATGTCCCGGCGGCCGGGCGTTCGTACAGACGACAATGTGATATTTGGGTTTGGGCATAAGTTTCCTTTTTGCTATGAGCTGTCAGCGATCAGCTATCAGCTCTCATCAATGCAATGCATGGGAACGCTGTAAGCTGAGTGCTGAAAGCTGACAGCTGCTTCACTTCGGCCGATACGACTCCCATTGCTCAATGACGTCCTCGGGAAATTTCCAATGCTTAAGGCCCTTGATGACCCAGTCGAGATAGTGGTCCTTCGGTTTGAATTTCCCGATCGGCGTCGCCGCGTGGGTGGTGACCAGGATCTTTTCTCCGGCCTCGTTGAGCACCGTGACCTGCACGTGACGAAAGGCTTCGGGCGGCACATCGTCTTCGAATTGGTCGATCAGTTTCACGTCCTCGTCGGTCAGCTCGAAGATCGCGCCCCACACCTTTTCACCCGGCGACGGCACCACGCTGGCAAGTCCGCATCGCCACTGCGAAGACCAGCGGCAGAATCGGATGGCATGGTCGGGAAGCGTCGCCAGCATCTGGAACTGGTGTTCGGGCGCCCGTCGTTTGAGCTGTATCGGGTTGAGATTATCGGCGTAGAGAAAAAATTTCATCAGGTCTCCGTTGGCAAAGCCATCACTTGTAACACACCGCGTTTTCTCCAGACAAGCGGGATCATGAGGCGCTGACACGTTAACAAGTCGCAAGCTGACAACGCAATGCTCCTGTCAGCTAGATTCGTGTCAGCTCATCGCACGCCATGATAAGATGCCAGCCATGGTGAAAATTCTCCACTATGCCGTGCTCGCCGTCCTCGTATTGGGCGCCGTCTATTATGTGTGGACCAAGCCGCCCACGATCAATCCGATGATTGACCGCCGTGGAGCCGATGCCTTGGCGATGGTCCAGACGCACCGGGCCGTGGGGTATCCGACCATCCTGCAAGCGATGACCGAGCATGTGCGCTCGATGAAAGACCGCGGGCTGAACGCCCGCCTCGGAGAATGGCGGGTCAAGCAGGTGGACGGCGATCTCTATGAAGTGCGCATCCAGCTCCGGGACAAGGGCGTGAGCGGCCAGTGGTTCGAGCGGGAATTCATCTGGCACGCCAATCTCTCATTGAAGCGAGTGAATGCAGCGTCACTGCCTGCCGATGGGATCACGCCGAAGCCGGCGGACGCCGACGAACCAACCGCACCTGCCGCGCCGAAGCCAAACATCCTCGGCCCTACTTAATCGACTCTGGCGTTCTGTTTTTACCCTCATGCGATCTACGAGTGACAAGCTGACAGGATCCAAGCTGACATGAGCATCCCGCTTGCCAGCTTGCAACCTTGTCAGCCTTTCAGCCCAATGAAAAATCCGGCGGTAGCGCAATCTGTACCTGATTGTCTTGTACGCGGATCGGACAGCAGGCAACCGTGAAGTTCGGATTACCGTCCCGCTCACCCGTGCGCACGTTAAATTGCCATCCGTGCCATGGACAGGTGACGACCTCGCCGGACAACTTGCCTTCGCCGATCGGTCCTCCGGCGTGCGGGCAGGTATTGTCGACGGCAAAGAACTCTCCGCTCACATTGAACACCGCAATCCAGACTCCGTTGACCTCGACGGTTCTTCCGGTTCCCGGTGGAATGTCTTCCACTCTTGCCACTGTGACAAACTCAGACATGAACCCTCAACGATGTGGTGGACGGCCTCAGGCGGCGGCTCCGCAGAATGGCCCGGCGCTTGATTTCGCAGGAATCTTATGGCATAGAACATACCCGAGCGTACCCAGACCGATGCAAGGCCCTTCTCGCGATAGGAGCCTCGGTTGGGAATGAGGGTGTTGAATGGAAATGACCCTTTTACTCAACTCTACGTATGAACCCCTGCGTGTCGTTCACTGGCAAAAAGCCATCGCGCTTCTCTGGCAAGGTAAGGTTGAAGTGCTCGAGGTGTACGACCGCGAGATTCATGGGGTCTCGATCTCGTTCAAGCTCCCTGCCGTCATGCGGCTTCTCAAGCTGGTTCGATTGAAGGATAGCCACCGGGCCGTCAAATTTTCCCGCATCAACATCTTCACCCGTGACGGATACGTCTGCCAGTACTGCCGCACCAAATACCGCACCGAAGAGCTGACCTTCGATCATGTCGTGCCGATTGCGAAGGGCGGGCGAAAGACGTGGGAGAACATCGTGACCGCCTGCTGGCGTTGCAACAACCGCAAGAGCGGCCGGACGCCTGAGGAAGCGGGCATGCGCTTGATGAAGCGGCCGGTGAAGCCGCGCTGGAGTCCTATCGTCACGATTACCATCGGGATCCGGAATACGCCGGAAAGCTGGCGGGACTATCTGTACTGGAACATGGAACTGGATACGGACCCTTCGGGTTAGGGATTTTCCAAAAGCCTTCTCGCTGCGTTCTCGCCTCGCTCAAACCCTCAACGTACCTAGAACCGTACGCTTCGGGCTTTCGCTCGCTGCGGCCTTGCGATAAGACTTTTTGAAAATCCCTGAAGGTCTGATCCGCCATCCTCCCTTGCATCCTCACATCTCGTTTTACTAATTTGAGATCTGAGATTTGAGATCTGAAATTCTTGGAGATCATTCACGTACCTTGTCTAGAATGATCTCCAAGTCTCGCCCGCCGGGGAGCGTCGGATTCTTTGCGTAGCGTCCTTCGATGTCGCCTGGCTGAGCCGGACCTGCCTGTCCGTCACGATCGAGTCTCGCAATCACATCGACCATCCCGCGCAGCTCGGAGCCCTGCACCATCACATCGGCATTCGTGATCTCAAATTGCGCAGGGAATGTGGGATGATCAATGCGCTTGGCGGCCACCGGCCTGGGCGTGCCGCCGGGTCTTCTCACGATGACGAAGAGCACATCGGTCGGACGGACTTGATCGGCTAGCGCCGGTGAAATCAGCACGTGGCCGGCAATGACGCCGGCTCCGCCTTTCGGATCGCAGCTATGGGCCAGGCCAAGCCAGGCGGCGATGGCCGCGAGCGCGATGATGCCGCCGGCCATGCCGACGGCCCCGAATCTATATGCAGCCATTCCCTGTCCTTTTGAAAATGATGGTAAAAAGCGCTGCATTATAGCGGTCAATCACAAAAAAAGAATAGCGAATGGTTTACCACGGAAAAGGCTCTGTTGTATGATGGCCCTCCTTAAGGAACTGGCTCCCGCTTGATGGTTGCCTGTCCCTCTTCTCTTTCGGAATTCGGAGGAACATCATGGCAGCGAATCCTGGTTTCCCGCTCACGCTCGACGTCAAAGGCTATCCGGTCCTCGTGTTGGGAGGAGACGAGGAGGCGGCAGAAAAAGCGCAACGCCTACTGAACGCCGGCGCCAAAGTCATCGTGATCTCTCCGACCTTGCATGAGCAGTTGAAGCAGCTGGCCGCATCGGCAAAAGTCATCCATCGCGGGCGGACATTCCGTGAAACCGATTTGGAAAGCGTGATCCTCGTGCTCAACATGATTCGGGGCGACAGAGATTTTGCGCGGTCGCTGTTTGCGAAGGCTCGCGAGCGCAAGTCTTTTCTGTTGTGGTCGGTCGACTATCCCGAAGCCTCCACGGTGAACATGCCGGCGGTGGTCGAGGCGGGGCACGCGCGCGTGGCGATCAGCACGAGCGGAATGGCGCCAGCGCTGTCGGGATTCATGAAAGAGGACCTCGAGCGCATCTTGGACAGCGAATTCGTCGCGTTCGTCGACTGGCTCGGCCAGCTGCGCGAGCAGGCGAAGAGCAATGAGCCGGATGCCGAAAAGCGTCGCACGATGTTGCGGGAAGCCTTGGACGGCTTCCGTTTGCTGGGCAAGGTGCAGTATCCAAAAGTATGGCTCGAGGAACGGGAAAAGGCGCGTCTCGGCGCGCCTGGGGTGGGTGGGTGAGAAGGTTAGAGCGGGCCTCCGCAGCGTCAACCGTGAAACGTGAAGCGTGAAGCGTGAAGCGTTGGAGGATCAATGGTTCTTCTTGAATTCAGCATGTCTCCCTTGGGCAAAGGCGAAAGTGTGAGCAAGTATGTCTCGCGCTCCTTGGACATCGTGGACAAGAGCGGCATCCCGTATCGACTGAACCCCATGGGGACGGTGTTGGAAGGGGAGTGGGACGAGGTGTTTGCCGTGGTCCGCAAGTGTTATGAACGAATGAAGAGAGATTGCAACCGCGTTTCTTGCAGCATCAAAGTCGATTACCGAAAGGGTCATTCGGGCCGCCTGGTGTCCAAAGTCACCAGCGTGGAAAAGACTTTGAAACGGGCGATCAAGCAGTAGCCAAGCAGTAGGATAGTTCCACATCTACGAGGGCGCCGGTCACGGGCGTTCTCGTTCAGCTTTTCTCCCGCGTCTCGGCAAGGAGTACCACTCATGCACCGTGGTGTGGTTGCGGAAGACGTTCGTCCAGGTTCCCCCTCAATAGTTCTGTTTCCGAAGCATCGGACCATTCTCGAGCGAGAATACATGGAATTTCGCCCGTTCGGCGTAGATGAACAGGGGCAGAAGATCCGCGATTTAACGGGCATGAGTATCCGGGCGACCGTGATCTACCTCGAATCCTTCGTCGCGCGGCGGCACGGGGAGGCCGCCGGCCAGCAAGCGGTCCAAGAGCTATGCCTCTTATTGAATCAGCGGATCAAGGACCCCGTATACCACGTGACGCCGGCCTTCTTGAAGAACGCCTGGAACAGTTATTCGTATGAATTCACGGCATATCTGTATGAGTTGTGCGAGCGAATTTCCGGTGATCCGCAGTTCGTGTTTCGTGGCGGAATGGAAAAGGCCTCGCCGATCATGCAGGTCCTGGCGAGACCGTTTTCACTCGCACAGATCTACGGCATGTTCCCGTATTTCGGGAACAAGTTTGCGTCCGGCTCCATTGAATGCCGTGTCGTCGGTGTGACCGGTCGATCGGCGACGCTGGCCATGCGATTTTCCGACCGCACCCTGCGACAGTTCGGTCCCTACCGCCGGCGCTGCAGCTACGTGATGTGCCAGGCCGCCCAGGGCATCATGGCGGCGGTTCCGGCCCAAGTGCACGGCCTGGCTCCGGCCGTGCTGACCGAAACCTCCTGCATTGCCAGCGATGACGCCTGGTGCCAATGGGACATCACATGGACGGCCGAGCCGTCCAGTTGGATGCGCCGCATCTGGCATGTACCTCCGGGAGCGCCAAGAGAGGCAGCACATGTCGAGCGAACAAGCCCGGCGATTGAGACAGCTGATGCGCGGGTCCGTCCTGCCGTCTTGCTAACAGCCGGCGAGGTTTTGCAAGACGAACCGATGCCTGCCTTCTCACGCGAGGTGCTCGCGCAGCGACCGTTTCGACCATGGCTAGACACCTCACGAGGGGAATTCGGCGGCTATTTTGGGGCGGTGGCAGCCGCTGCAGTGGCATCTGTGCTCGTGCGGGTCGCGTCCCCGACCATGAGTTTGGCTGAGGTGCTGCTCGTGGGCCTGATTCCCGTGCTCCTTGCCGGCACCTGGATCAATTGGCGGTTGAGAAAGGAGAGCCAGCGGCGTGAAGCCTTGATCCATGAGCAGATCAATTTCGTCGAATCCCGTCATGAAGAACTGCGCGAAGCCTACCTGGAGCAGGAACGCACGCGAGTGGAGCTGCGCCGCTCGGTCAATCATCTCACTGTGCTCCATCGCGCCGGCTTGCTGTTCAGCTCAACGCTCGATCGCGAAGCACTTTTAGAGAACGTGTTGGACACGCTGATGCGCGATCTGCACTTCGATCGCGCCATGATTTCTTTTTACGATCCGGGCCGGCGCGTCACCACCGATGTCCGTGTCGTGGGTGTGTCGCCGGAGATCCAGGCACTGGCCCGATCGCATGAAACGCCGGTGGCCGATCCCGAGTCGCCGGAGGGCACGGTGCTTTTACAGGGCAAACCGCTGTTGATTGGTGACGTGCAGCCCTATGCCGCCCGCATGCACCCGCACAATCAACGGCTGCTCAAGCTGATCGGAACCAAGTCGCTGCTGGCCGTGCCGCTTAAGACCAAGGACCGGATCTTAGGCAGCATGATCGTCGACCGCACGCAGGAGCACAGCCTCAAGCAGGACGACCTCGACTTGATGGTGACGTTTGCCCACCAGGTCGCGATCGCCCTCGACAACGCCTCGGCCTATCAGCAGATCGAAGAGTTGAACGTGGGTTTGGAAGCCAAGGTGCGGGAGCGGACGAAAGAGCTCGAGCAGGCGGATCGGCAGCGGTCGCAATTCCTCTCCCATGTGTCGCACGAATTGAAGACGCCGATGACGTCGATCAAGGGGTTCTTGCAAAACATGCTCGACGGGCTCACCGGAGCGGTGAATGACAAGCAGCAGCGGTATCTGTCGCGCATGCTCGACAATTCCGATCGCCTAATCCGGATGATCGAGGACCTGTTGGACCGGACCAGAATCCAGACGGGCAAGCTGGAGCTTGCTCCGGCCGAGTTGGATCTCGGGCAGTGTGTGGCGGAAACCGTGGAGCAGCTCCGGCCGTTGGCACAGGCCAAACGGCAACGGCTCGAGGCGGTTTACCCCGATATGCCGCTGCTCGTCTGGGCGGACCGCGACCGGCTGGTGCAGATTGTCATCAATCTCGTGCAGAACGCCATGAAGTTTACGCCCGAAGAGGGGGGCATCACGGTGGCCGTCGGGAAGGAGAGTCATCGGTATGCCGGGGTGACGGTGCGCGACACCGGTCCGGGCATCCCGCGCGAGTGTTTGGAGAAGATCTTCGATCCGTTTTTCAGGGTCACCGCGACGAGGACGGCGGCCAAAGGGCTGGGCCTGGGGTTATCCATCGTTCGGACGCTGGTGGAGCTGCATGGAGGCGCGATCGAAGCGCGGGATCCCGAAGGCGGAGGCGCAGAATTGCATTTCACGCTGCCGCTGCGAGTTGCACGTGAAGTCACGACTCCTGTCCCGGACACGCCTCGTCGTATCCTCGTCGTCGATGACGACAAGGATATTCGAGAGCTGTTCGAAGACCGTCTCCGTTCGATGGGCTATCTGGTTGAGACGGAAACCGACGGGCTGCGCGCACTGAAAGCGGTCGGTTCCGGCCGATTTGCCGGCGCGATTCTCGACATCGGCATTCCGTCGATTGATGGCATGGAGGTGCTGAAGCAGATCCGGCAATACGATGAACACCTGCCCATCATCATGGTCACGGCGTCCGGGGCCAAAGACACCGCGATCAAAGCCATCAGCCTTGGCGCACAGGCCTACCTGCTCAAGCCGTTCGACGTCGAGGAATTGGAGCGGGTGATGCAATCCTGCTTTCGCACGGCAAAGTAGCTCGATGTACGACTATGGGCAAGCGGCTCTACCCACAGAGACGGCGGGTTGGGAGGGTGAAGAAGGTATGAAACCTATAGTCCTTGTAGTCGTGCTAGCTGGAGTGTTCCTGCTCATATGCTGGAGCAGCGGTGTCGAGCCCGCCAGCGCGCAGGTGCCGAGGATTCAAGGGCAGGGGACGGCTGCCTCAGGAATGGGCAACGCCTTTTCCGCACAGGCCGACGACCCTTCGGCACTCCACTACAATCCTGCCGGCATGACTCAGCTCCACGGCGTGGAGTTCATGGCGGGGGGGCTGCTATCCGGCGGGACGACAACCTTCACCAGTCCGACGGGCATTACGGCCGCCGGGGACCGCGACGGAAGCCTTGCCTGGCCGCCGCCCGCTCATGTTTATCTGACGGCAAACCTCAAAGATTTGGGCGTGACGGCGCTGGGAAATTTGGTGGCCGGCGTCGGTCTGACTGTGCCATTCGGCTCTCTTACCCGATGGCCGAACGACGGACCGTTTCGAACGGCGACCACCTTCAATAGCCTGCCGCTGCTCGATATCAAGCCGACACTGGCCTACAGGCTTACGGAGGATCTGTCGATCGGCCTCGGGGCGGACATCTACACGTTCTCCGGTCTCTTTGGTGAAGGACATGTGGAACGACAATCCGTGTGGCCCGGCGGCGGCGGAATACCGGCCGGTGCGCAGGTCGAGTTGTTCGGTTCCGATACGGCCGCCGGGTTCAATGCCAGCTTGCTGTACACCGCGTTGCGGAATGCAGACGGGAAGCCGCTGGCGAACATTGGCATTGTGTATCGCAGCCAAGCCACCTTGCATCTGAACGGAGAGTTTCTCGCCAATGGGACTAAGGTCTCCGATGCCAAAGCCACCCTGGTGTTGCCTCAAGTCATTACCGGCGCCATCGCTATCTGGCCTGTGAGGAACAACGCGCGGGAATGGAAACTGGAAGTGGACGTGGATTATGTCGGATGGAAATCCTTTCGGAATCTCGACGTGCATTTAGCCAACGGAAGTACGATTCCTCAGCCGTTGAATTGGCGGAGCACCTATGCCGCGATGGTGGGAACCGAATATAAGTGGTTGGCGCTGGAATCGATGCCGGCCTGGGAAATCGCGCTTCGCACGGGCTACACGAATCAACAGACTCAAATGCCGGATTTCGGCTTCGATCCGGGCGTGCCGTCAGCCGACCTGCACATTGTCGGTGCCGGTTTGGGTCTGGTCTGCAAAGAGCAGGGCTCGTTGTTCGGGCTTATCCGCTGCGGCGATCTCGGCATCGGTCGCCTGAAGCCTCAATCCATCGGCCTGGACTTGTCGTATCAGGCGGCGTTGTACGAAGACCGCACGATTACGGGAAACCGCAATCCGACAGTCGACGGCCTTTACAAGACGACGCTGCACGCGGGCGGGGTGTCGATCAAA
>DATIGH010000082.1:0-2576 GCA_035454845.1 Nitrospira sp.
GACGAGTGGAAGGTTCGCGAATGCGCCTATGCCCAGCAAGAGAATGCCCAACCCAATCCGAATTGGCCGTTCGATACCACCCACGTTGCATGTCATGACACCACCTCCACGTTTATCGTCACGATGATCCTCTGATGCTGCAGTAAGTGCGAGCGGTATGCCAGGGAGGTGAGTCGAAAACAGAAGCACTGACAAGCACTTAGAGAGAGCGACCTGTACCGCGCTGCGGGGATGAAGAGAAAGGCGTCACCGCGCGAAAACGATGTGGCGCAAGATGCCACAGAGTCGCCGGGGATCGAAGAGCACACAGTCAGGATCGGCAAACCGGTTGTAAGCGGCAGTGCTCATCCGCTAGTCAAACTGTCGTCGAAATCTCCACATCCCAAATCCAAACAGCCCGCCCCCCAGCACAACCATTTCGAGTACTGGTCGCCAGAGGGTGCTCAAGTCACTGCCCTTCAGAAGGATGCCATTGGCAATATCGACAAAATATCGAAGGGGCGACAACATCATGAGGTGACGGATCCATGGAGGCAAGGCCTCCATGGGGGTGACAAGACCAGAGAGGAGCATCATCGGAGCGACGACGAGAAGTGTCATCAGCCCCACCTGCGCTTGATTTCTTGTGACCGTGGCGGCAGCTAAGCCCATGCCGGCGGTGCTGAAGACAAACAGGGCCGTGAGGGTCAAAAACAGCAAAAGACTGCCCCTGATCGGAACACCGAACGCGGGTTGCATGATGCCTAACAGTGCGACGGCTGTGGCACACACGATCACCACAGTCATCGCGACAACCTTTGGCAACATGATTTGAAAGGGCGTCAACGGAGAGACCAACAGCTGCTCCACGGTACCACGTTCCTTTTCTCGAACCAGAGCGGCGGCTGGGAGAAGTATCGCAAAGATCGTGATCTGGCGGAGGAGGTGCGAGATGGATTCGAACCAGGCGTCGTTCTGGTCCGGGTTGTACCAGACTCGATGGTCGCTCACGAGAATCGGAAGATTCTCTGAGGTCGCTGGGCCTCCCAGTCGCGACAGCACGGTTTCTTGTTCGAACTGCGCAATGATGCGCACCGCATAACTCGCCGCAGACAGACCTTGCGCCGAGTTTGTCGTGTCCACCAGGAATTGCACCGCCGTAGGCTCGCCGGTTGCCAGTTGCTCATGAAAGCGTGGTGGGATGTCCAAGACCGCCATCGCCTTGCCTCGGTCGAGCAATCGAAGCCCTTCTTGGGGATCGTTGATTTCCCCTTCAAGCCGAAAGAAGGGATCTCTGAATTTATGGATCAGATCCCGCGAAGACACGCTGTGGTCATTATCCTGGACGAGCAGGCTGGCATTGTGCAGCTGCGAGCGTATGCCGTTCCCTGCGATGTACACCGCCAGCGTAAAGGAGTACAGGAGGAGCAAGCCGATCGGGAGGTCCCTGGCCAACTGGAGCATCTCCTTTCGAGTCATGACGATCAAGCGGCGCCACCAGACGATGAGGCGTCGCGGGGTGGGTCGCGTGGCTATCATGATGACGGCCTCTTGGTAAAGAGCCGGTAGCCAATGCTCCGCAGAATAATGGCGTAGAAGGCGAGGGCCAAGACGTCCATCCATAACACCTCGGCGCCGACCCCTTTAAGAAACGTACCGCGGACGATGTTGGTGTAGTACATCCCTGGAAACAGGTGAGCCTGGATCTGAGAGCCGCGGCTCAGAGACGAGACCGGAACGATCAAACCGGAGAACAAAATGGTGGGAAGCATACTTAGGACCATGGTGATGACGAGCGCCGCAATCTGTGTGCGTACCAAGAGCGAGACGAGCAGGCCGATGCCAGTACTGCTCAAGACAAAGATCACCGAGGCGGCCAAGAAGAATGGCAGACTGCCTTTGAAGGGGACGGCGAACCATTGAGTGGCGATGATCCACAAGAGTCCGGCATTGACCGATGAAATCACCACGTACGGAAGCAGCTTGCCGGCAAGAAACTCGAACCGTGTGACCGTTGAACTGTAAATGTTATAAATGGACCCCGTTTCTTTCTCTCGCACAATCCCCAGCGCCGTCAACAACGGAGACGAGACCATCAAGGTAAACATAACCAGCGCCGGCACCATGGACCAGGTGCTTCGCACCTCTTCATTGTAGAGATATCGGACCTCGGTTCTGATGGGGTGCGTCTGAGTCTCGGCCTGCTCGACGGAAATTCCATGACGGCGCGACAGATACACCGCGAGCCTTTCTGCGCTGAACGCGCTATTGATGGCGATCACGTATCCTTTGATGATGTCGGTCCTGAGCGGAAACGTGCCGTCAATCAGCGTTTGAATGCCGACCGATTGTCCACGACGCAATCGTTCTTCGAATTTCTCTGGAACGAGAATCACCACCCTGACCTTGCCGCTCTGGAGCAGGGCATCGGCGTCTTTCTCGCTTGAAAGGTATCCCTGAAAACTGAAATAGCGCGATTCGAAAAACCGATAGAGATAATCACGGCTCAAAGAGCTCTGATCACGATCGACGACGCCGAATGGAATATCTTCCACATCTTGCACAAGTCCGTAGCCGAAGACGAACATCCATAAGAT
>DATIGH010000083.1:0-2926 GCA_035454845.1 Nitrospira sp.
CCGGTTTTCACCGCATACTGTTCGGCGGGCAATCCAAAAGCATCCCACCCCATGGGATGCAGCACGTTGAAGCCCTTCATCCGCTTGTAGCGCGACACGATGTCGGTCGCCGTGTAGCCTTCCAAATGGCCGACATGCAGACCGGAGCCGGAGGGGTAGGGGAACATGTCGAGGCAATAAAACTTCGGCTTGGCGGCATCTTGGACGGTGCGAAACGGACGGTGCTCCTCCCAATAGGCTTGCCACTTCGCTTCAATGGCGTGATGATCGTACGTCTTGGTCATTGATCGTTCACTGTCGGACCGTGGAACCGGTAGGTAGCGAATCTAACACAGGCAGGAAAGTCCCAACAAGGACGGGAGAAGCGTTGCATGACTACTGGAGTCCTGAGATCTCGGAGGTCGTCATGAAATTCTACGCCGAGTATCTGTTTCCACGGCTCATGGATTGGACGATGAGCAGGGAGACAATTCAAGGATTGCGTGCGGATGTGCTGAAAGACGTTGCCGGAGACGTACTGGAAATCGGTTATGGAACGGCCTTGAACCTGCCCCATTATCCGACGAGTGTGTCCCATCTGACGATGGTTGATCCCGTACGCCTGCTCAGGTCACGGGTGGAGCGGAGAGTGGCAACGGTCGGCTTTCCCGTCACCATCGAGCAAGCGCCGGCGGAATCGTTGCCCTTCACTAACGAGCGCTTTGATTGTGTGATCAGTACGTGGACCCTCTGCACGATCACCGAGCCGGAGCAGGCGCTTCGGGAGGTCAGGCGAGTGCTCAAACCCGGCGGTGTGTTTGTCTTCCTGGAGCATGGACGCAGCGACGATGCGCGCGTCGCCGCCTGGCAGGATCGACTGAATCCCATTCAGCGCGTCATGGCCTGCGGATGCAATCTCAACCGCCCCATACATCAGCTCATCGAACGCAGCGGACTCAGGCTTGTACACCGTGACCGCTTTCGCATGCCCCACGTGCCGCGGGTCTTCGGCGAAATGTATCAGGGCCATGCCTCACCGGTTACGAGCGCATGACCGGAGATGTTCAGCGGCTGCCGTCCAAAAGCATCGGCAGGTGTTCGATCGATGCAAAATTCGCAGAGCGCAGGGGAGGCAGCTGACTGCTGGATTTTGCGCTATGGATAATGGCGGCGATGCCGTATTGCTTGGCGGCGGCCAAGCAGTTTTCGTCATCATCCAGATAGAGCGAACGGTGGGGATCGAATCCGACCAGCTTCCGGCAGGCCGGCCAGTATTCCGCCCGCATCTTCAGGTAGCCGACTTCGAAGGCATCGACGATGCGATCCACATACCGGTCGAGGCCGGTGTTCGCTGATTTGACGGCGACGCCCGTGTGGTGAGCGTTTGTCAACACGGTGATGCGTTTGCCTTTGGCGCGAACCGCCTTCAGAAATTGTTTGGCCCCCGGTAGGAACCCAATCAGGTACTGCAACTCCTGATGCATCGCCACCACATCGATGCCCACTCGGCCGCTCCAGTACTCCAAATCGGTCCATGCCAGCTCGCCTTCGACGGACCTGTACATGGCCATCAAGCGTTCACGCGCATCTTCGAACGGCAGTCCCTGCTTTGACGCGTAGCGGCGGGGCAGCTCCTCTTCGAAGAAAAAATTGTCGAAATGGCGATCGAGCAGCGTCCCGTCCATGTCGAGGAGAACATCATCTATCTGAGACCAATCAACGAAGTGATGAGTCATGAGTGATGGGTGATGAGTCATGAGAAGAGTATACCGAAGACACAGACTGAACACGAGGTAAACGGTTGTGTTTCCCAAAATTCCTGTGATACGGTCCGAATCCTCCCATGATGACTCTCCCATGGCCTTGAACCCTTCACCGATCACCGATCACTCATCACTTCCCATTGTCGCCATCATCGGCCGGCCGAATGTCGGTAAATCGACCCTCTTCAACCGTATCCTCGGAAGGAAGACCGCGATCGTGGACGACGTTCCCGGCGTCACACGAGACCGAAACTATGCGGATGCTCAATACCGCAACCGGCCCTTTCGGCTCGTCGACACTGGCGGACTTGAGCCGACCGCCTCTGAAGGCATGATGGCGTTGATCAGACGGCAGTCCGAACTGGCTATTGCCGAAGCCGATATCCTCGTCCTGTTGATGGACGGGCGGACAGGGGTGATGCCACAAGACCAGGAAGTCATCCGGCTGTTGCGTGGCACGACAAAACCGCTCTTCGTGGCCGTCAATAAGCTGGATACGCCGAAGGTCGAGACGCTGATCGCCGATTTTTATCAGCTCGGAATCGAACAGTTGTATCCGATCTCCTCCGAGCATGGCCTCGGCGTGGCGGAGCTGCTGGATGCGATTTACGCTTTGCTTCCGCCCACCGATGAGGCATTACCCTCGGAAGTGATGCCGAGGGTGGCGATCGTTGGACGCCCGAATGTGGGCAAGTCCACACTGCTCAACGCGGTGCTTGGCGAGGAGCGGGCAGTTGTCAGTGAGGTGCCCGGGACGACGCGGGATGCCATCGATTCGCTGGTCGTCTACGAAGAGCGCCGTTATCTGTTTACGGACACGGCCGGCATCAGGCGCCGGGGCAAAATCGACCGTGGGATCGAAGGCTACAGTGTGGCGCGTTCGCTACGAGCGATCGGCCGGTCGGATGTGGCGGTGCTGTTGCTCGACGCCGAGGAAGGGATTACTGAACAGGACACCAAGATCGCGGGCATCGTCATCCGTCAGGGGCGCGCCTGCCTTCTCATGGTCAACAAATGGGACCTGCGACAAGGCGAAGCGCAGGCCCGGCAAACATTCGAGAAAGACCTGAAGCGGCGTTTTCCGTTCCTTGCCTGGGCGCCGGTCCTCTTCGGTGCGGCGGTGAAGCCCGATTCTTTGCGCCGGCTCTTCCCATTGATCGACGAGGTATTCGCATCGTTCTCGA
>DATIGH010000084.1:0-15546 GCA_035454845.1 Nitrospira sp.
AGGAGGAAGGGGGGCGGCATACGCCGTTTTTCAACGGGTATCGGCCGCAGTTCTACTTCCGGACGACGGACGTGACGGGCATTGTGCAGCTCAATCCGGGGGTGGAGATGGTGATGCCCGGGGACAATGTGAGTGTGACGGGCGAGTTGATCAGCCCGATTGCCATGGACCAGGGCCTGCGCTTTGCGATCCGCGAAGGCGGCAAGACCGTCGGCTCCGGCGTGGTCACCGAAATTCTGGCGTAACCAGCAGTGATGAGTGATCGGTGATGAGTGACCAAGGGGCTCGCACATCACGCATCACACATCACACATCACGAGGGTTAAGAGATGCGTGAAATCATCGATCTGGCTTGTACGGCCTGCAAGCAGCGTAATTACTCGACGATGAAAAATAAGAAGAATGATCCGGATCGGCTGGAACGAAATAAGTTTTGTAAGTTCTGCCGGAAGCACACGCCTCACAAAGAGGTGAAATAGCGTGAGCAGTCAGGGGTGAGGCGTACGGTGGGAGGGTCCACCGTTCTGCTGACGTTTCACGCGCCTCACGTTTCACTCTGGAAGGGGCATGGTGTTAATGGCAGCACATCGGTCTCCAAAACCGAGAGTCTGGGTTCAAATCCTAGTGCCCCTGCCAAACAGAGCTAGCTCGACCCGGAGGGCTACTTGATTGAGCCCAACGGGATAGACGCCTTAAGTAAAGGGTTTGTTTTGTGGAGACCAAGCTCGTACCGGCTGCCATTCGATGGGTCTTGGCAGACGGATAAAGCACCTTGGGGGTTTGGTTTTAAATAGGACTCGACCCGGAGGGCTACCAGAATTGAGCCCGACGGCAGATGCGGCTGAGAGGGAGTCGTCGGCAATGTTCTCGCGGATGATCGCAAATATTAAAGAATTCCTGGGTGATGTCCGGAACGAACTCAAGAAGGTCTCATTTCCCACGAAGGCGGAGACCATAGGGTCTACGACCGTCGTGATCGTCTTCTGCGTGCTCATGTCCATCTATCTCTCCGTCATCGATTCGTTTTTATCCTGGCTGGTGGGGAAAATCCTATGAGCGAGAGTCTATCAACCAAGGAACCAAAAGCCGGCACGGGGAAAAACTGGTACGTCATTCACACGTATGCGGGCTTCGAGGGACGCGTAAAAACCAGTTTGCTGGAGCGGGCTAACCAGATGTCCCTCGCTGACAAAATGGGACAGGTCCTCGTTCCAACGGAAGACGTCATCGAAATCAAAGATGGCAAGCGGCGGACATCCCGGCGAAAGTTTTTCCCGGGCTACGTGCTCGTCGAGTTGGAAACCCCTCTGACGGACGAAACGCTTCAGATGATCAAGGAAACGCCCAAGGTGACGGGCTTTGTTGGCGGGGGGGCACAGCCGACTCCCTTAACCAACGAAGAAGTGGCGGAGTTGTTGAAACAGGTCGACGCCGGCAGCGCCGGACCCCGCGAGCAAGTCAAATTCATCAAAACTGACAACGTCCGCATTGTGGATGGGCCATTCTTGGGTTTCAACGGTATCGTCGATGAGGTTGATCAGGACCACAACCGCCTCAAGGTCATGGTCAGCATCTTTGGACGCTCGACCCCCGTCGAACTCGGTTTTTTGCAGGTGGAACGGATTTGAGAGTGATGAGTGAACGGTGACGAGTGATGAGCAGCGAGAAGAAGAGCGCTCCACAACTCATCACGCATCACTTATCACCCATCACTAAGGAGTAGAAGATGGCGAAGGAAATCTCGGCCCAGATCAAGTTGCAGATTCCGGCGGGCAAGGCGAACCCGGCTCCTCCGGTCGGCCCGTCGTTGGGGCAGCACGGCGTGAACATCATGGAGTTTTGTAAGCAGTTCAATGCGAAAACTCAGAAAGAAGGCGACAGCATCATCCCCGTGATCATCACGGTCTACAAAGACCGATCGTTCACCTTCATCATGAAGACCCCTCCCGCTTCCGACCTGCTCAAGAAGGCGGCCGGCATCATTAAGGGATCGGGCGTACCACAGAAGGACAAGGTGGGAAAGATTACGCGCAAGCAGCTCACGGAGATTGCTCAAAAGAAGATGGCCGATCTAAACGCCGCCGATCTCGAGGGAGCGGTCAAGATCATCGAAGGGACTGCCCGTAGCATGGGAGTCGTGGTCCAGGGATAACGACAACGCAAGGAGTAGCTGTGATGGGGAAGAAAATGAAGGCCGCCGTGGCGAAGATGGAGCCGCGTGCCTACGCGCTCCGCGAGGCTGTCGGGCTGGTCAAAAGCGCGGCATACGCAAAATTCGATGAGTCCGTTGATCTCGCAATCCGGCTTGGGGTTGATCCCAAGCGTTCGGATCAAATGGTGCGCGGGACGACGTCCCTTCCCCATGGAACCGGCAAGAAGTTGCGGGTGCTCGTGTTCGCCAAGGGAGAAAAGGAACAGGAAGCGCGTCAGGCCGGCGCGGATTTCGTGGGCGCCGACGACCTCATGGAGAAAATCAAAGGTGGCTGGATGGATTTCGACTGTGCGATCGCCACGCCTGATTTGATGGCGTCGGTCGGCAAGCTTGGCAAACAGTTGGGGCCTCGCGGCCTGATGCCCAATCCGAAAACCGGGACCGTGACGTTTGAAGTCGGTAAGGCTGTAGCCGAAATCCGAAAAGGTCGAGTTGAGTACAAGGTGGAGAAGGCCGGCATCGTGCAAGTGCCGGTCGGCAAAGTGTCGTTCCAGGAGGATCAACTCTTCGACAATGCGTCCGCCGTCTTAGAGGCTGTGGTGAAGGCCAAGCCGGCCTCATGCAAAGGACGCTATCTCAAGAGCGTGACCATTTCCAGCACAATGGGACCGGGAGTCAAATTGGACGCGATAGCCCTAGCCAAGCAGTGGAGTTAGAGCCACGCGGGTCCTGTCGCCTACCAGCCCGCCCGGGGTGGGGACGCCACGGACGTGAGTGAAAGCCGCGTCTCGGGTGTCGATTGTACAGCCACCCGCGTAGCTAAGGAGAAGAGAAGGGAGAGAGCGAAAAGATGAAGAAGGAAGCAAAAGCGACAGCGGTGGCGGAACTGACTGACAAATTCAGTCGTGCACGATTGGCGATTGTGACCGAATGTGCGGGGCTTCCGGTCAATCACGTCACGGAACTGCGCAAGCAGCTGCGGGGAGCAAAGGCTGAGTACAAGGTCGTCAAGAATACATTAGCTATCAGAGCGGCCGAAGGGACGACCGTCGCCGGGTTGAAGGCGTTTCTCAAGGGACCCACGGGCGTTGTGATCGGATACGACGATCCTGTGTTGCCGACCAAGATTCTCAAAGATTTCATCGCCGCGGAAAAGCGGGAGGAAAAGATTCGGATCATGCTCGGCGTCCTCGAGGGCAAGGTTCTCCAGCCGGCGGAACTGGCGGCGGTCGCGAAGCTGCCCAACAAGGAAGTGCTGATCGCGATGCTGTTGTCGGCCATGCAAGGGCCGATTCGCGGCGTTGTCTATACCTTAAATGCAGTGTTGACCAAGTTTGTGAGAGTCATTGCAGCCATTCAGGATAAACGGAAAGGAGAAGGGGACATGTCAGCCACAGCCACGAAGTTGTCGCAGGAGGAATTAATCAAGGCCATCGAGAGCATGAGCGTACTTGACCTGGCCGAGCTGGTGAAGGGGTTGGAAAGCCGTTTTGGGGTGACGGCCGCCGCTCCCGTCGCGCTTGCCGCGGCACCTGCCGGCGGTGGAGCGGCTGCCGCTCCCGCCGAAGAGAAGACGTCGTTCGATGTCATTCTCGCATCTGCAGCGGCCGACAAGAAGATTCAGGTCATCAAGGTGGTGCGCGAGCTCACGAACCTCGGGCTCAAGGAAGCGAAGGATCTGGTCGAGGGGGCTCCGAAGCCCGTAAAGACCGGCGCCACCAAAGAAGAGTCCGATGCCATGAAGAAGAAGCTTGAAGAGAGCGGCGCGAAGGTCGAGATCAAGTAAAGCTCGGTCCGTTCAGCATCTGCGGGCATCCGGGACGAACGGATGCCCGAGCCCAACCATATGTAGTGGAGGACTGCGGAATGCCCGAAACGACTCTACAAGAGTTCGTCGAACGGAAGGATTTTTCCCGTATTCGGACCAGCATCGATATTCCGGATCTCATTGAGATTCAGAAGCGTTCGTACGAGGAATTCCTTCAATTCGAAGTTGAGCCGGAACGCCGGAAAGATCACGGATTGCAGGCGGCCTTGGCCAGTGTGTTTCCGATTCCCGATTACAACAACACGGCGATCCTCGAATTCACGAGCTATACGCTCGGAACGCCGAAGTATGACGAGCGGGAATGCCTTGAGCAAGGCATGACCTTCGCTGTGCCGCTCAAGTTGCGCGTACGGCTGGTCGTGTTCGACAAGGAAGACAAGGGGCCAAAGAAGAAAGTGCTCGATGTGCGCGAGCAAGAAGTCTACGTCGGTGAACTGCCTCTGATGACTGAGCGCGGAACGTTTATCGTCAATGGCACCGAGCGTGTGGTCGTCAGCCAGTTGCACCGGTCACCAGGAGCCTCCTTCACACATGACAAAGGGCGCACCCATGCGAGCGGCAAAGTGCTGTACAGCGCCCGCATCATTCCCTATCGCGGCTCATGGCTCGATTTTGAGTTCGATGCGCGTGACATCCTATACGTCCGCATCGACCGCCGGCGAAAAATGCCCGCGACGATTTTGCTGAAGGCCTTCGGGTTTTCGAGCGACGACCTGCTGAAAATGTATTACCCGGTCGAAGAAATCCGCGTGGCGAAGGGCAAACTGATGCGGAAGCTGGATCCTGAGATCCATCAGGGGATGCGCGCATCCACGGAAGTTGTCGATAAAGGGGGCAAAGAGCCTTTAGTGCGCGAAGGCGCCAAACTCACGAAGGGAATCATCGCCAAGTTGAAAGCGGCCGGCGTGAAAGAAATCCCGGTCACTTCCGCCGAACTCGTCGGACGAGCGGTGTTGAGCGAAGTGGTCGATGCCAAGAAAAACAAGCTGGTCGAGAAAAATCAGCGGCTCACCGCCGAGATCATCGAGAAGATCATTGAAAGCGAAATCGAGGAATTCAAGGTGATCTTTTTTGACGCGGCCACCTCGACGCCGGTCATTCTCGACACGCTGGAGATGGAACGGACCGTGTCAAAAGAAGAGGCCATGGTGGAAATCTATCGGCGTCTGCGGCCGGGAGAAACGCCGTCGGTGGAAACCGCCAGGGCGCTCTTTGACAATCTGTTCCTCAACTCCAAGCGGTACGATCTGTCACCGGTAGGTCGACTGAAGCTGAACAAAAAGTTGCTCCTTGATCTTCCGTTAGAGCAACGGACGCTGACATCACAGGACATTGTCGAGGTCATCCGTTACCTCGTGAACCTCAAAATGGGAAAAGGCGAGATCGACGATATCGACCATTTGGGCAATCGGCGCGTCCGCTCTGTTGGCGAATTGCTGGAAAACCAGTTCCGGTTAGGCCTTGTCCGCATGGAGCGCAGCATCAAGGAACGGATGAACCTTCTTGATATGGAAACGGTGCTGCCGCACGACCTGATCAATGCGAAGCCGGTCGTCGCTGCCGTCAAAGAGTTTTTCAGCAGCAGCCAGTTGTCGCAGTTTATGGATCAGACGAATCCATTGGCCGAAATTACCCACAAGCGGCGGTTGTCGGCGCTCGGTCCTGGCGGGTTGACCCGAGAACGCGCAGGATTTGAAGTGCGCGACGTGCACCCGTCGCATTACAGCCGCATTTGTCCGATCGAAACGCCGGAAGGCCCAAATATCGGACTGATCACATCTCTGGCGACCTACGCCCGGATCAACGAGTTCGGCTTCATTGAAGCGCCGTATCGGCGAGTCGAAAAGGGCCGGGTGACTGATCAGATCGAATTTCTCTCTGCCATCGAGGGCGACAAGTTCTTGATCGCCCAAGCCAACTCCAAAGTGGACGGCTCCGGCCGGCTGGTGTCTGAAACGGTGTCGGCGAGATCGGGCGGGGACTTTGTCACCGTGACGCCGGACCGGGTCGAGTATATGGACGTGTCGCCAAAACAGGTCGTCAGCGTGGCTACAGCCCTCGTGCCCTTCCTGGAGCACGACGATGCCAACCGCGCGTTGATGGGATCGAACATGCAGCGCCAGGCGGTGCCGCTCCTCAAGGCAGAGGCGCCCTTGGTCGGCACCGGCATGGAGGCGGTGGTGGCGCGCGATTCGGGCTATGTCGTTCAAGCCCGGCGGTCTGGCGTCGTTGAAAGCGTCGACGCCACGCGGATCGTGGTGCGTGCCGACAGCAAAGAGGGACGGAAACGCAACGATACGGGCTTGGACGTCTACGATCTAATCAAGTTCCAGCGATCCAATCAAAACACCTGCATCACGCAAACACCGGTCGTCCGGATCGGCCAGCCGGTCAAGAAGGGACAGGTGCTCGCGGACGGGCCCGCGATCGATCAAGGCGAATTGGCGCTAGGCAAGAACGTGCTCGTCGCGTTCATGCCGTGGGGCGGATACAACTTCGAAGACGCGATTCTGCTCAGCGAAAAGCTGGTTCGCGAAGATGCGTTCACGTCCATCCACATCGAAGAATTCGAAGTGGAGGCGCGGGACACCAAGCTCGGCAAAGAGGACATCACCCGCGACATTCCGAATGTCGGCGAAGAGGCGCTGCGCAATCTCGATGAGAGCGGCATCATTCGCATCGGTGCCGAAGTGAAGCCGGGCGATATTCTGGTTGGCAAAGTGACGCCTAAAGGCGAAACCCAATTGACGCCTGAAGAGAAGCTGCTCCGGGCCATCTTTGGCGAAAAGGCCGGCGACGTGAAAGACACTTCCTTGACGGTTCCGCCGGGCGTCGAGGGCATCGTCGTCGACGTCAAAATTTTCTCCCGCAAGGGACTCGATAAAGACGAGCGGTCGAAGAGCATCGAAAGCGAAGATACGATGCGGCTGCAGCGCGACCATCATGAGGAGTTGCGCATCATCGACGAAGAGAAGACCAAAAAAGTTCGCAAGCTTCTCCTGGGCAAAGTCGTCGGACGGGATTTGATGGATCCCGAAAGCGGCGACGTCATCTTGAAAAAGAAGGGTAAGCTTACGGCGGAGATTCTCAAGCGCCTGTCCGACGAGTCGGTGCGCTACATCATTCTCAGCGATCCTGATGAACAAAAGGAGCTCGAGGATGTGGAGCGCCGGGCAAAGGAACAGGTGGAAATTCTTCAGACGCTCTACGACGAGAAAGTCGGACGCCTCAAGCGTGGCGACGAACTGCCGCCGGGCGTGATTAAGCTCGTCAAAGTCTATATCTCGATGAAGCGCAAGATTCAGGTCGGCGACAAAATGGCCGGTCGCCACGGCAACAAGGGCGTCGTCTCACGCGTGTTGCCGGAAGAGGACATGCCGTATCTTCCTGACGGAACACCGGTGGAAATCGTGCTGAATCCTTTGGGTGTGCCCTCCCGTATGAACGTTGGCCAAATTCTCGAAACGCACCTGGGCTGGGCCGCCAAGGCCCTGGGGATTAAGGTGGCCAGCGCGGTGTTCGATGGCGCCTCTGAAAAGGAAATCAAGGATCTGTTGAAGAAGGGCAAACTGCCCTCCAGCGGTCAATCGATTCTCATGGACGGCCGGACAGGCGAACCGTTCGGCAGCCCAGTGACGGTCGGATACATGTATGTGCTGAAGCTCCACCATCTGGTGGACGACAAGATTCACGCTCGGTCAATCGGTCCCTACTCGCTCGTCACCCAACAGCCGCTGGGCGGCAAGGCGCAGTTCGGCGGTCAGCGGTTGGGCGAAATGGAGGTGTGGGCGCTCCAGGCCTACGGAGCCGCCTCGACCTTGCAAGAGTTTCTCACGGTGAAATCTGACGACGTCCCGGGGCGCTCACGCATGTATGAAGCGGTAGTCAAAGGTGAGCCCTTCCTCGAGCCGGGGTTGCCCGAGTCGTTCAACGTTTTGGTGAAAGAGCTACAGAGTCTGGGATTGGACGTCGAATTGGTCAAGACGCAGGACTAACCACTTGAGCCGGCGTTGGCCGGTATCAGAGGAGGTCACTACTTTGGAAGGCGTATACACATTATTTGAAAAACCTCGGGATTCTGTCTCGTTCGATTCGATGCGGATCCGCATTGCGTCGCCTGAGAAGATCCGATCCTGGTCCTATGGCGAAGTCAAGAAACCCGAAACGATCAATTACCGGTCGTTCAAGCCGGAAAAAGATGGATTGTTCTGTGCCAAGATTTTCGGCCCCATTAAGGATTGGGAGTGCAACTGCGGCAAGTACAAGCGCATGAAGCATCGCGGCATCGTCTGCGACAAGTGCGGCGTGGAAGTCATTCAGTCGAAAGTGCGCCGCGAGCGGATGGGGCACATTGAATTGGCCGCGCCGGTCGCCCACATTTGGTTTTTGAAGGGCGTGCCCAGCCGCATTGGGACGCTGCTCGACATGAGTTTGAAGCAGCTCGAGAAAATTCTCTACTTCGAAAGCTACGTATGCGTCGACGCCGGGCAGACCGATTTGACCGAGAAGGAACTGGTCTCGGAAGAGAAGTTGCGGCAGCTGCAGTCCGAGTATGCGCCGAACGCCTACAAGGTCGGCATCGGGGCCGATGCCATCCGCGAGCTTCTCCGGAAGATCGATATCAATGCGAAGTGGGATGAGATCAAGGCCAAGGCCAAGGTCTCCACGTCGGCGGCCATGAAGAAAAAGTTTGCGAAGCAGCTCAAAGTGATCGAGGCCTTTCGCAAGTCCGGCAACAAGCCGGAGTGGATGATCATGGACGTCATTCCCGTACTCCCGCCGGAATTGCGTCCACTCGTCCCGCTCGACGGCGGCCGGTTCGCCACGTCGGATCTGAACGATCTCTATCGGCGGGTCATCAACCGGAACAACCGTTTGAAGCGTCTCATGGAGTTGAAGGCGCCCGGCGTCATCATTCGCAATGAAATGCGGATGCTGCAGGAAGCCGTCGATGCGCTGTTCGACAATGGGCGGCGCGGCCGTGCGATTCGTGGGCCCAACAAGCGTCCACTCAAGTCTCTGAGCGACATGCTCAAGGGCAAGCAGGGGCGGTTCCGTCAAAATCTTCTCGGCAAACGCGTGGACTATTCGGGCCGGACCGTCATTGTGGTCGGTCCTGAGCTGCGCCTGCATCAATGCGGATTGCCGAAAAAGATGGCCCTGGAGTTGTTCAAGCCCTTCATCTTCCACAAGCTGGAAGAGCGCGGGGCGGCAACGACGATCAAGAGCGCCAAGCGTCTGGTGGAAAAAGAACGCCCGGAAGTCTGGGACGTGCTCGATGAAGTGATTCGCGAGCACCCCGTGCTGCTCAACCGAGCGCCCACGCTGCACCGGCTGGGCATTCAAGCGTTCGATCCCGTGCTCGTGGAAGGGAAGGCGATCCGGCTGCATCCGTTGGTCTGCGCGGCATTCAATGCCGACTTCGACGGCGACCAGATGGCGGTGCATGTGCCTCTGTCCGTGGAGGCGCAGGTGGAAGCCCGGGTGTTAATGATGTCGATCAACAACATCCTCTCGCCAGCGAACGGCAAGCCGATTGCCGTGCCCTCCCAGGACATGGTGCTGGGGTGCTACTGGCTGACGAAGGAACGCATTGGGGCTAAGGGCGAGGGGAAAGTTTTCGGCTCGACCGAGGAAGTGCGCATTGCTTTTGACGCGAAGGAAGTCGAGGAGCATGCGCGGATCAAGGTGCGCATCGACGGAAATCTGGTTCAGACCACCGTCGGACGCGTCATTCTTTCCGAGGTGCTTCCGGCCGAAATGCCGTTCGCTTTTGCGAATAAGTTGATGACGAAGAAGGAAGTGACGAAGCTGATCGACGCCGTCTACCGTCAATCGGGCCATCGGGAAACCGTCATGTTCCTCGATAAGATCAAGGACACCGGCTTCGCCTATGCGACCCGTGCAGGCGTGTCGATTTGCATCGACAACATGCACATCCCGAGCAAGAAGGAAGAGTTAATCGGCAAGGCGCAACGGGAGGTCAACGAGATCGAGCGACAGTATGCCGAAGGCTTGATCACCAACGGCGAACGCTACAACAAGGTCATCGACATCTGGGCGCATGTCACGGAGCAGGTGGCCGGCGAGATGATGAAGGAGTTGGGTGCCGGAGGGGATCCCAGCAAGGACGAAGCCTTCAACCCGATCTTCATGATGGCGGATTCTGGCGCACGCGGAAGCTCGCAGCAGATCCGCCAGTTGGGCGGCATGCGCGGGCTGATGGCGAAGCCGTCCGGCGAAATCATCGAAACGCCGATCACGGCAAATTTCCGTGAAGGCCTGACCGTGCTGCAGTATTTCATTTCGACGCACGGCGCCCGCAAGGGCTTGGCCGACACGGCGCTGAAGACGGCGAACTCCGGTTATCTGACGCGCCGCCTGGTCGACATCGCACAGGATGTCATCATCAGCGAGTTCGACTGTGGGACGACCGATGGAATATTTGTCAGCGCGTTGGTCGAAGGCGGAGAAATTATCCAGCCGATCGAGGAGCGCATTCTCGGACGTCTAGCCGCAGAGGACATACGCGATCCTGTAACAGGCGAGGTCATCGTCTCGTTCAACGAAGAGATTACGGAAGAGCGGACGAAGGACGTGGTGGAAGCCGCCGTCGATAAGGTCAAGATCCGGTCGGTGTTGACCTGCCAATCCCGTCGAGGCGTGTGCCGGGCCTGCTATGGCCGCGATCTGGCGCGAGGACGTCTCGTGGAGAAGGGGGAACCCGTCGGCGTCATCGCCGCCCAGTCCATCGGCGAGCCGGGGACCCAGCTGACGATGCGCACGTTCCACATCGGCGGAACGGCGAGCAAAGTCGTCGAACAGACTGTGTTGGAAGCCAAGCATGCGGGCCGCATGAAGTTCATGAGTTTTGATGCGAAGAAGAATGCAGATGTGCACAACGGCGGCATCGCCGTCCGCAATAAAGAAAATGAATGGGTAGTGATGAACCGGAATGCCAAGATCGCGATCGTCGATGAAAACGGCCGCGAGCGCGAGAAGTATCCGGTGGTCTACGGCGCCAAGATCAAGGTCAAGGATGGAGACCGTGTCGAACTGGCGCAGAAACTCGTGGAATGGGATCCGTACTCGTTGACGATTCTCACCGAAGTCGGCGGCAAAGTGGCCTACGGCGACATCATCGAAGGCGTCACGATGAAGGAAGAGTTCGATGAAGTGACCGGGTTGTCCCGCAAGGTCATCATCGAGCATTCCGGCGCAACCCTGCGTCCTCGCGTGTCGATCAAAGACGAAGGCGGAAAGACGGCCAAAGTCTCAGGAGGCACCAATACCGTCGCGCGTTACCTACTGCCGGTCGGCGCCCATATCTTCGTGGAGAAGGGAGCGGCCGTGCATCCGGGTGACGTGCTGGCCAAGATTCCGCGCGAGACCACCAAGACCAAGGACATCACCGGCGGTCTGCCGCGCGTGGCGGAGTTGTTCGAGGCGAGAAAGCCGAAGGAACAGGCCGTCATCAGCGAGATTGATGGCGAAGTCTCGTACGGTGGCTTCGTGAAGGGCCAGCGCAAAGTTTTGGTCGACAATAAAATGGGAGACGTCAAAGAGTACTTCATTCCAAAAGGCAAGCACGTCAATGTGCATGAAGGGGATTGGGTGCGGGCGGGAGAGCCGTTGATGGACGGGTCCGCGAATCCGCACGACATTCTCGACGTGCTTGGACCCAACGAGCTGCAAAAATATCTGGTGGACGAAGTACAGGACGTCTACCGGTTGCAGGGCGTGTCGATCAACGACAAGCACATTGAGATCATTGTCCGCCAGATGTTGCGCAAGGTACGGATCGAAGACCCGGGCGACACGGAATTCTTGCCTGGCAGCCAAGTGAGCAAGATGGTGTTCGAGGAAGAAAACGAGCGCGTCTTGAAGAAGGACGGCAAGCCTGCCTTGGGCAAGCCCGTGCTTCTTGGTATCACCAAGGCGGCATTGACGACCGACAGTTTTATTTCCGCGGCGTCGTTCCAGGAAACGACACGCGTGCTGACCGAGGCGGCGATCAATGGGCGCGAAGACAATCTTCTCGGCTTGAAAGAGAATGTGATTGTCGGACGCTTAATCCCGGCCGGAAGCGGTTTCGAAGAATATCGCGACACGTTCGTCATCAGTCCGAAGCCCGAACCCGTCGTGGTCGGCGCGCCCGAGCAGGTCGCCTTGCCGCGGGAGGGGGCGGCGGCAGCGACGACGACAGGAGAAGGCGCGGGCGCATAAGCGTGGCGGGTTGCACGGCTTGACAGCGCGCGCGAGCATCATTATAATCCGCGGGCTTTGCCCTTGATGGGCCCGTCAGACCACTGTTTTAAGCCGAAAGAATTTAAGCCGAAAGATCAATTCACGATGCCAACGATCAACCAGTTAGTGAGAAAGGGCCGGCAATTGGCCCACGCCAAGACGAAAAGTCCGGCGTTGAAGTCTTGTCCGCAGAAGCGAGGCGTCTGTTTGCGTGTCTACACGTCGACGCCGAAGAAACCGAATTCAGCGCTCCGAAAGGTTGCGCGTGTTCGACTGACGAATGGAATGGAGGTGACCACATACATTCCGGGCGTCGGGCACAACTTGCAAGAGCATTCCATCGTGCTGGTGCGCGGCGGTCGGGTGAAAGATCTTCCCGGCGTGCGCTACCACATTGTGCGCGGCGCGCTCGATGCCGTTGGAGTGGCTGACAGGAAACAGGGCCGCTCGAAGTACGGTGCCAAACGCCCAAAATAAGGGGAGCTGCCAGCCGTCAGCTGATAGCTAAAGAAGATGCCACGAAGCAGATTTTTAGGACAGAGAGAGCCCCTTCCGGACGTGCGGTACCGCGACAAGGTCGTCGGAAAATTCCTCAATATCCTGATGGAAGGCGGCAAGAAGAGCACGGCTGAGCGGATTTGTTACGGGGCGTTCGACGTCATCCAGGAAAAAACGGGGGGAGACCCGCTTAAAGTGTTTCGGTCGGCGATCGACAACGTCAAGCCTATTGTCGAAGTGAAATCCCGCCGGGTCGGCGGCGCCTCCTATCAGGTGCCGGTGGAAATTCGGCCGGCGCGCCGGATGTCTCTCGCCCTTCGGTGGCTGTCGGAATATGCGAGGACGCGCGGCGGCAAAAGCATGCGGGAAAAGCTCGCGGCCGAGCTGTTAGATGCGTCGAATAATACAGGGGCCGCGGTCAAGAAACGGGAAGACGTGCATCGGATGGCGGAGGCGAACAAGGCCTTCGCGCACTATCGCTGGTAACGTCGTTTCGTGCTGCAGTTGGGCCGTGCTGCGATCCGCAGACGCGGGTGCCCCTGAATCGCAGCGGTAGTCGGCTCCACCTGCAGCACGTGTGTTTTTAAAGGGACAACATGGCTAGGCAAGCACCATTAGAGCGAACCAGAAACATCGGCATTATGGCGCATATCGACGCCGGGAAAACGACCACCACCGAGCGCATCCTGTATTACACCGGCATGACGCACAAGATGGGTGAAGTGCATGAGGGCGCGGCGACGATGGACTGGATGGAACAGGAGCGGGAGCGCGGCATTACGATTACCGCTGCTGCAACAACCTGTTTCTGGAAAGATCATCGCATCAACATCATCGATACGCCGGGTCACGTGGATTTCACGATCGAAGTCGAGCGGTCATTGCGCGTGCTCGATGGCGCCGTGGCGGTGTTCGACTCGGTGCAGGGCGTGGAACCGCAATCCGAAACGGTCTGGCGGCAGGCTGATAAGTATCAAGTGCCCCGCATCGCCTTCATGAACAAGATGGACCGCATCGGCGCCGACTTCTACTTCAGTGTGCAAACCATCATCGACCGGCTGGGCGCGAATCCGGTGCCCATCCAAATCCCGATCGGACGAGAAACCGAATTTCGCGGCTCTATCGACCTGGTCAGCATGAAAGCGTACGTGTACGACGATGAAACGTTGGGCGCGAAGTACAAGATCGAGGAGATTCCGGCCGATCTGGTCGATAAGGCCAAGGAGTACCGCGAAAAGATGCTTGAAGCGGTCGCCGAGTTTGACGATCAGGTCATGGAAAAGTACCTCAACGGCCAGCCATTGACAGAGGACGAGATCCACCGTGTGATCCGCGCCGCCACCATCAACATGAAGGTCACCCCGGTGCTCTGTGGCTCGGCGTTCAAGAACAAGGGGGTCCAGCAGCTGCTGGACGGCGTGGTGGAGTTCCTTCCCTCTCCGATCGATATTCCCGCCGTCAAAGGTCTGGATCCAAACACCAATAAGGAAGTCGAACGAAAGCCGGCTGACAGCGAGCCGTTCTCCGCTCTAGCCTTCAAAATCATGTCTGATCCGTTTGCAGGGCAGTTGACCTATTTCCGAGTCTATTCTGGAACCTTGAAAACCGGGACACCGGTACTGAACGTGACGAAGGGGACGAAAGACCGTATTGGTCGGCTGTTGAAGATGCATGCGAACAAGCGCGAAGAGATTGACGCGGCTCATGCAGGCGATATTGTGGCGGCCGTCGGCCTGAAAGGTGCGACGACGGGCGACACGCTTGCGGACGAAAAGCAGCCGGTGCTGCTTGAGGTCATGAAGTTCCCCGAGCCGGTCATTGCGATGGCGATCGAACCCAAGACGAAGCAAGACCAGGAGAAAATGGGCTTTGCGCTGCAAAAGCTCGCCCAGGAGGACCCGTCATTTCGTGTGCGCACCGATGAGGAAACGGCGCAGACGATCATTGCCGGGATGGGCGAATTGCACCTGGAAATTATCGTCGATCGGCTCCTTCGTGAATTCAAAGTCGAAGCCAACGTCGGCAAGCCTGAAGTCGCGTTTCGAGAGACGATCCGCCGAAAGGCCGAATCCGAGTCTAAATATATCAAACAGACCGGTGGTCGCGGCCAATATGGGCACGTGGTGATGACGGTCGAGCCCTCCGAGTCCGGCAAGGGGTTGGAGTTCGTGAACAAGGTCGTCGGCGGAGCGATTCCGAGGGAGTACATTCCGGCGATCGAAAAAGGCGTCAGAGAGCGCATGGAGAACGGCGTGGTCGCCGGCTATCCGTTGCGCGACATCAAAGTCACGGTCATCGACGGGTCCTACCACGAAGTCGACTCCAACGAGATGGCGTTCAAAATCGCCGCCTCCATGGGATTTTCAGATGCCTGCAAGAAGGCGGATGCCGTCCTGCTTGAACCCATCATGAAGGTAGAGGTGCTCGTTCCGCAGGAGTTCATGGGCGACGTCATCGGCAATCTGAACGGCCGGCGTGGCAAGGTGCAAGGCATGAAAGTCCGGGCCGGCGCCCAGGCGATCGAAGCTTCAGTGCCGCTCATGGAAATGTTCGGCTACGCCACCGACCTTCGATCGCGCACCCAGGGCCGGGCCACGTACAGCATGGAATTCGATCGATACGAGCAGGTTCCGAAGCAGATTTCGGAGGCGATCATCGCCAAGTACCGCGGCGAGTAAACACAGTGACGAGTGATGCGTGACAAGTGATGAGGGTCGACGTGATTATCGAACTGATTCTCTCATCACCGATCACCATTCACTGATCACTTCCTAGGAGGCAGCAATGGCGAAGGCGAAATTTGAGCGGAAGAAGCCGCACG
>DATIGH010000085.1:0-8795 GCA_035454845.1 Nitrospira sp.
ACTCGTCGGATCAAGCAGTTAGTTCCACAAGTCGTCATCATGGGAACCTCCGCAGAGTACACTCCCTTTCTGTACAACGCGATGATCGCGGCAGGCGCCGTGGCGTTTATCCGCATGGAAGATGCCGCAGATCTCTTGTTCCGAAGCATTGTGTTTGCCATGTGCACCTACGGACCAAAACATATGCACATGGTCTCGTCACAACCAGCCATACGACAGAACGCAGCATCGTTCGCGTAGGCATCGATAGGGGGTCCGATGAGACCCTCAGCTACTTGGCTAGCATGCCGAGTCCGCGGACCTCGTCGAGCCATTCCATCCGCTGCCGGTCGCTCATCCCTTCGACGTTCCCGATCAGCGTGCTCCTGATTGGAGCAATGCCACAAAAGGCGAGGATGTTGCGTTTCAAGCTTCGGAGACTGTGTGCGAAGTAGACCCATCGATAGACTGAGGCTGGCATGCCCATCGTGACGACGATTCGGGCGGATGTGCCTTTCAGCAGCTTTTTCGGCATCCCTCTCGATTGATATTCAAACGCAAACCCCGGTCGCAGCACCTGTTCAAGAAACGCCTTCAAAAGCGCAGGCATTGAGCCGAGCCAGAGCGGGTACACAATGACGAGGTGGTCCGCCTCTTTGATCGCCTCCTGCGCCTCCTTGATGGCTGCAGGCGGCTCCCCTTTTTCGAAATCTTCCTTGGTTCTCAGTAGGGGAAAATCAAGCTGCGCGACGTCGAGGCGCCTCGCCTCATGGCTCGCGTCCTGGGCGCCTTTGGCATACTCGTCGGCGAGCGCATGACAGAAATGCCGCGAGGCACCATCGGGATGGCCTTGAATAATGACAATGTGTTTGGCCACTTCGCCTCCGAGCCCACCTGCACCTCCAGCCGTGCAATCCAAATGCCTGATTTGAGAGGCCACGTGTGTACCGGCTTGGGCCGAACATATGGCTATAGGATTAAGCCTGCGCGATGTTCCTCTGCTTCACGCCCCGTCCAGCCCGTGTGGGATGACTGCTACTGGCGATACTGTGCCGAATCGCTACAACATCACATCTCTGCTATGTGGCGGGCTGACCTCAGCTACGCGTTGATTCCCACAAAGCTGGAAGCGTCGGGAACCGAGGAATCCGGCGTGTCATGCCACAAGGGGTTTAACCTGTCGCATTTGTCGCCGGTCTGTGATTATGAGAATCTAGCGCGTTGAACCGACACCCGCTGATGGCCTTATGATTTTTCGTGATCGAAAGGAAGCAGGCAAGCTGCTGGCCACGAAACTCGAATCCTATCGGGACGATCCCAGCGGACTCATTCTGGCCTTGCCGCGCGGTGGAGTGGCGATCGGCTATGAGCTGAGCCTCGCGCTGCATCTGCCGCTTGATGTGTTCATCACCAGAAAGCTTGGCGCCCCGGACAACCCTGAGTATGCGCTGGGCGCACTGAGCGAGACCGGCGCCATCTACCTGAATCCGGACGCGGTGGAGGTGTTCCAACTTTCACATGCCGATCTCGATGCCCTGCTCAAGGAGGCTCGTGAAGAGATTTCTCGCCGGCAGCAAGCCTACCGGAAAGGACTGGCGCTTCCCACCCTGACCGACCGGACCGTCATTCTCGTTGATGACGGCATTGCGACCGGCGCCACGTTCTTCGCCACCATCGAGGCGATCTCGGAGTTGTCTCCACGACGGCTGGTGGCCGCAATTCCCGTCGCGCCTCAGGACAACATCGCTCCAGTGAGGAGCCGGGTCGACGAACTGATCGTTTTGGCCGCGCCCGAGCCTTTTATTGCGGTCGGTCACCATTACCAATCTTTTGCACAAGTTGACGACAACGAGGTGCTTGAATATCTGCAGGCAGCGAAACAGACGCAGGCTGAGCACGACTCTGCTCGATGAGTCTAAGCACTCAGGTGGGTGACGCATGAAGATCGTCGCGGGAGTCGATTGGTCGGACGCCGCCTTTGCCGCCGTCGAACAGCTCGGTCTGCTCTATCGGCCAGACGAGGTGACTCTCGTCCATGGCGTGGACCTCGGCCTGTTTGAGTATCCCATCGTGGCGGAAGCTGCCAATCTGCAAGGCTACGACATCTTCCGCAAGTCAATGTTCGATGCCGGCTCGGAATCCCTCGAACGGGCGGAGAACATGTTGCCAGACGACATTCCCACGCGGCACCGCCTCTGCGAGTTCGGAAAACCGGCCCGCGTCCTCCTCGATACGGCGGCCTCCATCGCGGCAGACCTCATCGTGGTGGGCACTCATGATCACTCGCGCGCTGCCGAACTCATCCTCACCAGCGTATCTCACCGCGTGCTGTTGCACGCCACGCAGCCGACGCTGCTGGTCAAAGGCCAAGCCAAGCAGGTCCATCGTGTGCTGATCGCCGTGGAGGGTCCGACGGACGGGACGAAAATTTGCGAATGGTTGGTTCGCCATCCGTTCCGAACCGCGGTCGATGCCCTGGTGCTGACGGCCTTGCCGATTCTGCCGGTGCTCGAGGCATCACCTGGAGCTGCTTTCGCGGGGTGGTCCGTCGAGGTCGTTCGACAAGCGGAGGAGCACGTTGACGCCTGCGCCCAGCGCCTGCCACCGTCGGAATTCGCGACGTCAAGCCGCGTGATGAAGGGGGATCCTGCCTCGGTGATCTCCGACGCCTCGAAAGGCGTTGATTTGGTCGTGGTGGGTTCGCACGGACGTGCAGGAATGGACCGGTTCCTTCTCGGCAGCGTCTCTCATGCGATTGTGCATCGGGTCGCCTGCCCCGTGCTTGTCGTTCGGTAGGCCTTTGCTTCGCTCGACCGTTATTTCATTGTCAGCACGATGAGCGATCGTTGAAGATCCAGCGGATGGGGTCCGCAAAAAGCCTGTACGAATACCGATCGGTCTGGGGCTTCCCTCAACTGTTTGGCGGCGAATCGTTGCCAGCCACGACTCGCAACGGGGAAGCGGAGGGACCCCAAGGTCTCCTCTAGGAGGTGTTCGATTGACTTGAGCACAGGGCCATCGGGCGTGCGCTCTGGCCCACGCTTCAATCGCCGCAACAGTTCGCGAGCAGCCGCGTTGACGTACAAGACCTTTCGGGTTCCTGAAAGCACGATGATGCCGGACGGATCCTGCCCTCGTTCGGTCAATGAAATAGGATCGGACACCTCACGGTCGCTGGCTGTCGTCATGCGGCTCTTGCCTTGCTCTGTTCCTCGAACTGCGGCCATTTGGCTGCCGGAGAACAGTTTGTTCGGCTTGAATCCAGTCTTCCACATCGTGACCATCCTCACGACCGCGCTGTTCATAGAGGGAGTACGCCAGTTGTGCCACCCTCGCATACAAATGATCGGCCCCATTTTCTACTGGTTCCTGCTCACTGCCGGGGATAGCAGGGAACTTTCGTCGGCTCCTCTTGAGTGTCATCGCTCCTCCTCAATATGAAGGCGCGGCCGCCGGTCTGATGTCTGCTCTTACCCGTGAAGTCCTCCCGTATAGCCCACGGAGACAGTCCGGCGGGAAGGCCGGTTCACGCCCAATCCTGCGCAACGAATCTATGATGCGTGTCGGCTTCCCCCAATCACTCCAGAGGACGCCATTCATCTCAATGACCGCGGCTCGATCGGGCACACGGTGAAGGAGCTCGGACAGCAGATCGTGAGCGGGAATTCCCTCATAGATTTCCTGGAGGATCTGGGCTTCTTTCGATGTGCCGATGGAGCGACCGAGCCGTTCAAACCGCGGCATGAGGTCAGGAAAGCAGTCCCATCCCATCTGCCAGAGCAATTCGGCTTTCGCCGCCATCACGGAAGTGTTCCACAATGCCCCTCCAGCAAGGGCGGCATCGGCTTCGACCACCGTCGGTTTCCCGATGAATGCCTTGATCGCATGAGTCCGATCTGTTTCGAATACGCGCATTTTTTCTCCGGGTACAATCCAGCCATAGTCCAATTCCAGCCGGTCAGGAGGGACGCCAAGGACAATAAACCGGCCGGGAAGCCACTCCAGCGTGCACAGTGCCCGATGCACCGAAACGAGGAAGCTCGTCTCCGGATACACGAAATGATCGGAAGGGTAGATCACTACCGTGGCATCAGGATCCTTCTCCCTGAGGTAGGTCAACGACAGATATACGCCGGCGACTGACGCACGATCTTTCGGCTGCAGCAACACCGTTCCGGCACCTCGCCCTTCCAGCTGAGACCATGCCTCTTGACTATGCTCTCGCGCCACCAGTGCCACGATATGTTCCTGTCGAGATAAGGCTGCAGCTCGGTCCAAGGTCTGCTGAAACAGAGATCGCTCTCCAAAAAACGCGCAATATTGCTTCGGGCGAGGCCGCCCCAACCAGCGCTGAATGAAGGCCGTCATGCGACTGTCACCACCGCCCAACACGATCGACCACACATGACTCGGTTGTTGCGTTCTCTCGATACTCTCCATGCCTTTTCCTCCTTAAGACGAGACGTTCATCGCATCGGTCGAGCCTATCCTGACTTCGTAGTCGAAGCGGCTGGGACGGCGAAGGACGAGACTTCCCTCCCGGCTGAGTTGATCTACGACGCTGAAGATCTCGCTCCAAGAAAATTGAGAGAGCTGAGCGAGCAGACTCTCGAGGGTGCACGGCCCATGGTGTATTAAGTGCAATCGGATGGCTTCTGTCGTTGAATTCATCTTGCGAGTCCTTTCTCACCTTTCGGCCGAGCATCCGGGTGGTTCATCCATCGCACGGCACGCAACGTTCACGTCAGCACAGGCGGCAGTTATAGCGGAGCGATCATGGTCACACTATCAATGCGACCATGATTCTGACGTCGTGGATCGGGACAGGTGGTTGTCCTAATCCCTACGACAGAGAAACCACTACCGAGAGAGGGTGAAATAGGCGAGGCGTTAGGCGATGCCTTGCTGCACGGCGTAGCGCATCAGTTCGGCGTTATTCTTCAGGTGCAATTTATCCAAAATGCGCGCACGGTAGGTACTCACCGTGGTCGTCCCGAGATTCATGGTCTCGGCGATTTGAGAAACGGTTCTCCCTGAGGAGAGAAGGCGCATGACTTCGAATTCGCGGTCCGAGAGGAGTTCATGGGCCGGCTGTTCATCGCCTCGATGAAACAGGTGCACCAGTTTTTCGCCGAGCGAAGCACTCACGTAGTTCCCGCCATCAAGAACCTTCTTGATGGCTACAACCAGTTCTTCGGGAGCGCTGGCCTTTGTCAGGTACGCATTGGCTCCGGCTTTGAACATCCGCACCGCATATTGATCCTCAGGGTGCATGCTCAGCATGATCACCGGCAGTGAGGGACGGTGGCGCTTGACTTGAATAAGGGCGTCGGTGCCGGTCGTTCCCGGCATTCCAATATCCAAGATCACCACGTCCCACTTCTTCTGCTTGAGCAACTGGAGAAGATCAAAGGCGTTGCTGCATTCGCCTATCGTGACGGCTCCCAGGCCGTCGGATAGCAAGTCTTTGAGCCCGCGCCGGAATATGGAATGGTCATCCGCGATTAAAATGTTGAGCATCTTCTTCATCTTGTATATCGGATTCAGGCCTCTTCACAGCGTAATCGTAACGTCACGGTGGTGCCTTTTCCTGGCCAGCCTGCGATGTCCAACAAACCGCCGATGGCCATTGAACGTTCCTTCATACCGAGAAGACCCAGTGAGCTGGCGTCATTGAGCCTTTCCGGGGGAATGCCCTGTCCGTTATCCTGAATTTCGATCAACACATGGTCGTCTTTCTTCTTCATCAACACTCGAACGAACGTCGCCTTGGCGTGACGCGCCACGTTGGTCAGGGCTTCCTGGCAGATCCGGAAGGCCGCCGTGGCGCGTGAAGGACTGATTTCGATTTGATCGAACGACGCCTCGCAAAAGCAGCGGATCCCGCTCCTCCGCTCGAAGTCCTGACATTGCCATTCAATGGCGGCCACCAAACCGAGATCATCGAGGACGCCAGGCCTGAGCTCCGCCGCTAGCCGCTGAACCTCGGCGATCGTGGAGTCGACTTCTGTGTTCATCGCGCGGATCTTTTCCTGCATTTTTTCTCGGGGGAAGAGGGATTCCCGCATCATAGCGAGCAACCTGGACAAGTCCATTTTCATACACGTCATCCGGACACCGAGTTCATCATGCAACTCTCTGGCAATGCGCGTCCGCTCTTCTTCTCGCACCACATCAAGCCGTTGAGAGAGCGTGCGTAGGAGTTCAAATGAGCGCTGCAATTGATTTTCCGCCCGCTTGCGCTCGGTGATATCTTCGGAAATACCGAGCAAATAGAGGGGCTGCTCGTTTTCATCGACAATCGGAATCTTCTTCGTGTGCAGATATCGCAGGCCTTTCCCTCGAGTGAGAATGGGTTCTTCAGAGATATCCAATACCTTGCGGTTCCTGAGGACATCGCGGTCGGCGTCCGTGAAAAAATCCGCCTCGTCCTTGGGAAACATCTCGTAGTCCGACTTTCCGATCAGATCCTCGCGTGTGTGCCCGAGCAACTCTTCCCCCGCCTTATTGAATCGCACAAACCTCAACTCACTGGCATCCTTGACAAAAATCATGTGCGGGATGTTTTCCACAATGGATTGCAGGAAGATTTCACTCCTTCGCAGCTCCACCTCGGCACGCTTGCGCTCGACGGCATAGCGCAGAGTACGCCGCAGCAGGGACGCTGAAACCTCACCTTTGACCAGGTAATCCTGCGCGCCGGCCTGAAGCAACTGCAGCCCCAACGCCTCGTCGTCGAGGCCGGTCATGACGACAATCGGCATGCCGGGCTTCGCTGCATGCACTTTGTTCAGCGTCCCGATACCCTGGCTGTCCGGGAGCGACAAATCAAGCAACACGGCATCAAAGCTCGCCTCGTCGAGGGACGCCAAGGCCTGCGCAAGCCGATCAACTTGCAGGTGCTGGAAGTCTTCAGAGCCACGCTGACCGAGCAAATATTCTCGCAGCAGCCTTACATCGCCAGGATTATCTTCCACCATCAGGATGCGCATGGCACCTCATCCCTGTCCCTGTTCTGAATCAGATGAAGGGGGGCCGTTACAGATCTTCGCCACAGAATGTTGGGAAGGGAACTCTCGCTACGTTCGAAGCATCATCGAAGACCATTCCGGAAACTCGAGCAGGAGGAGTCAGAGCGGGTGGGCTGATGAACCTTGAACGATTTCCGAATGCGAATTACATAGTTACCGATCCCCTTGGCCAAAGCGCGGCGAGGATAGCAGGCCGTCAGGCCTAGTACAAGTGGAAACGATTGAAAATCGAGCACTTGTCGGTATCCAGCCTACATCAAGATGCATGGTGAGCGACCAGTGCGGAGTCCTCGTGTGCGACTGTCAGAACAGCAAGGGAAGGACGAGTGCAATTTGGCTTCGTACGAATGCTGACCAGTCGTGTGGAGAGAGGAGTGAGACGCGTTCACCCTAAAAATCGAGTTCGTCCATCCGCCGGTGATAGCGCGTGACGATGTTGGGATCCGGCGCCAGTCGAACCTGTGCCTCTTCTTTCCCCTTGTACGGCAACAAGTTCAGGACGTAGCGCAGGCTCTCCAACCTGGCCGCTTGTTTGTCGTTAGCCTTGACGATGATCCAGGGGCTGAAGGTCGTATGGGTCTTGCTGAACATCTCTTCTTTGAATCGCGTATAACTGTCCCATAAATCCTGGGCCTTTTCATCCACTTGACTGAGTTTCCACTGCTTGAGCGGGTTCGTGCGTCTCGCCTCGAACCGCCGCTGCTGCTCCCCTTTGGAAATCGAAAACCAAAATTTGATGAGCGTCACACCATCCTCGTAGAGCATGTGCTCAAACTCCGTAACCTGCTGCAGGAAGCGCTGATGTTCCTTTCTGGTACAAAACCCCATCACCGGTTCGACGACCGCACGGTTGTACCAACTGCGATCGAAAAATACGATTTCACCTTTGTTGGGCAATTGCTGGATGTAACGCTGAAAATACCATTGGCCCCGCTCCTGCTCGGTGGGTTTCGGCAGTGCGACGACGCGCATGGCACGCGGGTTTAAATGCTCAGTGAACCGGCGGATCGTCCCGCCTTTTCCTGCCGCATCCCGTCCTTCCACGATGATGGCAATACGACGGCCGCTGCTTTGGACCCAGCGTTGGAGCCGGACCAACTCGACTTGGAGGCATTTCAGTTCCTCCTCGTACAGCAGAGTCTTCCGCACTTCTTCCAGATCGACGTTCCTCTGCTGAAGCAACTGAATGAGCCCCTTGCGGGTATTGATGCGCTGGAGGTCGTCGTTCGTGAGATGGCGGCCGGCTTCGCCGATGGGACCGCCTCTCCCCTTCCCGCGATAGCCGTCACCTTCGCGCGGGACAACCGTTGGGATTGCTTCCAGCTCATCTGAGAATATCCGCCGGTCCTTAACCGACTTGGCTTCGGATGCCGCGTCCGGTGGAGGCAGCTTGGCGTCTTTGGATTTCGTTGTGAGGTCGTCGTGATCCGGCATCTGGCCTTTCCCTATTTGTCTCGCTCGCTCGAGAGCGATCGGACGTACGCGAGGACATCTTTACTGTCTTGTGGCGACAGCCGGTATTTCCAGGCAGGCATGTTGGGCTTGCCTTCGTGCAAGGTGCGGATCAACTCTTCATCGGATCGCTCCTTCGTCGCCGGCGAGGCCAAATTGGCCGGAGCGCGACCGAGCAAGGGATACCCCTCGCCTTGTCCTTGCGCGCCGTGGCATCCGCTGCAGTATCTGACGAAAATCTTTTTACCGTTGGAGACGTCCGCGGAACCCGCCTCCGTCGTCGCCGCGGTGCGATCCGAGATCGTCAACAGGAGACCAACGGCAACAACGCCC
>DATIGH010000086.1:0-4572 GCA_035454845.1 Nitrospira sp.
AGTGGAAGAAAGATGGCGCCGACAACCGCACATTTCCACCACAGGGTCAGCCCCAGTCCCTCGGGCGGCTCCTTGCGGAACTTCTCGAGAAAGTAGGTGCGACCGACCACGTTCAAGGCCCATATGTCGATGGGAATGGCGAGCAAGAACAACAACGCGATCCCGGCTCCCTCTCCAATGTGCGATTCCAAACCCATGGTGATGATCGGCAAGGCAAACACCGTGACGGGACTCGCCAGCACCATCACAAAGGCCAGGCCCAATCGGCCTTCGAATTGCATCAGATCCATGGCGAGGAAGACCACTGCAAAGGCCAACTTGATCGGTAAAGCCGTCCAGAAGGCGGGCCAGAGGACACCCAAACCGACTTTCGTGGGAGACATGGAGTCGCGTTCGTCGCTCATTGCTTCCTGGGTCCGGCTCTCGGCACGCTAATCGAGAAACTCTCGGTTGATGATTGCGGACATGGTAAACAGCAGAATCGCCACCATCACGACAATCCAGCCGATCAGGGCGACCGGCCGTTTGAAGATATTCCGTTCCGGATCCCGGTCGATGAACGGCAGCGCCGCCAGTAAGGCCATAAACGCGCCCGGGAGCGCAATCGCGCCGAGGAATTGTCCGAACTCGCCGGCAAAGATTTTTAGGCGCAGCAACTGGAACAAGAAGAGAAAGTACCATTCGGGTTCCGGGTGGTACTCGCCGGGATCGGGCGTGGCTTCTTCCAGGAGCACGACCGGTTCCCAAAACGCGAGCGCACAGATGCTGGCAAACACCACCGCCATCCCGACGATGTCCTTCCACACCTGGCGGGGGAAAAAGAAGTCCGTCTTGGCCTTGATTTCTTCGGGCGTCCCTCGGAAGGGACCGGCCGGTCCCGCCGACCGGAACAGGAAGAGATGGAGCCCCGCCAGGCCCATCAAGGCAGCGGGGAGGATCATGACATGAATGACAAAGAACCGGCTTAAGGTCATCTGGCCCGGTGTCGGACCGCCCTTGAGGAAGCGCGCCATGAAATCGCCGACGAGCGGCGTTTTATCCATGATCTCGACGCCGACGGTAGTCGCCCAATAGGCGCGTTGATCCCACGGCAAGAGGTAGCCGGTAAAGCCGAAGCCCATCACGATGCCGAACAGAGCCAGTCCGACGAGCCAAATCATTTCCCGAGGCGGTTTGTAGGCGCCCCAGAGAAAGACCTGGGACATGTGGGCGAAGACGCAGACGACCATCGCGGTGGAGCCCCAGAAATGATAACTCAGCAGGAACCAGCCGTAGTCGACGTCGTGAATGATGTATTGCGTGCTCGCATAGGCATGATCGGCGGTCGGCACGTAATAGAACATCAATAAAATCCCGGTCACCGCCTGCATGATGAAAATAAACAGGAGGACGGAGCCGAACACATAGGCCCAGCGGGAGCCCCCGGGCACCGGTTCGTTGAGCATCTTCGCCTGCATCTGCCTGAGACCGACGCGCTCGTCGACGAAGGCGATGACTTTTTCGATCACCGTCGGCTGGGTGCCGGGTGGATTCACGGCTGTTGAGGGTTTGCCGTCCATAAAGGATTAACTCGTGTCAGGATGCTCAAAAAGCCGATCGTTAGACGATCCGAATCTGGGACTTCGTTCCTGCCTTAAATTCCATGTCGATGATTTCGACATCCCCGCTCGCAGACACTTTGATCGGCAGCGCGTCCAGCGGCCGTGGCGCCGGGCCGTCGAGCACCTTGCCCGAGGCATCGTAGATACTCAGGTGGCAGGGACAGAGAAACACCTGGCCGAGCAATTTGTGCTGCCGCCATTTGTACCCGCAACCCAGATGGGGACACTTGCCTGAAAAAGCGACGTAGGGTATCTCTTTCTTGTTGGTCCACACGGATTTCCCGGTGGCATCGCGAAATTCCATGTCTTTGCCCTGGTAGACCTTTTCGAGCACGGCCGGCGTAGCCTTCAAGATCCAGACGTTTTTCTCAACCTCGGCTTCCGGCAGATAGGCTTCCTTGACGTTCTTCTTGTACTTGAACTGCACGCCGATGTCGTCGGCCTTGATCTTGCCGACGTTCCCAATTTTCAGCCAGCCGTTGTCGAACGGCACGTACATGGGCTTCATCAGATAGCGGAGGATGGGATACGCGATCGGCAGGCCGATCAGGAACCCGATCGCGTGAGTGAAGTTCATGAAGAAGGTGCGCCGCTTGACGTTCTTCTCCAGTTCGGGAAAGGGAACCAGCACCTCGCCCGGAGTGACGTGAATATTTTCCTCCAGGTGGGCGATCTCGACTTCGTGGGTGCTGAGATATTCGTCGCGTTTGAACGGCGGCAAGGCCGCCACTTCGGAGGAGGCGTTGCGCAACTGCACCATGCCGTCCGTCACGGCCTGGACGAGCGCCATGGACACCTGACGCTCTCCGCTACCGTTCATCGACACGACGATATGGCTGATCTCGCGCGACAGCGGGTCGACGACGACCTTGGTCACCTCGCCGATTTCCCGGTCGGTGCAACGAACCTTTGATTTCAACTGCGGTTGCATGGTGCCTTCGCCTATTTCTTCTTGATCGGTTTCGGCGTATTGACCGACGTGTTCTTGAAGGTGACCAACCAGGTGGCTAGAGCGACAACGTCCCTCTCCTCCATCAGGTCCTTGTACTTGTCCGGCATCTTCTTCTTGTCGTATTCCTTTTCGAACCCCTCTGCCATCCAGCTGCGAGGATCGAGGATCTTCTCTTTTATGTCCTCGACTGTCATTAAGTTACCGATGTTGTCGAGCTCGGGACCGCGCTTCTTTCCGCCTTCGCCCCGAAGCTTGTGGCAGTTGTAGCATTCTTGCAATTCCCACTGATCCTCGCCGATCTTGAGCAAATCCCCCCCGGCAGCGGTCGTGGCGGGCGGCGCCCCCGGTCCGCCGGCCGACTGCGCGGCGGGAGCCTGATCCCCCCCAAGCGCTTTGATGCGGGCCGCCAAGACCTTGGCCTGCTCATCCAACGCCTTCGCGCGCGCGATCAACTCTTCGGCCTTCCCCTGATCGGTCTGCGCCCGTTTCGGCTTCAGAATTTTTTCGATCTTGCCTTTTTCGTCCTCCGGATCGTACTGAGGCCACAGCGACGCGCCGGCAATATATACGACGCAGAGCACGATGTAGAACACCACCATCGCGCCCACCGCTTTCACACCGCCCACGGGCTTGATGGAGGGGGCATCCAACAGGAGGAACACGGCCGTGCCCAAGAGGGCATAGGCGAAGAACATCATCTGAAACACCGTCGGAAACTCCAGCGCTGCCGTGGTGCCCCACAGCGCCCCACCGACGATCAGCCCGACGACAACCTTCTTGATCACGTTCCCCATAACGTTCCTTTTCCTCGCACGAGGGTTCGAACTGACCTACTTCGCGCCGGCCGGGGCAGGGCTGCCCTCCGGGGCATGCGCTTTCGCTTCCGTCGGCCTCAGCGTGACGAATATCGCAAAGCTGACCACGACGTAAAACGCGACCGTGATGGCAGTAATCCACCAGGCCGAATAGGACAGGGTCGGGGTGAAGGATTCAGGGGTGAAATCCGGCAGCAGGTTGTACGTATGGAAATATTTTCGTAAAAGTGACCGGACGGCCCCCATCAGACCCATTGTCCAGATGGCACTGAACGCGAGAAACACGAGCACGAACTGCGAGGCGAAATCGATCTTCCCCCACACGATCGTGCCCTGACTGATGGCACGATTATAGATGATGTAATTGACGACGGTGACGAAGACCAGCGTGAACGCAGCAGAATTTTTGGCCGGCATCAAGGCCAGAAAATTCCAATCCGAGGGCAATTCGAGCTCGGCCACGAGCTTGGCGCCCGTGGGAACAAAGCCGTGGGGCGTCAACCAAATGGCATCGCCGACGACGACCATCAGGAAGCCAACCTTGATGACCGTGCGCGCCGACACGGTCCATGGGATGAATCGACCGAGCACGACCGGCAGCAAGGCGAGGGGCACCAGGATGGCCAGCGAGCGCGGGTCTGGGACGGGAAACACGGTCCATGCCCAGGTCATGACGAAGGGGAGCGCGACCATCACCATCGGCGCAAAGATCGTCATTCTGACACGCTCCACCCCTTCGATCCGTTTCATGCTCAGCCAGATGTAGTAATTGCTGGCAAGAAAGATGAGCCCGACCATGGCGCCCTGCATTTCGAAGAACATCGAGAGCTGGTCCGCCATCATATAGGGGCAGATCGACGCATCGTAATCGCACAGCTCGTAGGCCAGCAAATAGCCCATGAAGGGCAGAAACAGGAGCGCGCCGACGCCGATCAAATTGCCGACGAAGCCCATCCAATCGTAATAGGCCCGTTCGTCCTCTTTCTTCGCGGCCATGTACATGTAGGCGGCCACGAGGCCGGTGATGAACCCGCCGAATGTGACGTTGCCGACCAGCCGGTGTAGGTTCATCGGCATCCAACTGTAGTTATAGATCTTGTCCCAGAGGGTCGCCGTCATGAGAAACTCGGACGGCGAGATGCCTTCGGCTTTGACCGGCGTATTCATGAACGACGTCGGACCGTCGATCACGAAGAGCGTGATG
>DATIGH010000087.1:0-9563 GCA_035454845.1 Nitrospira sp.
ATGACGAGTTGCATGCCGCCGCTTTCGTCGAAGAAGCGCTCGGCGACGATCGTGGACTGCGTGGGCACCGTGCCGAGGACCGCGTGGCCGCTCAACACGTACTCAACGGCTTGCTGGGCGCCTCGCGCATCAAGGCCGCACCCTTGCTTAAGCCAACTGATAGCTGATAGCTGACGGCTATCAGCCGATAGCGCCTTATCCGCAATGTCCTGCCGCAGCCTGGCCACCTCGGCCGAGAGCTCGGCGGTGCGCGAAGGAGCCTCTCCCCGCCAGAACGGTATGTTCGGCGGCGCCCCATGGGCGTCTTCCACGCGCACCCTGCCCATTTCAACGCCTTTGATTCGCCAGGAGGTGTTGCCCAATAAGATAATATCGCCGGCGAGGCTCTCCACGGCAAAATCCTCGTCGACCGACCCGACCACGGTCCCTTCGGGCTCGGACACCACCGCATAATTCGCCGTATCAGGTATGGCACCACCCGATGTAATCGCGGCCAACCTGGCGCCCCTTCGTCCTTTGACCGTATGATGCATGCGATCACGGTGCAGATAAGCAAGCCCTCGTCCTCGATTCGTCGAGATGCCCTCAGCCAGCATCTGCACGATGCGATCAAAATGCGATCGTTCCAGGTCACGATAGGGATAGGCACGGCGGACCAACGTAAAGAGATCGTCCTCAGCCCAGCTCTGCCCGGCGGAGGCCGCCACGAGCTGTTGCGCGAGAATATCCAACGGCGCAGGAGGAACCGAAATGTGATCCAACGTCCCTGCCCTCATGGCCCGGATCAGCGCCGCACACTCGAGCAGTTCATCCCGCGTAGTAGCGAAGAGCCGGCCTTTGGGAATCGCCCGGATCCAGTGGCCGGCACGACCGATACGTTGCAAACAGGTGGCAATCGCCCGCGGCGAACCGATTTGGCAGACCAGATCCACGGTTCCAACATCGATGCCGAGCTCCAGTGATGCCGTCGCCACCACGACCCGTGTGGTGCCGCTCTTGAGGCGCTCTTCCGCTGAGAGACGGATCTGCCGCGACAAGCTGCCGTGGTGCGCCGCCACACTGCCTGGCCCAAGATCCTTGAGCCGCTCTTCCAAATGATGCGCCACCCGTTCGGCCAAGCGGCGTGTATTGACAAACACGAGCGTCGTTCGATGCTCGCGCACCAGCGTCGCCACGCGATCATAGATGTCCGACCAGATGGCGTTGGTGACGACCGCACTCAATTCGTCCTTGGGAACTTCAACGCCTACATCCATCCGCCGCTTGTGCCCCACGTCGATCACCGTCGGGAGCGGGCGATCGCCCGCCAGGAAGCGCGCTACCAGTTCAATAGGGCGCTGCGTGGCCGACAAGCCAATTCGTTGCGGCTTCGTCGCCGTCAAGGCCTCCAGCCGTTCCAGGGAGAGCGCCAAATGCGCTCCCCGCTTGTTGGGCGCGAGGGCATGGATCTCGTCCACGATCACGGTCCTGACGGTTTGGAGCAGTCGCCGGCTTTTTTCGGCCGTCAATAGAATGAAGAGGGACTCCGGCGTGGTCACCAGGATATGGGGCGGCCGCTTGAGCATTTGCTGGCGATCCGCCATCGGTGTGTCGCCGGTCCGCACCAGCACACGCAGCTCGGGCATCAAGAGTCCAGCCTGCAAGGCTGCTTCACCAATTTCAGCCAGCGGCTGCCGCAGATTTTTCTGGATGTCGTTGCTGAGCGCCTTTAATGGGGAGACGTACAGCACCTGAGTTTGGTCTTCGAGCTCTCGTGCCAATGCTTGTGTAAAGAGTCGATCAATGCTGGAGAGAAACGCTGCAAAGGTCTTTCCGGAACCGGTCGGGGCGGCGATGAGCGCATCCTGAGCGGACTGAATGGCTGGCCAGGCCTCGGCCTGCACGTCTGTCGGAGTGCCGATGGAGGATTGAAACCAGTTGGCGATAAGAGGGTGGAAACGAGTCAACGGCATCCGGTGATGCTAGGATGCCGTCAGTGGCGAGTCAAGACCTCATAGTCTAGTCTTGATCATCTCACCGCAACATCCGTGACGTTCCGACCCGCAACAAGTGGGGTGTTGAGTTTGGTACTCGTTCCCGGGGATGAAAATGCAACACGATATAGTTCTGTGATAGCTACATTGTCTTGATTGGCAAGATAAATCGCGCTGGCACTATCGGGTGACACTGTGTAGGTCGAGACGTTTTGTCCAATGAGTAATGGAGGATTAAGCCTCGTTGCGCCAGGAAAACCGAAAACCGCCCGGTAAATTTCATTGACGCCATCGGTATTTTGATCTGCTTTATAGACGACGCCGGTACTGTTCGGCAGCAAGACAAAATCAGCCACATCCTCAGTTCCGAGGAAGGGGGGATTCACCTGAGAGTTCCCTCCCGAGAACAGGGTCCGAAACAACTCGAATACATTGACAGTTGTTTGGTCGGCAACATACACGACTCCGCTCCCGTCTGGAATGACGCCAAAGGAGGTTACATTCTTTCCAAAAGTGAGAGGGCCGTTAAGTTTGATGTTCCCTGGTGCCGCTGAGATTATAGTCCGGTACAACTCATTGACCTGATCGGTATCCTGGTCGGCGAGAAAGACAACGGAAAGGCTATCAGGCGCCACGGCAAAATCAGTCACATTCGCATTTGGATTCGGCGGAGAGACACTATTGAGTTGGATGTCGCCGCCTCCTCCGGCCGGAACGATAAACAAGTTCAAAGCAACAGGACGATTCGCGATGTACACGACATTTGCACTGTCAGGCGTCGGAGTAAACGTGCCCACATTCTGTCCTGCGATGAGCGGCGGACTTGTGATGAGCCGGTCGGTAGTTGGAGCGGTCGCAAAGAGCACCCGATACAATTCCTTCACACCCGCTGTGTTTTGATTGGCACGATAAATCACGCCGGTGCTATTTGGCAAAATCACAAATGCATCTATATTTTGACCGGCCGAAAAGGGAGGGTTGAGTTTTGAATTCGCCGTAGTCGCCAGGACGGTCCGGTATAGCTCAAACACACTGTCGAGAGTTTGATCCGCAATATATACTACCGCACTGTTGTCAGGCGTGATGGCAAACTCGATGACATCTCCACAGACAGCAGGTCCACAGAGAACAAGGGGCCCATTCAGTTTGGCACTGACTCCTGGCGACGATAGACTGACACGATAGAGTTCAAAGACCTCGTCTAGGTCTTGATCCGCTATATACACGACCGCGGTAGAGTCCGGCGTTAATGCAAAACTTTGCACCGTGCGTCCTGGGGGCAGTGGGGGATTAAGTTTTGTGCCTGACGTGGCTAAAAATAGTTCAAAGACTCCGACAGTATCTTGATCTGCAAGATAGACAACAGCTCCTCCAGACGACACCACTGGCGCACCACCGTCATCGCCGGGGCAACCCGTCATCATGAAGGCCGCAGCGGCAATCAGGAGGAGGAATGAGGGTTTCTTAGTCATGGCTGTACCATAGGGAAATACCTGAGGCGGAAACAAGTCGTATCGCCCCTTAGTTGGTTTATACCATTCGTGTCCCCATGTGCCAACGAAAGAGCGAATCTGCTCAAGAGGCACGGTGCGATCATGCTCCTGCACGACCGCGCACCGTAGGCATGGCTTGGATGAGGCGTCTATGGCCGTCCCGACGTCGCAATCGCCCGTGGCGTGACACCTGCAGGGAACGGGGTGCCGGACACCGTCGTGAGTTCCCCAGTCCCAGGGTTGATCGAGTAGGCAAAGACGTCGTTCGAGCCTTGGTTTGCCACATAGAGGAAGGCCCCGTCCGGCGAGACGGTCACAGCGGTGGGCGTAGTTCCAGACGGCGACAGAACGCCAATGGGAGAAAGCGCTCCGGTCCCGGCATTGACCGTAAAGGCCGAGACGTTGTTCGTGCTTTGGTTCGCCACATACAGAAATGACCCATTGGGTGAGATCATGATGCCGGCGGGCGTAATGCCGGTGGCAAACGGAGATCCGGTGATCGGCGTCAATGCTCCGGTGGATCCGTTGATCGCCAATGCCGAAACGTAGTTCGACCCTTGATTCGAGACATACAAAAACGACCCATCCGGCGAGACGACGACTCCGACGGGAGTGGTCCCCACCGAAAAGGGAGAGCCGGCAACAGGCGACAGCTGCCCCGAGGCATTGATCGTGTAGCCCGACACGTTGTTCGAGCCCTGGTTGGCCACGTAGAGGAAGGCACCGTTCGGCGTACACGTGACGCCGGCAGGCGTGAACCCAGTGGCAAATGGAGAACCGGTAATCGGAGTGAGACTGCCTCCAGCCCCGATGGCGAAGGCCGAGATGTTGTTTGATCCTTGATTCGTCACGTAGAGAAACGATCGATTCGGTGATACGGTGATCCGAAACGGTGTCGTACCGGCAGAGAACGGGGAGCCTGCGATCGGCCCAAGCGCTCCTGTCGAAGGATTCACAGCAAAAGCTGAGACATCATTCGATCCTTGATTGGCCACATACGCCAGCATCCCGTCTGGAGTGATCGCAATACCGACGGGTGTCGTTCCCGCTGCAAACGGCGAACCGGCCACAGGAACCAAGGCCCCCGTACTGTTATTGATGGTGTAGCCTGACACGTTATTGCTGGCTTGGTTGGCCACAAGAGCAATTACCGGCGTGGGAGGTTCGTCAGGAGGAGGTTGAAACGGATTTGTAGTATTGTTCTCGTCATCGCTGCCACAGGCGGCGACCACGAAGAGGACAAGTAGGGCAAGGCTTGGGACACTTTGTCTTTTCAAGGCCAAGATAAACATAGAAAATCCTCCCAGTATCCAAAAGCGCAAGCACTCTACTCAAAACGCATGCCAACAGACCTCGCTGATTTCCGTAGATTCTCTTCCATCGTCGGAGGCAGACTGTTCTCGATTCCAGACAGTTATTCAGCATGAGTACCAAGCGAGCCATCGTTGTCGTCCTGGGTTCTGGATATGTGGCGCGCTTTATGCTTTCCCTTACAGACTCCTACGCCAAGGTGCTGCATACGAGTCGTGACCCTCTCCACCATCTCGCGGGAATTCCTGAAAGCCAGCGGCTCCATTTCGACCTGGCACACCCTCACACATGGGGCCACATTCCCTCAGGCGCTGACCTTCTTTGGTGTTTTCCTGCGGCGCCCGTGGGGACTGTACGAGACTTCGTAAAAGCGACCGGATCAATCGGCAGGCTGGTTGTGCTGGGAAGCACATCGGCCTATGACACCGGCGCAGCTCAGGAATATCCGCCGCCTTGGACCGATGAAACGGCGCCGATTGATTGCACTAAACCGCGCGTGCAGGGCGAAGAATTCCTTCGCAACGAGTGTGGCGCGATCGTGCTGCGCGTGGCCGGCATTTACGGGCCCGGTCGGCATCCGTACGACTGGATCACGAGTGGTCGCATCGGCCTCTCAGACAAGTACGTCAATTTGATTCATGTGGAAGACTTGGCCGAGATCTGTATCGCGGCCCTGCAGTGTGGCATCCCCGGATCGGCGTACAATGTGAGCGATGGTGTGCCTCGGACCTGGAAGGAAATCGGCCGGCGGCTCTATGGAGCTCAGCCAGTCAACGAACCGGCAGGCGCAGGGGAATCAGGAAAACGTATCAACACCGTCAAACTTCGTTCAATGCTGTTGCAAGCCCATATCTCGATTCGACATCCCGATCTGTTCGATTCGCTCGATCACCTTCCTAGAAGCGCAGGAGCGACATGACGGCCAGACAGACCAGAAGATTGTTGATGGCATGCGCCAGGATGCCGGGCCCGAGGCTCCCGGTCTTTTCGTAAATCCACGCCCACAGGACCCCGCTCCAGCACACGCTGATCAGCCCGACCACCCCATAGCCGTGCGCCAGTCCAAAAATCATCGCGCTGATGAGCGCCGCAGGAAGGAATCGGAACTTTCGCCGTAGAATCGCGAACAGCAACCCGCGAAATACCAGTTCTTCGAACAACGGGGCGAGGATCACGTATTCGAGCAGGCTGATCATCGTCAGCGAACTCGACCCCCAGACCAGGTCTTCATCGAACCATTCGGTCCAATGGCTCGTCAGTTGCCATTGCTCCGTCAGGCGGTCCATGAACCACTCGCCCCAGAGGCCGGCGGCAACAACCGCCAGCACGGCGATGATGAGTCGGCCGAAGGCGGCCCATGGAAGACCAAGGCCGAACCCTTCTTCGAACGTCATGCCGGCAGGCCGAAACAGATGAGAGTACGCCAGCGCCAACAGCGGCACGTTGGTCAGAGGAATCGCCAAAGCTCGTAATGAAGCATTCTCCGGCGGCACATAGAGCAGGCAGAGGGCCATGATAATAGCCCCCATCGCGCCGCCTCGCAGCAAGACGGCTGCTCCGACGCGACCGGGCCAGGGCGGCGGAATGCCAGGGTCGTGCAGCCTGATCGGGTTCATCCCGCTGCGGCGGCTTCGCCAAAGCATCACGAGAGCGCACGACCCTACCAACATGATGGTCAGTTCGATGAGGGTCAACCGGCGTGAATAGCTATACAGCCGGTCGGCACGTCGGTCGGATTGGTCTTGGAGGACCGCAGTCAAGTCTGCATGACCGGCTCGCTGGGCCAATCTGATCATCAGGCGATCGTAAAACCATCCGACGGGCAACACGTCGACCAGACGATTCTGCAGAGCCTCCACTGCATCGCGGTCGGGGGCACGATCATAACCGTAGGCGGCACGAATGATGTCACCATACCGCGGAAGCGGATCACCCTTGCGATCCCATTCATGGGCTGACAGCAACGCTTGTGAGATCTGTCCGGATTCGGCCTGAAGTATCGCCAGTTGCAGAGGTACAGCGGGATCGTCGGAGCGCGCGGCCAACTCCTGATACCAGGCGATTGCCTGAGCACGCTCGGCCACGCCGTCGCCGGACACCCAGTCCATGATCTGCTGCTCCCATACAGGAGCGCGCTTCAGCCCTTCCTGTGCATCCATGGTTCGGCCAACCATAAGGCTGAGCGCCTGCTCCGGCGCTTCAACCCGATCGATCTTCACGGTGGACGAAGCTAGAAAGACGACCCCGGAGAACGACAGCATCAAGAACAAGGCAGAAAGCCAGGACACGATCGCTGAATAATGACGAGGGAATGATCCGACTGCCGGCGGCGCTTCGGTTTCGCGCCACCAGGAGCGAGTGGCACAACCAGACTCGGTCGGGATCACAAGGGATTCTTCCATGGCGACTTGCACTATAACACGCAGGTTTTCAAGCCAAAAACCCCTCAAAAGTAACTACCCTGTGTCAAACGCGATCCGCCACCTGGCTGCGAGAGGCATGAGTCCGTTATACTGCGAGCCGGATAACGAGCTGTCCTGGACCTCCTGTTCGACCACCATGCCCCTTCAGCAATTCATTCCACCACGTCGCCTGCTCCTCGGTCCTGGCCCCAGTCTCGTTCATCCACGCGTACTCCGTGCCCTCTCGGCTCCGCTTCTCGGCCATCTGGACCCGGTCTTTCTCAGCGTCATGAACGACATTCAATCCTCGCTACGGACAGTCTTTGAAACTGGACATCGTTTCACGATCGTCATTTCCGGAACTGGTTCTGCCGGTATGGAGGCCTCGATCGTGAATGTCGTCGAGCCGGGGGATGCCGTGATTGTAGGGATCAACGGCGTCTTCGGGGCGAGGCTCGCGTCCGTCGTCGACCGATGTGGCGGGAAGACCATTCCCGTCGAAGCGTCATGGGGAGACTGCATTGAACCGGACGCCATTGAGCAAGCCCTCGTCCGCTCCAGTCCCGTCAAAGCGGTGGCCATTGTCCATGCGGAGACCTCGACCGGCGCCTGGCAACCGCTGGAGGAGATCGCGGCGCTCTGCCGGCGACATGACGCGCTGTTTATCGTGGATGCCGTCACCTCGCTCGGCGGCCTGCCTATCGGCGTCGATCGGCTCGGCATCGACGTCTGCTACAGTGCTACGCAGAAATGCTTGAGCTGCCCTCCGGGCTTGTCGCCGTTTACAATGAGCGAACGGGCGTTCGCCGCAGTCAAAGGCCGCCGGACGCGTTGCCAAAGCTGGTACCTGGATATGGCGTTGATCGGCGAGTACTGGGCAGAAGGCGGGAGAGTCTATCACCACACGGCACCGATCTCGATGCTCTATGGGCTGCGTGAAGGATTGCGCCTCATCGAGGAAGAGGGGCTTAGCAACCGATACCATCGCCATCGGATCAACAGCGAGGCGCTGTTGGCCGGCCTGCAGGAATTGGGGCTTGCACCGCTTCCTGCGCCAGGTCGACGCTTGCCGATGCTGAACTGCGTCACCGTTCCCGCTCACATCCCCGAAGCGGAAGTTCGTTCAACGCTCTTATCGCAATATGGTATTGAAATCGGCGGAGGTCTGGGTCCGTTGAAGGGCAAGGTGTGGCGGATCGGCCTGATGGGGGAATCCTCGACGGAGGCCAATGTCTTGAGCCTCTTGAATGCGTTGGAAGCGATCTTTCTCGAAGGCGGCTGGCTCAGGACGGCGGGAGGAGCGTTGCAAGCCGCGTCCCGGGTATACAGCAGCGTACCCTCTTGACGGGAGGTGTGAGTTCGTATGGACAACAAACCCTTGCTTTGGGTGCTGGGCGGCGGAGCATTTGCCTTCACGGCGGTCATCGCCTACTGGATCTTCGCAATCACTCTTGCGAACCAGCTCAAATCCGATCAGATGACACCTCAAACGACGGCGGAGTTCATCCATGCCGTCATAGAGGCCAACCGGAACAACTACACCGACAACGTGGTAGTCAAACTCAGCCATGACGGCATCGAGGCCCATGAACACTGGCGCGACGAACGCGGGGTGCCGCTACCGGCTCAGTTTCTGCTGGAAACCAGCCGACTGGTCGCGATCAAAGATCTCGGCTTCTCATTCCGGTTAGCGAGCCTCACTCCCATCTATGCGTGGAACGGCGCAAACAGTGATCTGGAGCGCGTGGGGCTGGCCGCTGTGCAAAACAATCCGTCTGAGCCTCATTACGGCATCGTCCGCCGCGGCGACCTTCGTCTTTTTCAAGCGGTCTACGCCGATCGCGCCACTTCCCAGGCCTGCGTGGATTGTCATAACCGTCATCCCAACAGCCCCCGCCGTGACTTCAAGCTCAATGACGTCATGGGGGGAATCATCATCACATTCCCGCTGGGAACCTGACGGCGTGGCTTTTGCAATCCATCATGTCCGGCTCATCGACGGGACTGGCCAAACAATCGAGCCGGCAACGGTGATCGTGCGCGAGCACAGGATTGCCGCCGCCGGCCACCGCCAAACGGTTTCAATTCCACAAGGCGCCACCCGCATCGACGGACGAGGTCTGACTCTCCTGCCGGGATTGATTGACTGTCACGTCCATCTCTGTCTCGGGGCCGAACCGGATGTCGTCAAGGCCCTCGAGGAAGAGACGTCGGCCGAGACGCTGCTCAAAGCCGCTCGATCCGCGCGGCACACGCTGGAGGCAGGCGTGACCACCGTTCGCGATGTCGGGTCGAGAGATCATTCGATTTTCGCGCTCAAACATGCGATCGACAAAGGCGTGACACCCGGCCCTCGCATCGTCGGCGCGGGCCTGGCGATTTGC
>DATIGH010000088.1:0-14156 GCA_035454845.1 Nitrospira sp.
ATAGCACCCCACAAACCCTTGCGGACCAACGACGACCGCGGAGTTGTAGCAGGCCGTTCCGGCTCGCTCCGGCAGACCGGCGACGATCACCATCTGTCGGCGCCTGGCAAGATCGAGCAGCCGGTTGGTCGTAGGTCCCGATGGAACAGGCTCCGCGAGGTCACGCACTTCCTCGATCGAGACGAATTGATAGCCGGAGGCGCACAGCTCAGGCAGCACGAGCAGGTCGGCCTGAGCGGTCTCGAGCGTGGTGGCAATGCGATCGAGATTCTCTGCCACCTTTCCGAATTCTGGATTGTTTTGGTAATACCCGACCCGCATAGAGAGTCAATCAACAGAGATGAGGGGGAGACCGGGATCAAACACAAAGGGCAAGAGACCAAGACCTCACAACTCCAGCCCTCGCCTCTCGCCCTTCGCCGTGTGAGCTTATTTGACTTCAGAGAGATGCATGACGGCTGCTTCTGCATGTTCGGTCGCCTTGTCGGCATGACCGGCCTTGCCATGTGAGACGGCTTCCTTCAATTCCTTGACGCCCTCATCCAGGTGAGGATTCTTAACCCCTGCGGCCTGCGCATGTTTCAGCGCTTCTTCTGCATGCTTCGCGACGGCATCGGGGTGGCCCTGCTTGCCGTGATCCACCGCACCTTTGGCGTGCTCGATGGCTTCACTCACGTGTTTGTTGTCAGCCTGGGCCACCATCGGCAGACCCAGCAGTGCAACTGCAGCGAAGACCGCCGCTCCGTGTCGGATGCTCGATGTCATAGATTCCTCCTCATGGTTTGAGTGCGCGTCGGACAAACATCAAAGAATCATAAGTAGACGAATCACCTTACACAGCCGATTTTTGAGTGTCAAGAAGGGCGCACCGGAGCTTCGATGCCCAACACCTTTTGGAGGCCCTGAAAATCCTTTTCGACGGGGCACGCAAAGTCGCGGCTCCATTCCCACCAAGATCCCGGATAGTTGCGGACCTTCCGATAGCCCGCAAGCTTCAGGACAAAATACAGCCACGATGAGCGGACGCCGCCCGTGCAGTAGCACACGATGTCGTCGTCCGGCTCCAGTCCCTTTTCCTCCAAGCTGGCCTTGATGGTGACGAGATCCTTGACCGTCGCGTTGGTATTCAAGAATCCGTTCCACGCCACATGAATCGCTGAGGGAATATGTCCCGGTCGTGGAATGCCCGAGACTTCTTTTCCCAGGTACTCTTCCAGGCTCCTGGCGTCGAGAATCTTCGTCCGAGGCAGAGGATGCTTGACCAATTCCCGCAGTTCGTCCTTGGCGATGATGGTATGGCCGGCCAGCTTGATGGTGAAGTTGCCGGCCTTTGGCGTCACGCGCCCGTGCTCGAAGGGCCGCTGCTCGCCCACCCATTTCACCCACCCGCCATCAAGGATGTGCAGATTCGTGTGCCCGAAATATTCCAGCATCCAGTACATCCGACCTTCGTCGCCCCAGTTATCGAAGGGATTTGAGTAGATGACGACCTCGCTGTCCTGGTTGATGCCGAGGACGCGGATCTTTTCCTGCATGCGGTTCATATCAGGGTCCAACAGCCCCTTCGCCACGGCCTTGGGATCACTGTATTGATGCCAGGTCGTGTGCACGGCGCCCGGGATATGGCCGCCGTATTCGTAGGCCGCATCACCGCGCACGTCAATGACGACGAGATGCGGCTGGCCTAATTTCTTCTGCAAGGTTTCGGTGTCAATGAGTAACGGATGGTTCATGGATCTCCCTCAAACGAAACTATCAGCGATCAGCTTTCAGCCCTCGGCTTGGACCTTACAGCTGCTCTCCTCCCGCTGATGGCTGTTGGCTGCTGATAGCGGATCGCCATTTTCTTTTGACAATGCCGTCGCGAGCTCTCCCGACAGCGGAAAACTCCGCTCGTAGACGAGGAACCGATACGGGTCATTGCCGGTCAGACCGTACTTTTGTGTGAGCATCTCGTGCTGCTTGTCAGTCACAATGTGGTACTGCACGCGGGTCCTCACTTTCAAGTCCTTGGCCTCGTCCGGCACCCGATAGGCGAACTGATATTCCCGGCTGGCCAATGGCAGAAGGCGGTTATCATACAACTCTAGAATGGCCGGCTGCCACATAATCCACCGGCCCATGGTCGACTTCTGCTCCTCGAGGACGCGTCCATCAGCATCTATCACCATGAACTCGACTGTGAAGAAGCGATCGGGATCGCCCGTCGGTATTTTGTGTCCTGCGCCGGCATTGACGAGTGTCAGCGTAAACGAAACCCGATCTCCCGGCCTCGGCGACGTTGTATCCGTCCTGACCTGTACGGCGACCGCCCGCTTGACCATGTCCGGATCATGGCCTCCGCGCCACAGATGCTGCCGGCCCCGCCGGATAGGACTATTGGTGGCCACCGGCCTGTCGATTTCCGGCATATGGCAGCTCTGGCAAATGAAGCCCCGCTCCTGCATGAAAAACTTCCCTTCGTACTCTGCGTATGTCCCACAGGGCCCCACGCGGTAGAATTGCGCCGGCCCGGCGACGACATTGTGGCAGCGGTAGCAGACCTGAGTCGTTCGAAAATTCGGATCGAATTTTGTGGGATGCGGCGCGGCAGAATCTTCAAAGGGACCGTAGATGATGCCGTCTCGAACATGGCAGGCGGCACACGTCACCGATTCCTTCTGATACTCGGGGTCGTAGTGCGGGTTCGGCTCTTGGACGGCTTTCTCGACGCGGCCGCGGGGAATCTGCTTGATGATCGTCGGTTGTTGGTTTTCCAGCGGTGTGTGGCAGTTCAGACAGACCCAAATACGCTTATCCTTGTTCCAGTATGCTTGGAAATACGGATCATCATAGGCTCGGGCGTGAATGCTCGATTTCCATTCTTCATAGATTTCCCGGTGGCATTGACCGCAGGACTCTGCCTTCAGGCTCGTCAGCCCTTCGGGAATCTTCTGGAACGGAATGGCGTGGGCATAATCCGAGCGTAATCCGAAGATCACGACAGGCTTGATCTCGGTGTAATAGAGATAGATCGCACCAAGCAGTGCCAACAGGGCGACCGCGATGGTGCGCCAGCGGGTCATGCCGAGAGCAGCGCTTTCAGATGGGCGTCGACCGATGCTGCCAGGGCGGGGAGGTTGTAGCCCCCTTCCAGAGCGGAGAGCAGACGGCCCTGCGCGTGGCGATTGGCGATTCCGGCAACGAGGCCGGTGAGGTCGCCGTATCCCGCTTCCGTCAATCTCATGCTGGCCAGCGGATCGTCGCGGTGAGCGTCAAAGCCTGCCGAGACAATGACGAATTCAGGCTTGAACGCGTCGGCCGCAGGAAGCAGCACGTTCACAAAAACCGCATGATATTCTTCGTCGCCATCACCGGCCTCCATCGGAACGTTGATGGTAAAGCCTTCGCCGACGCCGGTGCCACGCTCCGTCGCCCTCCCCGTGCCCGGATAATGGGGAAACTGATGGGTACTGAAGAAGAGGATGGACGGATCCTGCTCGAAACTATGCTGCGTGCCGTTGCCATGATGGACATCCCAGTCCACGATGAGGACACGCGTCAGCCGGTGTTTTTTCTGGACGTAACGAGCGGCGATCGCCACGTTGTTGAACAAGCAAAAGCCCATCGCCCTCGCGGTTTCTGCATGATGGCCGGGCGGCCGCACCGCGCAAAAGACGTGTTCGACCTCTCCACGCATGATGGCGTCAACCGCTGTCAGCGCTCCCCCAGCGGCCAGAAAGGCGGCACGTAACGAGCCAGGCGACATCGAGGTATCGGGATCGAGGGCCACTCTGCCGTTCGTGGGTTGGTGTGCACTCAGTGCGGCGACATAGGAAGGGCTGTGGATTTGGGTGATCCATTCCTCTTCCGCTTTCCGCGGCTCGATCCTCGTGAGCCTTGCGGCCGTCCCGCTTCGTTCCAACTGTTGCATGATCGCCTTGAGACGATGTGGAGATTCCGGATGTCCGGCCCCCATGTCGTGTTCGAGGTAGGCAGAATGATAGACGAGGCCGGTTTTCCCCATGTTGCAACTCAGTAATCAGTCATTCATCACTTCATCAGGTTAGCACGCAGGAATCGGCATAGACAATGCGAGACCGACGCTGCTATCGTCTCTTCGCTGGAGGAGTGTCATGCCGAATCCGAGAATTGAACCGCTGAAAAAAGTGTTGGCCATCGATCCGAACGACGACGTGGCATGGTTCGGATTGGGAAAAGCGTACATGGAAGACGGAAACCTCGAAGAAGCCGCCAAGGCGCTGCGTCAATGCATCGTGGTGAAGCCGGGTTATTCAGCCGCCTACTATGCCTTGGCGCAATCGCTCCGCAACTTGAACCGCCTGGACGAATGCCGGGAGGTCTGTGCCACCGGAATCGAGGTCTCCACGAAGAACGGCGATGCCATGGTGACGAAGAATCTGGAAGCGCTGAAGGCCGCTCTTTAGAGCAGCTGACAGAATGCGTCGTGCTGTCGCTCGGTGAGATGGGCGCCGGCAGCAGGATTCGTGATCAACATCCGCACGCGGGGATGCCCTCGCTGGTGGGTGCTCCGCTCGACAAGTTCCACATTCGCCAATCGTGTCCCGGCCTTTGACGGCATCGGCACCACATCCCAGAATGAGATCAACACGGCGCTCACGGCGCGCAATTTTGTGAGCAGCAGCGTTACAGCACCGGCCAGGGACTTCAGATCAAGCCAGATGGCTTCGGTTCGTGAACGGTGGTTCCCCCGCAGGTCGGCACGAGGGATGGAAATGCACAGAATGACGGGACACGCATACTCGGCAAGCTGCTTGGCCTTTTGCTGGATGCGCGCCAAAACTCGATGGATCAGAATGACGCCGCGGTCAGTCTCTTCAATCCCTTCTTCATCCTGGAGCAGGCCGCGCAAGGGCAACCGCTGCCGATCTGCCGATCCAACCATGGCAGTGATCTCGACGAAGAACCGCTCTCGGCCCAGGCGGCATTCGAGATCCGCCGTTCTGGCTTGCGATTCCGGCAGGAAGTTGACCCTGGCACCGACCCGAATCAGCTGCGTCGCCAGTTCCAACTCCGCGAGCGCGGACTCCCGCACCCCGTAGTCGTTGTGAGTGATGCGCCGCACGAGGCGGGCAAGTCGTTGATGACTTGATTGATCGGCACAATGCTGGCGGAGCGCAGACCACCGGTCTTCCAGATCACGGGACAGGCCGACTTCCTCCCGCTTCCAGGAGGGGAGCGCCTCGCGATGGCCGTCACGCAGATGAGTGACGAGCCGGAACGTTTTTCGAGGACGAAACCGTGGCATGGTCAGGCCCATGACGCCCATAGCCGGGATCCGTCACACCGGCTCGGCGCCATCATCATCGTGTGACGGCAGACCCGGTGATTCAGGCGGCCGTTTGGACACTTCTTCGTACACTTCATCGAGCCAGCGGCCCGCACAACCCAGCACTTCGCGAACGAGGGGTTCCGGTTGTCCGGTCCGCTTGATCGTCCACTGAGACACGTACTCCAACAAGTCGTCACGTTCGAATTGGCGCCTGGACTGGACCGCCAGTTCCGTCAGTTCTCCAAGCCCCGTTTTAAGAATAGTGGCGACCGTGTCACGCCCGTACGAGGTGCTGGCAGTGACATATTGGACCGCTCGATTGATTTCGTGGTCGTTCATGATCAGAACACCAAGGGAGATTTTCACATCCTGTCTTACCGCTGTCAAACCCACATTCGGCCGCTCATCCGGCAACGGCGCCTTTTTGGGGGGCGCCGGCGTAACGACGGATGGTAAGATCTGACGTTCAACACAGCCGATAAGGAGCCACGCATGCGAACAACACGCACTGGTCGGACACATTCACGTACGACGATCCCGGATCGATGGGATTTGACCACCTTGGTCAAAGACCCGGTCGACCAGCTCGAGGCGCACCTCTCGGCGATTGACGCACGCGTGACTCAAATTGAAGCGATGCGCGATAGTCTCACGCCCACCTTATCGAGCACCGACTTGGCCTCGATCCTGAGCCTCAGCGAGTCAGTGGCCCAGAGCGTCTCCCGTCTGGGCGCCTATGCGTACCTCTGGTTTTCGGAAAATACGAAGGACAGCAAGGCCCGCTCCTTCAAGGCTAATGTGGAAGAGCGACTGACCGCCTTGCAAAATCGCCTGCTGTTTTTTGAGCTGTGGTGGCAAAGCATCGACGAACCCAATGCCGCCAGGCTGTTGGAGAGCTCAGGCGATATGCGTTACCACCTGGAAACCATCCGCAGGTATAAGCCTCATACGCTGACCGAGCCCGAAGAGAAGATCATCAATCTGAAAAACGTGACCGGCCGGAGCGCGGTCAACACGCTGTACGACGTTGTGACCAATGGGTTGACGTTCACGATGACTATCGGCGGCAAGAAGAAGGTGCTCAACCGCGAGGGATTGATGGCCTATGTGCGAAGCCCTAAGGCTGCCGTGCGGCAGGCCGCCTATCAGGAACTCTATCGGGTCTTCTCGGCTCAGCGCGATGTGCTCGGGGAGATGTACAAAGCGCTGGTCAACGACTGGAAATCGGAGAACGTGGGCTTGCGACGCTTCTCGTCGCCGATTGCCGCGCGCAACTTGGGAAACGACGTGCCGGATCGAGCCGTCGAGGTGCTGCTGTCCGTCTGCGCCGAGAACGCCGATCTCTTCCAACAGTACTTCAAGCTCAAGGCGCGTATCTGCGGCATCAAATCAATGAACCGTTATCACCTCTATGCGCCGCACCGTACGGAGGTCAAAAAATATCGGTATGCGGATGCGGTGAACATGGTCCTTGAGGCATATCGCGGCTTTGCCCCGCGGATGGCCGACCTCGCTCAGCAGGTCTTCAGTGATCGCCATATCGACGCGCCCACCCGACCCGGCAAACTCGGCGGCGCCTATTGTTACAGCGTCGTGCCGGGTCTGACACCGTATGTCATGCTGAACTATACGGGAGAGGCCCGCGACATCGCCACCATGGCGCATGAACTGGGCCACGCCGTACACGGAATGCTGGCTGCACATCATTCCGTCTTTACCTTCCATTCGACCTTGCCGCTCGCGGAAACGGCCTCCGTCTTCGGCGAGCGGATTTTGTCGGATGCGCTCATGCAGCAGGAATCAAACAAGAATATCCGCCAGGGCCTGTTGCTCAGCCAGCTTGACGACATTTACGCGACCGTGCTGCGGCAGGCATACTTCGTGCGATTCGAACGCACCGCCCATCAGATGATCGCTGAAGGGGCGACGGGAGACCAGTTGGCGCAGACCTATTTAAGCGAGTTACGCAAGCAGTTTGGCCAGGCCGTGCACGTGCCTGCAGAGTTTCAATGGGAGTGGTTGACCATTCCACACATCTACGCCAGTCCGTTTTATTGTTATGCTTATTGCTTCGGCAATCTGTTGGTTCTGGCGCTCTACCGCACCTACCAGCAGGAAGGCTCCGCCTTTGTGCCCAAATATCTCGATCTGCTTGCCACCGGCGGCGCACAATCTCCAGAACGTATCCTCGCCTCCGTGAACGTGGATATGACCTCTAAGGCGTTTTGGCAGGCCGGGTTCACAACTATTCGAGACATGATCGGGCAACTCCAGGCCACCCTGTAATCCGGCCGTCAGGGCACTATCACAACGACGATTAGGCGCTTCGCTGCAGGGGTTCCGGGCCTGTTGACAGATCCTCCGAGACGTGGCATACTGAGAATGCTTCTCATAATCGTTCTTGGCGAGGGACCTCATGTATCTCTGCTTGTGCAAGGGAATCACCGATGCGGATGTCCGCGATGCAGGCCGCGCGGGCATCGTGATGCCATGCCAGATCAAAGCCAAGTTCGGATTGAAAGACGCCGGCTGTTGCGGCCGCTGCTCAAAAAACATACATACGTTCGTCGAACTGGCCGCCAGCGAACACCGCCTCCTCAACCCCGTCCGCAACTGACCGACTCACACTCCCCTCACCGCCACCTGAGAGTGTTTAAAGTCCAGACCTTTCTGACAAGTTTCCGATCGCAAAATCAGAAGCGACGAGAACTAGTTGGAGGGAGGCTTGAGCAGCGCGGCCACTTCGGCCACGCGGCGTCCAAGGGCCTGCGCATCGGCCAATTCCTTTTTGTCGATGCCCGGGCTGTCGCCTTCAGTGGTGGCCGAAGCGCCGAAGGCGCCGCCTCCGCTGACCACGATCATCTGATTGCCGAGCATGGCGGCAAGAATGGTCAGCATCGTCATTTCCTTACCGCTGGAGATTTGTCCCCCCGTGGCAAAGGCGGCGCCTATTTTGTTCTTCATTTTGAACTCTGGAAAGACGCCGAATTTGAACTGCCAGTTGTCGAAAAAGATTTTCACCTCGCCCGACATGTTGGACCAATACACGGGAGAGCCGATCACGATCGCATCCGAGGAAAACAGATCCTCCGCGGTCACCTGCCCCACCCGCTTGAGGACGACGGTCGTCCCGGGCAGACTCTTAGCGCCCTCGACAACTGCCTCCGCCATGCGTTCCGTATGACCGGATAGCGAATGATAGGCGACCAACACCTTGATGGCGCGAGCGGACTCGTCCGCGGACACCAAATTTGAGTCGAGTATGACGGAAACTAAACCCAGATAGAGGACAAGGAGGGAAAAGAAGCGATTCCAGGTGCCCCGGGTCACCGACGAAACGTTTCCTCTTCCATGCGCTCCTCGACGGAGACATCGGTCAAGGCGCCGCGATAATCGCAGCGATGGCACCGCACGCGCCAGGATTCGATCCATTTCTCCTGAACATACGACTGGCGGCATTGGGGACAGACAAACACGCCTTTCACATAATGCACTTTCCTGACTTCCTTCATACATCCTCCACTGTTGTCGTTGAGAATCGCACAGCCGGCGGCGGGAATGCAAGGCAGAGTCAACAGTCGCTGCCTTGACTCATGACCTGCACGCCGATAGGATCGGCACGTGCACATCCCATGGGTCATGGCCTCCGCCCTGGCGTTGCTGACAGCGTTTCCTTCCTGTATTCAAGCCGATGACGGCCTCATCCCCATTCAGCTTCCCGGCGGGGTCATCATCCAGGCGGAAATCGCGGACACGATGAAGAAACGGGCCGAAGGGTTGATGTACCGTGAACACCTGGCCAAGGATCGCGGGATGCTGTTTACGTTCGATCAGGCTCAGGCCTGGACGTTTTGGATGAAAAATACCAAGATCCCGCTCGATATCATTTGGATGAACGAGAAAAAGCAGATCATCCACATTGCGCGGAACGTGCCCATCTGCACGAGAACCGACGACGGCTGTCCGCAGTATCAGCCGAACGATCCCGCCATGTATGTCTTGGAAATCGGCGGAGGCGAGGCCGAGCGCCTCAAACTGGAAAAGGGCTCGAAGCTGCAGTTTAAACTCCCCTAAACCACAGGTGAGACGTCAGGCTGTTGAACACGACGATAGCCAAGGCCGTTTTATTTATTTTTCCTGCCAGGCCCTTACCCGCCTCGCCGTAATCACCCCATCCACCCGTTCGATTGCTTTCAAGACCTGATCGAGGTGCTCCGTACCGGAAATTTCGATGATAAAGTCGAGCACAGCCTTGCGGTCTTCCCTGGTGGCGATCTCAGCGCGGCTGATATTGGCGTGGCATTCCGCAATCGCAGAGGAGACATTGGCGAGCACGCCAGTCTTGTCCACCGCCATGACGGAGACCTTCACGGCGTGCGTGCTGGGCGTAGCGCTGTCCCATTCCACTTCCACCAACCGCTCCCGGTCGTAATCCAAGGCTTCTAGGTTCGGACAATCCACAGCATGAATCGTCAAGCCCCGCCCGCGGGTAATGTATCCGAGAATCCGGTCGCCGGGAACAGGATTGCAGCAGCGGGATAGCTGCATTAAGACATCGCGGGCCCCTTTCACCTTCACGCCCTTGTCATCGGATTTACCGGCGACCGTCTTGCGCGGTGCAGGCGTCGGACGGGTTTCGAGAGGAGCGGTCGGGGACGAGGTCAGCTTTTCCAGGACGTTCGCCGCCGGCAGGTGGCCGAAGCCTACCGAAGCGATCAATTCGTCGGTCGTGTCGTAACCGGATTGCCGCGCCGCCGCCGCCAGCTCAGGCGATTTCAGCATCTGCGCCGGAGCCATCCCATGCCGGCGGAATTCGGATTCGAGGAGCCGGCGGCCGATCTCCACGCTGCGCTTCTGTTCTTCGATTTTGATCCAATGTTTGATCTTGGTCTTCGCGCGCGAGGTGCGGACGAACTTCAGCCAATCCTTGTGTGGTGTCTGGGTCAGCGAGGTGAGGATTTCGATCGTGTCGCCGCTTTCGACTTGATGCTTCAAGGGAACGATCTTGCCATTCACCTTGGCCCCCACACAGTGGTCGCCCACTTCGGTATGGATCGCGTACGCGAAATCCACCGGTGTCGAACCGCGCGGCAGCTCTTTCACGATGCCTTTGGGCGTGAACACGTACACGACGTCGTGGAAAAGGTCCAGCTTGACCGAATCCATGAACTGACGGTTGTCTGGCAGATCGCGATGCCACTCGACGAACTGATGCAGCCAGCCGAACGTCTTGCTGTCACGGTCCGCGACGCGGCCCTGCTCCTTGTACTTCCAATGTGCCGCAATGCCACATTCCGCAACCCGATGCATTTCTTCCGTGCGAATCTGAAATTCGACGTGCTCGCCTTTGGGACCGACCACCGTCGTGTGAATGGATTGGTAGAGATTCGACTTGGGGATCGCGATGTAATCTTTGAACCGGCCGGGGACAGGACGCCAGAGAGAGTGGATCACGCCCACCAGCGCATAGCAGTTCATTTTCGTATCGGTCACAATGCGTAGAGCGGTCAGATCGTAGACCTCCTCAAAGGAGATCGACTGCTTGTTCATCTTCTGATAGATCCCGTAGAGATGCTTTGGCCGGCCGTAGACTTGTCCCGGCAGACTATGCTCCTGCAGCGCCTTGGTCACCAGTTCGATGACTTCTTGGATGTACTGCTGACGATCCTCGTCGCGCTTGGCCACGCGGGTGCGCAGCATCTCATACACGTCAGGCTTGAGATGCTTCAGGCACAGATCCTCCAGCTCGTTCTTGATCCAGCCGATGCCCAGCCGGTTTGCCAGCGGCGCATAAATCTCGAGCGTTTCCTCGGCAATGGCCTGTCGCTTCGCCGCACTCAAATGCTCGAGTGTACGCATATTGTGCAACCGGTCGGCCAGCTTGATGAGCACGACTCGAATGTCGTCGGCCATCGAGAGCAGCATCTTGCGGAAGTTCTCCGCCTGCTTCTCCTCATGGCTTTTGAAGGTAATCTTGCCGATCTTCGTGACACCGTCGACGAGATGCACCACATCCTTCCCAAACTCGGTCTCGAGTTCCTCCGGGGTGGCCATGGTGTCTTCGAGCGTATCGTGAAGCAATGCCGCGACGATGGCGGTTACGTCCGTCTTCAGAGAGGTCAACACACCGGCGACCGCGATGGGATGCTGCAGATACGGTTCGCCTGAACGCCGCCGTTGCCCTTCATGCACCTTAGCCGAAAACTCGTAGGCCTTCCGCACGATGCCGAGGTCCGCCTCCGCGTTGTAGCTCTTCATGCGGTCAAGCAGTTGATCGATATCCATGACCGTTTGATTCGGCATCAGGCGGTTCCTCGATCGCTGATGCGCAGATCGCGAATGCGCAGCTGAATCCGGTCATACCCGTTCCAGCGATTCAACTCCGGCAGAAACGCCAGATCCACCGGCGTCCGCGCAGGAATGCCGCGGTCAAGCAGCGACTTCATCCCGAAGCCAATGCTGTCGAACGGCATTGAGCGACCTTGCCGCACCGTCATCTTCAAATGCTTTTCTCCCACCGTGCGCGAATCCATCACTTCGAGCCCCTTGACGGCGAATGTGGGCTCGGGATTACCTGCCCCAAAGGGATGGAAAGCGCCGATTTCCTTAATGAGCTGAGCCGTCACCTCGGACAATTGTACCTCCGCATCCACGTGCAATGTTGGGAGGGTGGCGGCGCCGCGGGCCCATTCCGCGACGACGGCCTCAAACCGGTGTCGGAACTCGTCCAGACGCGATTCCTGTAGGGTGACTCCGGCCGCGCTGGGATGCCCGCCGAAAGCCTCTAGGAGTCCCTGGCAGGCCGCAAGCCCTTGATACAAATCGAATCCGCCGACGGTCCGCGCCGACCCCTTCCCGATTCCACGTTCATCGATGGCAATCACAATCGTCGGGCGATGAAATCGCTCGACCAGCCGCGCGGCGGCGATGCCGACTACGCCGACATGCCAACGCCGGGAGGCTAAGACGAGCGCCGGAGGCAGCTCCTCTTCGTTCACCGCCTCGACGGCCTCCGACATGAGTTCGGCTTCGATCTTTTGACGCTCCCGATTGAGCTGGTCCAATCGGTCAGCCAAACGTTGCGCCTCGGCCGGCGACTCTGTGGTCAGCAGTTGCACACCCAGCATGGCGTGGTCGAGCCGGCCGGCAGCATTGAGCCTTGGCGCCAATTTGAACGCAATCGTTTCCGGCGAACAGTCCCGCACGACACCGGCCACTTGCTTCAAGGCTCTGATGCCGCAACGTGCACCGCGCGTAATCTGCATGAGGCCCTGCCGCACAAACCCCCGGTTTTCGTCCACCAGTGGCACCACATCGGCGATCGTTGCCAGCGCGACCAGATCGAGGAGCGATTCCAGCGGCATACCCGCTTCGCCAAAGCACAGCTGGTAGGCCTGGGCCACCTTATAAGCCAATCCGGCCGAGCACAGTCCGTGAAACGGATACTGCGCACCTGCTCGATGCGGGTTCATCACAGCCACCGCGGGAGGCATCTCCTCGCTCGTCTGGTGATGGTCCGTGATGATGACATCCATGCCAAGTTGCTTGGCGAGACGCACTTCATGATGCGACGTCGTACCGCAGTCCGAGGTGACGAGCAGCGAGACGCCCTCGTCATGCAGCCGCTGCACGGCCGTAGCATTCAATCCGTATCCTTCCCGTTTGCGATGCGGCACGTAGGCCCGCACATTGGCGCCAAGTGCTGCAAAGAACGAGAGATACAGAGCGGTCGCCGACATACCGTCGACATCGTAATCCCCGTAGAAACAGATCGGTTCCTGAGTCGAAACTGCCCGATGCAAGCGCTCGATCGCCGGTTCCATATCCGGAATGAGAAACGGATCGTGCGGGACTTGATGAGACATCCAACTCCTTGCTTCATGAGGCGAGGTGACGCCACGCGCCAGGAGCAAAGATGCCGTTGCCGAGGAAATTGAAAGGGCCTGCGCCAAAGCCGCGCGACGGAAGGGATCACACTCACGGAAGACCCAGAGCTTGGACTTCATGCCACCTCGGACGAGCCTGAGCCTGTGAAGGCCATAACGTGCTGAGATTTCAGCAGATACGACCGTCGAGGCGGATACTATAAGGTCATTGGAGCTTTGTCAAACGACGGTGGCGGCGGGGAACCGAGTGTGGGGGCGGTGGAGAGAGGCGATCGCGAGGGAGAGCGCGTTACTCTCCCCCTTTCTGAACGTAGTTCTTCACGAATTCTTCGGCGTTTTTTTCGAGGACGTCGTCGATTTCGTCGACCAGCTTATCGATGTCTTCTTTGAGCTTCTTGCCGGTCTCGACGACCTTCGGATTGGCTTTAACTTCTTCTTTACTTTGTGGTTCTCGCCGGACTTCTTGCTTGCGCTCCTGTTTTTCCATCGCATACCTCCCGGGATGGAATCGTGGATCCGCCGCCCTCCCGATCCTAACAGTCACGATACTCTAGGAGGTCGGAGCCGTCAAGCGAAGTCCCTGAAGCCTCGCCGGCCACTAGAGATTTGCCGAGTTGCGGCTGAGCGGTGCCTACTAGGCGATCAACGACACGATTAAGAGGGCCACAATGTTGATGACTTTGATCATGGGATTGACGGCGGGGCCGGCGGTGTCTTTATAGGGATCACCGACGGTGTCGCCGGTCACGGCCGCCTTGTGCGTTTCGCTGCCCTTCTTGCCCTGCTCTTCGATGTATTTCTTCGCATTGTCCCAGGCCCCCCCGCCGCTGGTCATTGAAATCGCGACAAACAACCCGGTGACGATGCTGCCGACCAGCACGCCGCCCAAGGCCTGAGGGCCCAGCAAGACGCCAACCACAACAGGCGACACCACCGGAATCAATCCTGGGATCATCATTTTCTGGATGGCGGCCTGC
>DATIGH010000089.1:0-3929 GCA_035454845.1 Nitrospira sp.
CACGATGAACTGGTCGGCCGCCAACTGCAGGTGTCGACCGAAATCCTCCTTCTGCAGGGCGGGAGCCGGAGACAACAGTTTTTCCAAACGGCGTCCCTCTGCCTGCAGGATGTCTTGGCAGTCGAAGTCGAGCATCTCCCAGGGCTCCACACTGGCCACCAGCGCCACGCTGTGTCCTTTGGAGAGATCGACTGTGAAGTACCCCGGGCTGAATAAATCTTGAATATGCTCAGAACCGCGGTCACGGTCTACTCGATAGGAGACCTCTTCGCTGACGACTTCGTCCGCGACAAAGACACCCTGGCGGGGACGCACGCAGAGTTTGAGGGTCGGTACGCCATGCGGCAGAGCAACCTCGTACCGGCCGCTGCTGAGCGTCAACGGGAACACTTCTGCGCGGCCTTCGCCCAACCTGGCGTCGTGCATCCGGTACGTTACGTACGGGCGTAAATGCAGATGCATCGAACCGTTCAGGCAGCGGTATTCGATATAAATGGTGTTCTGCCCATGAGGAGAGACGATCCGCTTCTCGAATACCGTCCCGCCGACGTCGAACGTCCAGACCGGTGTTTGCCATTCGCGGCAGATATGTTTCAGATACCGGATCCCATCGCACTCGATTCGTCCGCCCGCGTATTCCGCACCCGACAGCAGCACCACCTGCCCGCCCTGCTCGACGGTTTCGTCAAGACGCGGGATGATCAAGATGCGGCCCCGGCCCGGAAGATCTGGAACGAACAGGCCGTGATAGCGGCGTGTCGCAATGCCGAGCAAGGAACTCGAGGCATAGCCGCCGATGCCGTTTGTGACCAGCCACTCCTTGGACAAGAGCGACGCAGGGTCGTCGGTCATCGTACCCATGATGATGGGGGTCGCGGCGGTGGTCGTCATACCTTCGAGGGCTCCGGTCTATTGTTTTGCGGCTCGAAACAGCGTGGCAGTGGCGGCTGGGATGCGCCACCCCTCTTCACTCAGCGGATTGACGATGCCCGGACCGCCATAAGACGGATGATCGCTCGACCATTGCAGAACCCATGATCCCTCGGCGATCGGCGCAAGGAGCGGCTCAGGGGCCGGAACGAAGTTCAGATCCGCCCCGAGATTGACGACCAACAGCCGATCATCGTCCGGCGCACCACGGTATCGGAGGACGAGGGCCTGGCGTCCAAGCACGGCCCCTTCCAGGCCGATCCGGTCTTGGCGTGACAGGACAGCATCGTCGCGACGCAGACGCAGCAAGTCCTTGTGGAGCCGGTACGCGTCGGCATGGCTGGTCCGTTCAGACAGATCCAGGCACGACTGCCGGAACGTCGACTCAGCCGCCGGATCAGGCACGGCCTGCTGGGATTCGACGGTCGCATATCCGGGAAATTCAGAGAGAAATTTCTTACGTCCTTCGTATGCCTTCGCGGCCAGATCCGAATGGTGATCCGCAAAAAAGAGAAAGGGATTGGAGGCAGCGAACTCCTGTCCCATGAACAACATGGGCGTTTCCGGCGCGAGCAGCGTCAGCGCGATCAACGCGCGATAGCGAGCCGGCGGGACCATTGCATTGATGCGGTCGCCGTGCAGATGGTTGGCTATCTGATCATGGTTCTGCACGTAAAAGACGAACGCATGCGCCGGTTCGTCCTTCACCACGGTGCCCCGCGGTTTTTTCTGCCAGTCATAGCGCTGGCCCTGATAGACGAATCCCCGCTTGATCACGGAGAGCAGTTCCTGCGCCGTCCCCCGATAGTCGGTGTAGTAGGCTTCCCTTCGGCCTGTCATCGCAACGCGGCAGATATGATGAAAGTCATCGCTCCACACGCCGTCCAGGCCCCAGCCGCCCTCATGAGTCGGCCTGACCGTCTGGATCAGTTGGGATTCGCATTCCGCAATCAGCACGATCGATCGTTGGCCGGCTGCGACCCGCGTCTGCTGCGAAACCTCCGCCAAGATATGTGTGGGACTGTCATCGTAAATGGCTTGCACCGCGTCAAGGCGCAAACCGTCGAGACGGTACTCGCTGATCCAATAGCAGGCATTCTGAACCACAAAGTCTCTCACCGCTGGCGAGCCGGGTCCGTCATAGTTGATGGCTTGCCCCCACTCGTTGGGATGACGATCGGTCAGGTACTGGTCGCTGTAGGATGGAAGATAATTGCCGTCGGGTCCGAAATGGTTATAGACGACGTCCAAAATGACACCGAGCCCGCGCGCATGGGCGGCGTCTACAAAGCGCTTCAGTGCGTTGGGGTCGCCGTAGACATGAGCCGGTGCGAACAGATCAACTCCGTCGTATCCCCAGTTCCAGCGACCAGGGAACTCAGCCAACGGCATCAACTCGATGAGCGTGATCCCACATTCTTTCAGCTCGTTGAACTGTGGGATGGCGGCATCCAGGGTGCCTTCCGGAGTGAACGTCCCGACATGCAGCTCATAGATCACTTGGCCCGGCATGCGCACGCCGGCCCATTCCGACGTTCGCCACTCGTAGCGCGCAGGATCGACGATGAGCGAGGGACCGTGAGGGCCCTCAGGTTGATACCGTGAACAGGGGTCCGGATAGGCCTCTCCATTATCCAAGCGGTAGCGATACCGCATGCCCGCCCTTGCAATCGGCACCAGACCGCCGAAATAGCCTGCTTCCTCCTTGAGCAACGGAAAGCTGCGTCCGTCGTCTTCCAATACCACGTCCACCCGGGCGCGTTTGGGCGCCCAGACACGGAATCGGACGCCGTCGGGTTCCACCCGTGCGCCCAGGGTCATTTGCCACGTCGAAGGGACCTTGTGCTCCTCAGAGACGTTGGGTGAAGAAGTCGTGATCATCGTCATGTGCGCTCTATTCTCTATTTATGGAGGGTGGACTGTGGAATGCGGAATTGAGGAAGGTCTAAGCCCCATTCCTCATTTCAAATTCAACATTTATCATTCCCGCATAGGGCGCTGGCCTCGGAAGGACCCTAGTTAAGGGAAGTGATGGGTGATGGGTGATAACGAATGGCGAGAGGCTAGAGACGAAGGGCGAGAGGAAGTGATGAGTGATGGGTGAACAGTGAAGCGTGAAGCGTTAATCGAGGAGAAAGTTGACTGCTGAGCGCTGCCTGCTGGCTGAAAGCTGGCTGGTATTGGGTTTCGGGTTACGGGTTCGTGACGCCTAACGCCTAACCCCTGACGGCTGACAGCTGACAGCGTCTGCGAATCCCTGATTACTGATCACCGATCACTCTCTTCCGATAGGGGTTTTCCCAGGCGAATCCAAGCACCTAAGGAGGTATGTCATTAGAAGAAGTGATGGGTGATGAGTGAAAGTGGCCAGGGGCTAGAGGCGAGGGGCTAGAGGTGATGACAGCTGACGGCTAAAGAAAGTGATGGGTGATGAGTGAAGGGAAGAGAGGAAGCAAAAGCGGCGCCGCACTTCACACATCACTGTTCACTGATCACTGCTTTAAAAACCGAGGAGGCTCTATGAATAGCAGGGATTGGCAGCGCTTCGCATGTATCGGCATCGTCATGATCACCTCTGGTTGCATCACGGACGCGACGGTCGAGCTGACCAAGGCCCCCTTCGACGCGACAACCCAGCTCACCAACGGAACGACCGCGGCCCTATCCGAATTCACTGACCCTCTCACGGAATTCACGTCGAGCACGACGCCGGGCGCGGCGAGCGTTGTGCCTGCGCGGGCGAAGAAACGGTTGGAAGTGTTCACCGCGTCCTCCTACGACAACCTCCGTTCGGATATTTCCAGAGGCTCCGGGGAATATCTGGCTTCGCTGGCAACCCTGGCCGGTGTGCCCTCCGAGCAGTTCACCCAATTTCAATCGTTCATGCAGGATTCCTATAGCACGATGTTTGAGGATGCACTGCCGGCCACAGACTCCACTCGGCAGATCGTCGAGATTGCATGGGCGGCGGGATACGGTCGCGTCCGATAACGTAAGGC
>DATIGH010000090.1:0-4961 GCA_035454845.1 Nitrospira sp.
ATGGTCTGGGTGGGCGTCGTGGACCTCGCATGGTCATCCACATCCTTGCCGGCCGGCCGCACGCCGGGAGTCACGATGAGAAAGCGGGGGCCGACTTTCGGTCTGAGCACGCCCGGTTCCTCACCAGAGGCGACCACGCCGTCGCATCCGACTTCGGCCGCAAGGAGCGCGCGCGCGGTCACCAATTCATGAACGGTGTGTTGGATGCCCATCTCGCGCAAGTCATGGCTGTCGAAATTTGTCAGCACGGTCACAGCGAGGAGCTTCAACCTTGAATCGCCTCGGCCCTTGACGGCCGCCGTGAGCGCTTTGCGATTGGCATGGACCGTCAAGAACTCGACGCCCATCGAGGCCACACGTTCTGTCGCCCGTCGGACGGTTTCTTCAATGTCTAGAAACTTGAGGTCGAGGAACACACGTTTTCCACGTTTGAGGAGACGCTCGATCATCTCAGGACCGGCCGCCGTGAACAGTTCGAGCCCCACCTTGACGAACGTGATCTGATCTTGCACCTGGTCCATCAACCGCTCGGCATCAGCCGCCGAAGGCAGATCAAGAGCAAGAATCAACCGGTCGCGCGCAATGACCTTCACCTGACTTCCCCCCTATCCTGGGCCTTTGCCTTGACGATCCGCAGACCCCTATGTTACAAGAGCGCTCCTTTTGCACAGGAGTTTGCTATGCCAGTCATCCATAAGTCCACCATTCGTCGAGCCCGGCAAGCAGAAAAACGCCAGGCCCGCAACCGCGCTGCGCTCAGCGCGGTCAAGAGCCTCGTGAAAAAGGTTGAAACCGCCGTCGCCGACAAGAAGGTCGATGAAGCCAGATCGTCACTGCACATCGCCACATCGGCACTGAGCAAGGCAGTGACCAAGGGCGTTTTGAAGCCCAACACGGCGTCCCGTCGCATCTCCAGGCTCACCCGGCGCGTCAATTCTTTGGCGGCCTCCCGCTGATCGTCCTGATATTCGGCAGACTTTTCGTCCGAGGCGATCCTGCGGCGGACAGGGGGGGCGGCCTCCGTTCCTTCTCCTGCGGACGGTCGCACAGTTCAAGGATCAACCGATCGAGCACCATCTCCGGCCTTCCGCCGCTTCCACCCTTGAGTTTTCCGTCCGTCACGAGACACCGTCCCAAGGTATCTCGCAAGTGTGACTCTGCAAACTGTCCAAGAAAGGGACGGAGTTGCGAGGGCTCCATGCGCATCAATCTGGCCGCTTCCCATTCACGTCCCGCCTGGTTGAGCAGATCCTTGACCTTCCAGAGCCGGCGATATTGCCATGCCAGTGACCCCAGTATCCGCAACGGTGCCTCACCCGCCTCGAGATTGCGCGCCAAAATGGCGAGCGCCGCGCCGCGCCGCCGCGCCCCGATCGCAGCGGCCAAATCAAACACTGAGGCACCCGGCTGGACGCCGCGCAAGGCCACCACGTCGGCCCCCGAGACGGTGCGATCGCCGGAAACATAGGCCGCCAACTTTTCCATCTCATGCCTCGCTGAATACAGCGATCCGCCACAGACCTCTCTGAGCAGATGCACTGCCTCCTCGTCCAACCGGAGACCGAGACGATCCGCCTCCTGCTTCAGCCAGGGGATCAGCTGTGAGTCCTTGAGGGGGGCACAGTCGACGCCGACAGCCGCCTGAGTCAGCACCTGTGAGAATTTGAGCCGTCCGTCGAGTTTCGCGGCGGTGAAGACCACGGTGGTGGTCTCGTTGGGGGCCTTGAGGTAGGGAAGCAGGGCCTCGATCTGTTTGGCGGGAAGTTTATCCACCGCCTTCACGGTCACCAGGCGACGGGGCGCAAACACAGCGACCTCCGATGCGCAGGCCACGATCGCGGCTCCTTCCGCCTCGTCCCCATAAAAGAGATCGTTGTTGAAGTCGCCACTATCCTCTCCAAGCACCGCCTGCTTGATCAGAGTCAGACCGGCGTCCCTGAGCAGATCTTCCTCGCCGATCAATGCATACAGCGGGGCAATGGCATCCTTCTTGAGCTGCGCGGCGAGTTGCGGAATGCTAATCGACTGAGGCAATTGACGGGTCCTTCAAGGCTTCGGCCCGGTCTCCGGGGTAGTAGTGGCGACGGGTTTCGACAAGCGGCCCGACTCCAGCTGCATGAGAAAACGCGTTGCGAGGTCCTCGGCAATGTACCGTCCCGCCTGCTCGATCGCTCGGTTCTGAAGTACACGATTGAATTGGAGATCTTGGGTCACAAAAAACTCTGACGCTCCCTTGGCCATATGGGACCACACCACACGCTTCGTCCTTGTCTCTTCAACTTTGACGGCGACGACCACTTCGGCCCGGCTTTCAAGCGTCGTGGTTTGGGTGAAGCTCAAGGTCGGCAGGATCACGTAAAGGATGTCGCCGGTCAAGACAAGATCGGCAGCTTCCCCATCCGGCACGACCTGCGCACCGCTCCCGGACGAGAACTCATGCCGGATATAATTGGTGAACCGCGTCTCCAGATTGGGCTCAAACGTCGAATTTCGCAACGTGTAAATCACCATGCGTGGCGGAGGGACCGACGGAGCGTCTGTGGCGGCGCCTCCGATCGTGGGTCCCGCCCCTTCTACGCGAAATTGATAGCCGCAGGCGGCGGCCAAAAGCAGGCAAGAGGCCAGAGGCAAGAGGCAAGAGGCGACTAATGCCTTTCGCCCACCACGATCACACCACAAAATTAATGAGTTTCTTTTCCACATAAACGATCTTTTTCGGCGCCTTTCCTTGAAGCCATTCTCCAGCTTCCTCGCGGGCGAGCGCCTCGACCTCTTGGCGATCAGCATCATGGCGGACTTCGATCCTTGCCCGCAGCTTGCCGTTGACCTGCACGGGAATCGTCAAGCGATCGCTGACCGTCAGCGCCGGATCATACACCGGCCAGGCTTGCTGTGAAATGCTCGGCTGATGCCCCAGCAGCGCCCACAATTCTTCCGAGATATGCGGCGCAAAGGGGGACAGGAGCCGTACAAATGACTCGATGAGGCTCCGCGGCCGTTGCTCAAGTTTTGTCATCTCATTGGTAAAGACCATCATTTGTGAGATCGCCGTATTGAACCGGAGATGCTCGATGTCTTCCGTCACCTTCTTGATGGTCTGGTGGAGGATCCGTTGCTGGTCAATCGTTGGGTTCGACGACACGATCGCTGCCGACAGCCGGCCTTCCTCATTGACCATGAGGCGCCACACCCTTTCGAGGAAACGGGTCACGCCCTCAACGCCCCGCGTGCTCCACGGTTTCATCGCTTCCAATGGCCCCATGAACATCTCATAGAGCCGGACGGCGTCTGCACCAAACCGGTCGATCATTTCATCGGGGTTCACAACGTTGCCCCTCGATTTCGACATCTTCTGATTGTCTTCCCCCAGCACGATACCCTGGTGTACGAGCTTCTTGAACGGCTCAGGCGACGTCACGACACCGATGTCGTAGAGCACTTTGTGCCAAAACCGGGAATACAAGAGGTGCAGGACGGCATGCTCGCTGCCGCCGATATACAAATCCACCGGCATCCAGTACTGCTCCTTCGAAGGATCCACCAGTTGGCGGTCGTTTTGGGGGTCGATAAACCGGAGGTAATACCAACAGGAGCCGGCCCATTGCGGCATGGTGTTCGTTTCCCGGCGCGCCGGTTTCCCACTGGCGGGATCCGTCGTGGTCAGCCACTCATCCAGGTTGGCGAGCGGGCTTTCCCCCGTGCCGGATGGCGTGAAGTTGGTCGTTTCGGGCAACGAGAGCGGTAATTGTTCTTCGGGCAGCGGCTTCGGGTCGCCGTCGACCCATAGGATGGGGAAAGGCTCACCCCAATAGCGCTGCCGGGCAAAGAGCCAATCCCGAAGTTTGTAATTGACGGACTTCCGTCCTTTGCCGATCGATTCGAGCCATGCCGTGATTTTCGGAATCGCATCGACCGGCGCCAGTCCGTCAATGGAAAACCTTCCGTCGGGCGTCGTGGAATTGATCACCCTGCCGTGTTCCGTCTCGACAAAGGCTTCTTTCTCCACGTCGCCGCCGGCGATGACCTCTCGAATCGGCAGGGAATAGGTTTTCGCGAACGTCCAGTCACGGGCGTCGTGCGCCGGCACAGCCATAATGGCTCCGGTCCCATATCCCATCAGAACATAATCGGCGATCCAGATCGGGAGCCGCTCATCATTGACAGGGTTGACGGCATAGCCGCCGGTGAACACGCCGGTTTTTTCCTTCTCCAATTCCTGACGCTGCAAATCACTTTTCCGCGCGGCCGCTTCCCGGTACGCATCCACCGCCTGCCGACGCTCGGGTGTCGTCACGAGGGTGACGAGCGGATGTTCCGGTGCCAGCACCATGTACGTCGCGCCAAAGAGCGTATCCGGCCTTGTCGTAAAAATTCTGATCGTTCCATGAATTCCCGCAAGTCCGAACTCCACTTCCGCACCGATCGACCGCCCGATCCAGTTCTTTTGCATCTCCAGCGTGCTGGTTGGCCACTGGACCAGCGAGAGGTCGTCCAGAAGCCGGTCTGCATAGGCCGTGATCTTCAGCACCCACTGGCGCATGGGCTTGCGGATGACGTCGAATCCACCGACTTCGCTTTTGCCGTCGACGATCTCCTCGTTAGCCAGAACGGTCCCTAATGCCGGGCACCAATTGACCGGAACTTCCGCCACATAGGCCAGGCCCCGCTTGAACAGTTGCAGGAAAATCCATTGCGTCCAACGGTAGTATCCCGGGTCCGTCGTGCTGAGCTCGCGGTCCCAGTCGTAGGACAGCCCGACCGCTTTCATCTGCCGCTTAAAGGTCGCGATGTTTTGAGCCGTCGTGATCGCAGGGTGGATGCCGGTTTTCACCGCATACTGTTCGGCGGGCAATCCAAAAGCATCCCACCCCATGGGATGCAGCACGTTGAAGCCCTTCATCCGCTTGTAGCGCGACACGATGTCGGTCGCCGTGTAGCCTTCCAAATGGCCGACATGCAGA
>DATIGH010000091.1:0-5489 GCA_035454845.1 Nitrospira sp.
TTTACTTGGTGCAAAGTCGCCGATTCCTGGACAGAACCATGGCCCTCGGCTACACTTTGTTCAGTCGGTATAAGAATCTGATAGAGGAGATGAGGTAGAGCTATGAAGACGACACTTATTGCAGTGTGTCTGCTCGTGATCGTGGGGCTGGCAGGGTGTGCAAGCAACCAGCAAACCACTGAGACAGACATTGGCTACACGGCTCCGGCCAGCATCTATAGCGTGATGGACAGCACGGCGTTGGTGTATACCGACGTCGCGGCCGGCTCGCCCTTGAATGACAACCCCTGGCGATGGATGGGGTTCCTCTTACATCCAGTCGGACAGGTGCTGGACTACGGGTTCAACCGGCCGGTGTATTCGCTCACCAGTCACATGCCGTATCTCTTCGGTTACACCAGCGAAGATGCGATGCTGCATAGCCAGCGACGGCACTCGACGCGATACTGATCAATCGTTAATTTTTCCGTCTCACTAAACGCCCGCTTTCGTTCTACGAAGGCGGGCGTTGTCATCTCCGCCCTGGCAAAGCGCCTTGCTCTTTCGGTATTCTTCTTCCCATCACATGATGGGGAAACAACGACAGCGCAAGCGTTGGTCGGCACTGAGCGCCTTCATCGGCGCCCTGGGCCTTAGCATTGTGCTGACCGGATGCGAGACACCCAACCCGCGACAACAGAATCTCCCGCCTTCCGAAACCGACCTGGTGCTGCTCAAGCCAGGAACCCTCTGTCAGCGCAAGACGGTATTTCTTCAAGAACACCCGGCGTCGACCCTCAAGACCAAGGCCTGGGGGACAGGTCAGGAGCTGCTGATTTCAAGCGACCGCAGTGCATCGCACGGAGATGAATCCTATTTTTTTGATGAAGATGGTACGCTGGTCGGAACACTGTTCACGTTCTCTTCTGGCCTCGATCTCGATCCCTATTCAGTCCTCCGCCATACGCTGACACTCCTTAAACCGACGCTCGAGTTTTATTTGACGGTGACCAATTTCGCCGGAAAAGCCAACATGGATTCGAGCTCGCTTTTTGAAACTGGCGATGAAAAAACAACCACGCAGTATCTTGTCATTAGTGCGCGCGAGCATCCGACCTTGCTGCAAGCTTCGATCACGATTGATCCGTATGTCAGGTTGTTTTCACCGTATCGCCGCGAGTTTCTGAATCGTCTGCGGCAGCCCAGCGGGACCCGCCCCGGGCAGCAGGTGGACAGTCAAGGAGCCGAGGACAAAGAACCGTTTCAATCGCTCCAGCAGTTTGCCCGTGGTCAAACGGCCCAACTGTCCTATTGTGGCGCCCAGAACTACGAGATCGCGGCCGATGGGTATCGAAAGTCCATCACGAGCGGATTCACCAACAAGGTGTGGCTCGCGGAAGCGCATCACAAATTGGGGCAATCATTGTTCGGCTTAGGACAGTATGAGCAGGCCAAGGCGGAGATGCTGCAATCGCTGGCGATCAGACCCAATACCCCCGAGATTTTGAACAATCTCGGCTCAACTCAGCTGAAACTGGGCGACAAGGCGGGAGCATTGGCGTCGTTTGAAAAGGCCGTCACCCTTCGACCGAATTACGCGATTGCTCGCTTCAATTTGGCCGAAGTCATCGAACCGACCAATCCCAAGCGTGCCCTCTCGGAGTACGAGACTTATCTCGCCCTTGTAGAGGGCATTCCGGAAGAAGCAGACCGCATTGCCTTGGTTCAGCAACGGGTCAAAAAGCTCAAGCCTCAATAGACACTATCGTCGGATCTTTTCTTCCTGTTCCTGGAGAGTTTTGCAGGCAATACAGAGGGTGGTGACAGGGCGGGCCTTCAGACGTTGATAGGGAATCTCCTCCTCACAGCGCTCGCATATGCCGTAAATATTCTTGTTCAGTCGATCCAGCGCCTCATCGATTTTTTTGAGCAGTTTCTGCTCCCGTTCCTTGATGCGCATGGAGAAGTTCTGATCCACTTCGGCGGAAGCCTGATCACTAACATCCGGAAACGCCTCCGGCCGTTCACGCTTGGTAAGTCCTTCCCCCGCCTCATCCAGAATGGCTTGACGCTGCTTTTCGAGCTCACGCCGGATCGCGCCATACTTGCTATTCGCTGGTGCCGGTTTACCGCCTCGTTTCGCCGTAACAGCTCGTCTTCGCGTCGTTCGCTTGGATGAGTTCCGTGTCTTCATGTGCCACCAGTGCGAAAAAACGAAGTGAAACTATAACAGGGGTTTTGAAAGGGGGTCAATGGAAAAGGCGCCTGCCGCGCTACAAGTCGCGCCGGCCTTCGATGGATTTGAGCAGGGTCACTTCATCGGCATACTCGATGTCCATGCCGACCGGAATACCGTAAGCGATTCGCGAGACGCGGACGCCGAGCGGCTTCAACTGATTGGTCAGATAAATGGCGGTGGCCTCCCCCTCAATGGTGGGGTTGGTCGCCAAAATTACCTCTTGAACACCCCCGAGTTTTACGCGCTCGACGAGCTCTTCGGCGCGGATGTCAGAGGGCCCCACTCCGTCAAGAGGAGACAAGGCGCCCAGCAACACATGATAGAGCCCGCGGTAGGCGCCTGCCCGTTCGACAGCGTACAGCGTGCTGGGCTCTTCCACGACCAAAATTCGGCTTTGGTCCCGCTTCGGATCCACACAATATTCGCAAAGTTCCCCTTCGGCGATATTCCGGCATTGACGGCAAAAGGACAGTCCGTCTTTGACGGCGCGGATGGCGTCGGCTAACCGCAATGCCTCATCCCGTTCGGCCTTGAGCAGATGAAACGCCAACCGCTGCGCCGTTTTTTGCCCAATGCCCGGCAAACGAACCAGCTCTCTCACCAGACGAGCCAGCAAGCCTTGTTGGTCGACAGCCATAGAGGATTAGAAGAGGCCGGGGATATTCATGCCGCCGGTCACTGATTTCATATGATCGGCCATCATCTGGCGGGCCTTTTTCAAGGCGTCGTTGGTAGCGGCCAGCACGAGATCCTGCAACATGTCAACGTCGCCGCTTTTTCCAGCCTCCGGATTGATCACAACACTCACGATTTCCAACCCGCCGTTCGCCGTGACGCTCACCATGCCTCCCCCCGCAGTCCCGGTCACGGTTTTGCTAGCCGCCTCTTCCTGAACTTTCGCCATTTGCGCTTGCATCGCCTGGGCCTGCTTCACCAGATTGGCCATATTACCCAATGGATTTTTCATTCCTGCACCTCTTGTCGGTTCGAGACCGTTCTGACATCGGCAAGCTCCGCCCCGAACATTTCCAGTGCCTGCTTGACGACAGGGTGGGCCTTCGCCCGCTCGAAAAGTACCAGCTTCTGTTCTTGTTCCTTTGCGGCCCTGATCTGCGCCATGGTAGGACCGAATGGATCCGTCTCTGTCAATTCGACGACGCGTAGCCGGGCAGGCTGTCCGCTGAGTCGTTCGCACAAGGCGCTCAGCGATTGCATGTTGTCGGGCTTCTCCAACATGCCTCGTGCGACGGTCGCCTGCTTGGTAAAGCCGATCGTCACAGTATTTCCGTCGATCGCAACCAGGCGTCCCATTTCGAGAAACGGCGCGATGTTGGGAAAGTTGTGGCCCACTTCCTCTTGAAACCGCTCCCAATTGAGCGTGATCGTCTGCGGCATGAGAGGCGCGGGATTCGTGGCTGCTTCGCCGGTACTCTTCGTCAGTTCCGCAGACGGCGGTCGCGTCGCCGGTGCGCTGGTGTTGCTGCTGGAGGCAGCCTTGGAAGGCGCGGTCGATCGCGGTGGGACGGGAGCGCTCACGGGGCGCACCGAGGACGATGGCTTTTCCGTGCGGGCGGCCGCCGGCTGAGGGGGGCCTCCGGATGAAGCCGTACGAGCCGGCTGCTCGCGAGCGACCGCGTCCGGTCGAAAGAGCCGCGTCGCTGTGACGGCGGCCGTTTCCAGGACAAAGCGCGGATGCGCGCTGTATCTCAGTGCATCTTCGGCTTGGGTAAAGAGCGCAAACAGCTGTTGGATCTGCTCGGGCGTGAGCGAGGCCTTGTCGGCAGAGAGTTGGGCAAGGTCGTCGCCGGAAGCTTCGATCAGCGCGGACCACTCCTGTTGGGGCGTCACGGAGACGACGAGCAGATTGCGCAGGTACTCGACGACGTCGGCACAGTAGGCCCGCAGGTCATGCCCCCCTTCTACCAGCAGGGAAAGCGTGCGAAGGGCCGCCGCGCTATCCTGGGATGTCATGGCCCGGATTAGTGATCGCAGCAGTTCCTGAGGCACCGCACCGAGGAGAATTTCCAACTCCGCATGGACGATCGACTTGCCGCCAAACGCCACGGCCTGGTCGAGCAGACTCAACCCGTCCCGCATACTGCCTTCGCTGGCCCTGGCCAATGCGGCGAGACTCTGCTCTTCGATCGTGATACCGTCCTCCCCAGCGACGTGGCGTAATCGCGCAATGATCTCCGCCTTGCCGATCCGGCGAAAATTATAATGCTGACAGCGCGAAAGAATGGTGGCAGGAATTTTGTGGATCTCCGTCGTTGCGAAGATAAACACGACGTGGGCGGGAGGCTCTTCAAGCGTTTTGAGCAACGCGTTAAACGCCGAATTCGAGAGCATATGAACTTCGTCGATGATGTAGACGCGATACGTTCCCTTGAAGGGAGTGAACTTGACGTTTTCTCGAATTTCACGAACATCGTCCACGCTGGTGTTCGACGCACCGTCGATCTCGATCACATCGACGGAATGGCCTTGGGCGATCTCCGTGCAATTGACGCATGTCCCGCAGGGCGTGCCGGTCGGACCCTGCTCGCAGTTCAACGCCTTCGCAAGGATGCGTGCCACCGTCGTTTTTCCCACGCCCCGTGTCCCTGAAAACAGATAGGCTTGGGCGATGCGCTTGGTCGTGATCGCGTTGACCAACGTCTGCACGACATGAGGCTGACCGATCACGTCGTCGAAGGTTCCGGGGCGGTATTTTCTCGCAGAAACTTGGTAGTCCATATAAAAATCGTCAGGCGTAAGGAGCAAGGCGTGAGGCGAGAGAAGCCGAAGCCGGATGGCTCGAACTGAAGATCGCCTTACGCCTCACATTTCACGCCTTACGTCTCCAGAAGCGGGGCCAGGTGATCCTGCGGCACCCAAAACTTTCTGCTTACCGTTGCTTCCTTCCGGACCTGGCGGGGTTCACAGGGTTCTGTTGCACAGGGCCCGGCCCCTAGTCGAACTAGTAGCCGGTGACTAGTGACCAGTGATCGGTTCAGATCGCGCTGGTCGGAGGTTGTATGACTCGTCACTGATCACTCATCACTCGTCACTGTACTGAAAGGTGTTTATCCCGTCGCCACAATTATAAGGCTCCGGGTCGAGCAAGCTCTGTATGGCGGAGAGGGTGGGTATTCGACGTCGCGCTCGCCCGACTGCTCGCGCTCCTACTGAGGGGGCCAGCCCCCTCGTACGCTCCCCATGAAGGGGACACATCCCCTTCACAACCTCTGTTCGAATCCCATCCTCTCAAAAGCGAACACTCAAGGCGTTT
>DATIGH010000092.1:0-10475 GCA_035454845.1 Nitrospira sp.
CGCTTGGATTCGACCATGATGGCGACTTCGGTTGTATGCGTCTTGTTCTTGCTGGATTCCACCGCATTGGGTTGCGGTCCGTGATGGATGCCTTGTGGATGTAGCGTCAACATGCCCGGCTGAATACCGGCACGGCTGAAAAATTCGCCCGCGTGATAGAAGAGGACTTCATCATAGTCCATGTTCCGATGGTAAAAGGGCACCCGCAAAGCCTCGGGATCGGTCTCTAGCGGACGAGGTGCAAAGGTGGAGATGAGGCAGCCGCCCGCTTGAAACGTTCCGTGGACGCTCGGAGGAAGATGGTAGCGGGGACTCGTGACCGGTCTGAAGTCGCGCACGTTCAGTTTGGCGACCCAGAGATCACCTTTCCATCCCACTACATCCATCGGATAGAAGGGATACACCACCCGTGTCCAACTTCCTTGTCGCTTGATGCGGACTTCCCACTCTGTTCCTTCAGCCTCGCCGCGCTCGGGCATGGCTAATTCCGGTGCGACGAGTACCCCTTTGTCGAAGAGCGCGTGTTGACCCAATGGGCCTCGTTCCGCCAGCGCGATTGGCTCGGGTGTTTCAATGATCAGAAAGATACCGGGACCGGCGTCGATATGAATTCGATACGTCGTGCCTTTGGGAATAGCGATGTAATCACCGGGCTCGTAACTCAGCGTCCCATAATCCGTCTCGAGCCGTCCTGTTCCCTGATGGACAAAATAGGTGGCATCGCCATCCGAGTCGCGCACGAAATACCGCATCGTTTCGGTTCGGTGGGAGAGATACAAGCTGACATCGGGGCTGTGCATCATGAGCACAGGCTCGGCAGCCGCGGGTAATTGGCAAAGGAAGGCACGCGGTTTGAGCGGTCCCTCGATCCGAATCCATCCGGTCGGTGGATGGCTGCGGTAGAGATGAGACACCGGCCCGGCAAAGCCGTTTCGGCCGTGTTCCTCTTCGCACAGTCCCTCGGGAATCCCGACATGGGCTTGCCGGGGAACTTTCCCTTTGCTGTTGAGGTACATCCCCACCTCCTCGATCACGCAGCGGTCATGAGGCCTTCTTCAACGGGTTAGACGTCGCACGAGACTCTCTGGGGCCATACTCGATGATCGTGGGTTGCGCGCCAGACGCTTGTTCCCGCTCAATGTCCTTATACAAGGATTCGACGGTACTGCGAACAAAGGTCTTGGCCCTTTCCTCTCCATGCTCCCGTTGAGTCAATTCAATAAACAGGCCACTCCCGGGAAACAGCGGATAGGTAAATCGTTGCTTGAGCGGACCGAATCCATCGCGACCTTCTTTCACCGATCCGCTGAATTTGACGCCGTGAGCTTCCCATTCTCGACACACGGCTTCGATGTCATCCACTTCGAGCGCGACATGTTGCACGCCTTGGCCGTATCGCTCGATGAAGTCGTTGATCTGGGATTTCATGGCCTTGTCCCGACCCTGCATGAGCGCGATTCGTGCGGCGCCGCATTGAACGACCACGGTATCCATCGATGATTTGTCAGTGCCGACGTCGCGCGCCGACCAAATGACTTCGAAACCCAACACCTTGGTGAACAGAAACTCAGCCTCCTCAAGATTTTCCACGCAGAGAGTGATGTGATCGATACTTCGTGGCTGCATCATGATGAAGGCCCTCCTCTCCGCAATTTCACATAGGCGGTTTTCGTGGATCGGCACGCATCACAAAAATGCAAAGTGCACATTGTCTGATAGAATAGTACTATCATTTTGATGATATGGCAACATCATTCAACCCTTTCTCATCACTTATAAATGGCGCAAAAGCCATACAGGCATGGGCTGACTAGCCGCATTCTCTTGTTGCGGCACTAATGTAAAAGGTATATCATCGAAACCGTACAGACACTCATAGCGGACTCTCCCCGCTCCACTTCTTTGTCCTGGAGGGATTGTCATGACATTCCATCAAGACCTGCGGCGGCTCGTGCTGGAACACCGCGCGATCAATAATGCCTATCTCACCCGGTTTCGGGCTGGAAATCTTTCGGACAGGGAGTTCAGGGAATTCGCCATCGAGTTTTACAACTTTGCCCGATTCTTCCCGCGCATTCTCGTGGCGCAACTCGTCAATACCGAGGACGAACAGGTCGCTGACGAACTGACCAAGGTCCTGTATTCCGAGTTGGGCGATGGCCAGAGCCGCCATCGGCACGAACTGCTCTATCGGGACTTCCTTCGGTCAGCCGGAATCGATATCCATGACGCCATGACACGCCCCATGCTTCCTTCCACGCGCAGTTACATCGAGGGGATGGAACGCCTTTATAGCGACGGCAATCACGCAAAGGCGCTTGGTGCATCCTTCGGACTTGAAAACATGGCGATCACGATGTGGGACCACCTGATTCCAGGCCTCACACAGTTGAAAAACACCCGCTATCCTCAAATGGACATCACCTACTTCACTTTTCATCGCGAGCTGGAAAGTACTCACGAGGAGGCAATGGAGCATGCCGTGGAAGCGGTTCAAGGCCCCGGTCAGCAGGGTCTTTCGGACCACGACAAGGAGGATTTTCGCTCCGGCGTACTCGCAGTCCTCGATTATTTGGAGGGATTTTGGATGGGTCTGGAGCGGCAAACGTTCCCCGACCGCCCGATCCAATCCCTGTATCATCACGCCGCATAATGGCGCCTGTGGGTCCGGTCAGCCAAGAGGAACTGGATGTCTGAGATATCCGCGTATCTCGAGGCAATTAAAGAGCGATATGATCTCGGCAGTGATTATGCGCTAGCCGAAAAACTGGGCATTGCGCAGCCGGATGCCAATTTGATTCGCCGGGGACTGAAGATTCCCAAACCGGAGATATGCATCAAGATCGCCCAGCTTTTGGATAAGAACCCCGTGGAGCTTTTGCTCATCGCGCAGAAAGCCAAGGCACCAAGCGCCGCCAAACAATATTGGTCCCTGGCATTGACGGCGGTTGACGTCATGCTCCACGTCCCCAAGACGCCACGATACATCCCGCGGAAAGTTGAGGCGATCGGGCGGGAACTGCGCCAACTCGAGACCCAAACCTTGACCTACGAAGGAGCGGAGGCGAATGCCGAAGCGGTCCGGCTGGTCAAAACGGCGGACCGCTCCATCGATGCGGTCATGGAGCGCTGGAACATCTGGAAAAAAGGCGAGGCGCTGTACCCGAATTACCTGTTGGAGAACCAGGCCGCAGCCAAGCGAGGAGTCGTCATCCGCCGACTCTTGGTATTGACCCGGGAGCAGATGCAGCAAGAGGTGGTGGCCGGCGACGCGGTACAGGTCATGGACGATCAGCACCGGGCCGGTATCAATATCTTTTACGGCTTCCGGGAGCAACTCGATCGCTCGCCCGCGTTTCGACGGTTTGAAGAGGACTATAAGCGCCAAGGCGCGGCAAAAGACCTCAACGCCGCGATGTTCGACCGCGAGATTCTTATTTTTTCTCAGTCATACGGCCAGGTCGAACTCGGCGTTGTCGGGACCCCAACACCCATTACGATGATTAACCAATTGCAGATTACATGGAAGCCTGAACTGCTCAGGGATTTGGATCCCGCCCCTCTGTTCGATATGACGCGATATGTGTTTGAGTATTCAGGCTCTCAGGCGTTCCAAGGAGAACTGGCGAGGTTCAGGAGATCGTTCACATGAAGTTTCCCTCCGAGCCGTTCAAGATCAAGGTCGTGGAGCCCATCCGCCGTACCACGCGCGCAGAGCGTGACCGCCTTTTGAACGAGGCGGGATACAACCTCTTCCGGATCCCCGCGGAAAGCGTCTACGTCGATCTGTTGACCGACAGCGGCACCTCTGCCATGAGCGACCATCAATGGGCCGGCTTGATGCTGGGCGATGAGTCCTATGCCGGCAGTAAAAACTACTATCACTTTGAAGAGACGGTCCGCTCGATCTTCGGCTACACACATGTCATTCCCACGCATCAAGGCCGCATGGCCGAAAATCTGCTGTTTTCGACCGTCGTCAAACCGGGCATGTGTGTCCCAAACAATATTCACTTCGATACGACCAGGGCCAACATTGAGCATCAGGACGCTCAAGCACTCAATGCGGTGGTGAAAGAGGCCTACGATCCCCATGATGAATCGCCATTCAAAGGGAATATGGATGTGATGCGGCTCGACGAGATCATAAACAGTGTAGGTCGGGACCGTATCCCGTTGGTGTTGCTGACGATTACGAACAACAGTGGCGGGGGGCAGCCTGTTTCGATGGAGAACATCCGGCAGACCCGCGCGCTCCTGAATCGTTACCGCATCCCTCTCTTCTTCGATGCCTGCCGTTTCGCGGAAAATTGTTTCTTTATCAAGGAGCGGGAGCCGGGATACGCCGACCGGTCCATCCTGGACATTGCACGAGAACTGTTCAGTTATGGAGATGGTTGCACGATGTCCGCAAAGAAAGACGGCCTCGTGAACATCGGTGGATTTCTCAGCCTCAACGACGACCAGTGGGCCATGGAGATCACGAACATGCTCATTCTGGTCGAAGGCTTTCCGACCTACGGCGGGCTCGCGGGTCGCGATCTGGAAGCGATGGCCAGAGGACTGCGGGAAGTGCTCGATGAAGACTACCTCAACTTCCGCGTGGGGCAGGTGCGATATTTGGGGGAACTCCTGGATAAAGCAGGCGTGCCCATTCTCAAGCCGGTCGGAGGGCATGCCGTCTATCTCAATGCCAAGGAATTTCTTCCACACATCCCACAGGACGAATTTCCCGCCCAGGCGCTGGCCGTCGCACTATATCGTGAGTACGGCATCCGTGGAGTTGAAATCGGCACCGTGATGTTCGGAAAACGAGAGGCCGTGACCGGTCGTATTCTCCATCCGGAGCTCGAAATGGTCCGGCTCGCCATTCCCCGCCGGGTCTATACGAACATGCAGATCGGCTATGTGGCCGAATCGATCATCGACCTCTATCGACGTCGTGAGAGCATTTATGGTCTCGCGATGACGTATGAGGCGCCGATGTTGCGTCATTTTACGGCTCGATTCGAGGAGTTGAAGCATACGAGTCCTGTGCGGCAAACCGTCTCCTGAGGAGATCCCCGTGACCCAACTCTTCAAAGGACTGGAGCGGATCGAAGAAGCACGCGAACGACTCGTCGGCGACAGCTTCATGACTGGGCTGTTTGCCGGTGACCCGGATTTCTCTCTGCTCGCCACCCCGGACGAACCTGCTGAACAGAAAGCGGCGTGGGAAGAGTTCAGGCCCCGGCTGGAAGATTTTCTCATCCACCACGTGGATCCGGACGAAATTGACCGGACGGCGAAGATTCCGGATGCCGTCATTACCGGTCTGTTCTCGATCGGCGCGTTCGGGATGAAAATTCCCAAAGAATACGGCGGATTGGGCTTCTCGTATCAGAACTATGGGCGCGCGCTGATGCTCATTGCTGGATGGAGCAATATTCTTTCCCTCACCGTCGCCGTCCCCCAATCGATTGGTATCGCGATGCCGGTGCTATTGTTTGGAACGGAAGAGCAGAAACGGCGGTATTTGCCGATCGTGGCACGCGAAGCGGTCTCTGCATTCGCCCTCACCGAACCCCTTACCGGATCGGATGCGGCGAACATCCAGACCGAAGCGGTCTTCGATGGGAACGGGCACTATGTCGTCAATGGGGAGAAACTGTGGTGTACGAACGGTCCCATCGCCCGCTATATCACCCTCATCGCTCGTGTGCCCGCGAGACGGAAGGAGCAAGGCGGCCACAGCGTCTGGATTCCTGTCCCGGAAGGGAAAGACGCAGAACAATCAGTCCATACCGCCTTTGTTCTTGATATGAAGACTCCGGGAGTGCAGATCCGGCAGCGATGTCAATTCGAAGGGTGCCGGGGAATCGAAAATGCGCACATCACGCTGACCGATGTGCACATTCCCGCCTCAAATCTGATCGGCGAAGTGGGACGTGGACTCAAATACGCCCTCACAATCCTCAATGTCGGTCGCGCCGTGAGTATTCCGGCGATCTGCCTGGGTATGGCGAAGCAAGCATGGCAACCGACGCTCGACCAAGCCAACAGGCGAGTCACGTTTCAAAAACCTCTCGCCGAGTGGCAGACACAACGGATGCGGGTTGGCCGGATGGCCGCACGACTCTTCGCCATGGAGGCGCTCGCTTCCGTCGTCTGGCGCCTAGCGGACCAACACCGTTATGACGTAAGAATCGAAGCCGCAATCGCCAAAATTTTCTCTTCCGAAACCACGATCCAGTTCCTGAAAGACGCCCAGACGATCTTCGGCGGCATGGGGTATGAGACCGCAGATTCCAAGCGGGTTCGTGGTGAGCCGGCTTTCGGCATCGAACAACTGGTCCGCGATGCTGAGATGTATCGGATCGGGGAAGGTGCAACCGATATATTACGTCCGTTCGTCGCGCGCGAGGCTCTCAACATGCACCTGGAGCGTGCAAAGGATTATCTCGATGAGAGGATGAGCCCTACCCGGCGAATGTCGGAACTGGCGCGGCTGATCAGATTCTACGTGCTCTGGTATGCCAGGCTATGGATGCCTCGAAGGTTGCCGTCTCAGGGTCTCCTTCAGCACCCAAAGGTGCGTTCCCACCTTCGTTTTGTCGAGCGTGCCAGCCGGCGGCTCGCACGTTCCGTGTTGTACACCATGCTTTGGCACCGGCAGGCACTCAGAGACGAGCAGGGGCGGCAGAGCCGTATTGAAATGGTCGGCGAAGATCTCCTCCTGATCGCGGTGACCAGTCTCTATGCGCAGCAGCAACAACGCGCGGCCGGGACTGGAGTCTGGGATCTTGCTGAGGAAGTGTTTCGTGAGGCTAGCTTGCGGGTCAAACATCAGATTCGAGAGCTCCTTCTTAACCATGACACCCCGCCGACGATCCTAGGGACAAAAGCACTCAGCGGTATTTATCCCTCTCTCTCCAAAGGAATTATTGAGCGCAACCTTGAAGACTACCGGATGCAAGTACACGCTCCTGCACATGACCCGGACAAGCAGGAGCACGCCACCGTCTGACGGCCTGTCTTGTGGAACATGGGTGCGTAGAATAGATGCGCGCATGGCTGATGGACTCCTTTGAAGGAGTCGAGCGGCTTCGGTTCGGAGAGGTGCCTGATCCTCGTCCTGGTCCTGAGCAGGTTCTCTTGAACGTGCGATTCGCCGGGCTGAACCCCGCCGATGCATTTCTCGCTTCCGGGATGTACCCGGCCACGCCACGCCTTCCCCACATTTTGGGTCGTGATGGAGTCGGCGACGTGGTGGCGGTTGGAGCCGGCGTTCGGGACATTAGACAGGGAGAAACCGTCGGCATTTTACGCTGTGACGCCGGTGTCGATGTCTGGGGGACGTTGGCCGAGAAAGTCGTCGTCTCCGCTCAGAGCGTGGTCCGTCTCCCCCAAGGCTGGTCTTTCGAAGAGATGGCTGCCGCGCCATTGGTCTTCCTAACGGCGTGGCAGGCACTCACTCAATGGAGCGATCCTCCGGCTCCTCCACCCCCCGGATCCAAGGTCCTCATAACAGGCGCGTCAGGCGGTGTCGGAGTCGCGTCGGTGCTGCTAGGGAAATCGATGAATCTTACCCTGTTCGCCTTGTCGCGTAGCCGGCAGAAGCGAGCCCGGTTGAAGGAACTCGGAGCCGATTTCGTTTTCGATCCGAACGAGCCGCATCTGGGGAAGGAGATCCTCGGTGCTATTGCGCCGAAAAAACCCGACCTCGTGATAGACAGCGTCGGCGGCCCATTATTACCTCAGCTCATAGGGCTGCTCGACTATGGCGGCCGGATCAGCGTGGTGGGGAGAAGTGGAGGGCCTGTCCCCGAGTTCAATACGGCCTCTCTCTTGTTCCGCCGCATTCGCATGGGCGGAGTCGCCGTGGGTGACTATAGCGTCGTGCAGGCTCAAGCCATATGGAGAGAGATCGTCGGTCGGCTCCAAGCCACTGGAGGACGGCCACAAATAGACACCACTGTACCCTTCGAGAATGTGAAAGAAGGATTCACTCGGCTGGCAGAGGGGCCCATGGGCAAGGTGCTCGTACGAGTGCTCAAATAGAATTAATTGGGATATACTCGTGATCTCATTTGGTCTGCTCGACCTCACCCTGCCGTCTCCTGTAGAGAATCTTGCCCTCGATGAAGCCCTGCTCGAGAACGTAGTGCAGAATGGAGGCAACCCTGTCCTTCGCTTGTGGGAAAGCGATCATCACTTTGTCGTGCTAGGACGTTCCTCAAGCGTCACTGAGGATGTCCATATCGACGCCTGCCGGAGAGACAACATCCCTATATTAAGGCGGGCCAGTGGCGGCGGTACTGTCTTACAAGGCCCCGGATGTCTTTCCTATGCCCTCGTCCTTCCCATCGGTCTCTATGCTGATTTACGAGACATTCGTCACACCTATAGGTTTGTGTTATCGCGTATTGCAGAACCCCTCTCTCGATGGCAGTCGGCCATTGCCGTGCAAGGCATCAGCGATCTGGCCGTCCAGGGACGGAAGATATGCGGGAGCGCACAGCGGAGAACAAAAGAAGCCCTTCTCTTTCACGGGACGATTCTCTACCGGATGCATGCAGAGACTATTTCCTTATATTTGAAGCAACCCAAGCGGCAACCAGACTACCGACGCGATCGATCACATGGCGAATTCCTACGTACCATCGATGCGCCGCTCGAGGAAATGAAGCAGGCTCTTGCCGACGCTTGGCATGCCGATACCCAGTTGAAATGTTGGCCCGAAACCCTCATGACCGGTGCAGTGGCAAACGTCATTGAACGGAGCGGAGCGTAACTCAGAATCTGCAGGCAACCTCCCATACCTTTCCATCAATGCTCTCAGGTGCGATTGGCTCCCAGCCGCCTTGAGTTGAGTTGCTATATACGGCTTCGCCGCTTCCCATATTGCCGGTGAAAGTCATATAGCCAACCAGCCGGACCTTCCTCTCAACGCAGTCATATTCCCTTCGCGTTTTGCTCGATAACCATGGCCCTCCCACTATGCTTTGTATGGTCATGTAATCGTACAACGCCCACAAGGTCACGATATCCCCGTTACGGTGGATACTCTCTGTATCTATATAGACAGTGTAGACCGTTATCCCGTCTTCGACTTTCCCACCAACGTCCACCAATTCAGCGTACGCAGGTGCAACACACATTCGCAGGATGATGATCAGCGACCAGATACCTGAACCGTAAGCATGTGGAAGAGCAGGACGGGAAGTGGCAATCGTGAAGGGCATGAAAACCATATGCACGCAGTCCCCGGAAGTTATGCCTCCTCAATAGCAGCTATGATAATAGCAGCTATGATGCCAACCGCCAAAAATCGTTTCATCAAGTATTTCATCTTTCTCTCACAAGATTGGGGAGAAAAAGGCCACCATCAGAAGAGCAAATGGGATAATAGTCTCCATGTCTCAATGACCTTCGCTACAATTGACGCGCATCTTGGATACGGCATACGCTACGTGGGATTTATCGCCCCTGTTATGAATTTCGACCAATGATCACGATGCTGTTTGGAGGACACAATGGGATGTGTCGTTTCGCGCGCTCGCCAAAAATGGTTGACTGGTGTGGCAGCATGTCTCCAATTTTCCGCCTTGACGTCGGTCATACCAGTCGAGACGCTGGCCAGTCATAAAGCCAATGAACATCGTGCGGAAGAGCCGGTGCTCGAGTCGAAAGACCTTGTTTATAAGGTGCCCGGTGCCTCATTTCCGGTGATACTGCGCGAAGGAAAGACCCAGCCCGCTGACGAGGAACTTGGGAAGGCTACCGCGCGGACAGTGGTCGAGGCGCTCACCTTCATGTTGAACCATCGAACCGAGTATCCCCGCTTCGATGAAAGTGTAAAAAAGCAACTAATCCAAGAGGTCGTCATCGAGCCAGTGGTGCGTAATCAGGAGGGAAAGTCATTCCCTTTTCTCGTTGCTCGGACTTCACAACCCGGCAGGGTTCGGCTGCTTATCAGCGCGCAATCTGTACGCACGCAGGGGCATCTAGAACATCCCGAGTCGCTCGTCCCTGCCCTGGCCAAAGAGTTTCAATGGGTGATCAGCAAAGCTGATACACAACCCAAGCTTCAGCCGCGGTCGAATAGGAATGATCTTGCACAGGTTCCGATCTATACGGATCAGGAAATCGTGGCGATGTCGGCCAAGGAGCGCCTGAAGTCGCTTAGTGCACTCCTAGGCCTGTATTTGCATACTGTGGATGAGCATAGCAGTCTCGATGGGCAACCATATTATGAAGAGGGAGCCACATCGTTGATTCAGCCAACCCATCCGGATTCCACCACAAAGCTGTACGATATTCGAGTCCGTGAAGCGTTACAGAAGATTGTCCAGGAGCCATGGTTCATGACGCAGACTCCTAAAGCGGTGCGCAGTTTGCTGAATGGAACGATTTGGAACGTCGCCTTTGTCAAGATCGATCAGCGTGATTGGGCCACGCGAACCCGCGTGCTACCTCAAGAGAAGGCCGTGGTT
>DATIGH010000093.1:0-18233 GCA_035454845.1 Nitrospira sp.
TCCGAGCTTTCCCCGATAGCCGACTCCCGAGGTCAGGGAGTATGTTTTAGATGCAGGCGCCGATGATATTCCAGTGACAGGCCCGATGTTGGCCATCGTCCCTGACGAGAAGGCCGTCGCCTCCATGGAAAGAGGAGCTTACTTATATGTCTACTTTTCATGAACCCGATTTTCCCAATCTGCTGATCTGTCACCGGTGTCGGCTCGTGCATGACGAAACAGGCGGGTGGATGAGCAAGCAGACTTATAGAGAAACCACGGGCATTGATCCTGTCACCTGCCGCCTGACGCATACTTACTGCCCTTTCTGTTTCGACTTGCTCCTAAACCGCAGCCAAGCCGCGTAGTTTAATCGTCGCCAGCGAGCCCGATTGGCACCAACCCTCCGGGCGGGTACCACTTCCATGAAACAGCGACAGTGAGGACATTCTAGGATTCCGCCTAGGGCCGCGATCTCTCGATGGCCAATGTCACTCTGGTGAAAATTGGCTTCTAGTCTCTCTCTCGCGCCAGCGAGTTCCCTCTGACCGTGCCATGACAACTGTTCAGCAGAGGCCCGCATTGAACCGTGGATTCTACTCGTCGACTCCTCGTCCGTTCGGGTACACCATCGAAGAGTCTCAGTCTAGGTCGCTTCCTGCGTTCCATAGTATGGTGTCATTCGATCTCGGTCGGCATTCACAACCGAAATCACATCGACCAACTTTCAAAAAGGCAAGCCTAAACATTAATTGCTTTCTAAGAGGTGCAATAATGATCATGCGCATGATGTTGATGCTGGCGCTTTACCTTCTCTTCTCCGTCAGTGCGACCGTCACGCCTAGTGATGCGGCGACCACGTTCGGCGGGAGCCGAATCATAGCCATCGATAAGGACCAGCGAACAATCACTTTTAAGACAAAGGAAGGAGAGACCTGGACATTGCCGGTGACCGATCCCAACCTGTTGGATCAGCCATCCGTAGCCAAGGAAGGTCAAGTCACTATCGAAATTGATCTAAACGACCAGATTACCAAGGTGGTCAAGCCTTCAGAGATGACCGGTGCTCCCCGTACCGAAATAGAGGACCGGTGACCCATGCATGCTGCGATTTGTCACAACGGTCAAGGAGGATAGCATGGCATCACAGGTACAACCGATTCCACCGGGCTATCACACAGTCAGTCCCCACCTGGCGGTGCGCGGTGGTGTGGAGGCAATGGAGTTCTACAAAAAAGCGTTCGGCGCCGAGGAGCGTGGCCGATTCATGACGCCAGACGGCAAACAGCTGATGCATGGCGAGGTCAAAATCGGCGATTCGATCGTCATGCTCGGCGAAGAGAATCCCCAAAGAGGCTGCCCAGGGCCGCAGAGCGCGGGCGGCACGACGGTCACCCTTTATCTCTACGTGCAAGACGCCGACCGAGTGTTTAATCAAGCCATGGCAGCGGGCGCGAAATCGGTGATGCCGGTGTCGGACATGTTCTGGGGCGACCGCGCTGGCACGCTGAAGGACCCCTTCGGACACCAATGGACGATCGCAACACACAAGGAGGACGTGACTCCAGAGGAAATGAAGAGGCGAGGTCAGGCATTCTTTGAACAGATGGCTCGACAGGAGGCATAGCCAGTGCGTGCGCTCTTTCTCAGACGATCATCTCCGAGCATAGACAGCCGCGGCATACGACGGGACGTTCAAGGGAGAACCCGGCGAAGTGATCACGACCTCTTGCGGCATCGTGCTTGGGTGAACTCCGCCGAACTCAGCTGTTCCGGCATCCAGAAGTAATTGCCACGCTCCAGCCGGCGCGGTAAGAACCAGAGTAACCGGCGTTCGATTGAACCCAAGAATAAGGAGGGATCCGTCATCGGAACTAGACGAACGATGCAAGACCAACACATGCTCCTGCTCAAACGCCCAGACCGAATGACGCAAGGTTTCCACGTCGCCTGAGGCTAACGTCGGAACAGTCTTCCTGAGTCGGATGAGGGCATTGGTCCAGTGAAGGAGTTGGGTTTGCCACGTATCGATCTCATCCAGACGCAACCGGCTTCGCTCGAACGTGGAAGGGTCCTGCGGATCGGGGATCTCATCCGCGTTCCATCCGAAGTGCGCGAATTCCCGCTGACGTCCTTGCCTTACCGCGTCGATTAATTCTGGATCGCCGTGCTCGATAAAGTATTGAAACGGAGCGGTCTCTCCATACTCTTCTCCCATAAAGAGCAAAGGGATGTTCGGCAGGAGCAGCACCAGGGCACGGGCAACCTTCAACACGTCGATCGAGAGCCGGGTGCTCAGTCGGTCTCCGATCGCACGATTGCCAATCTGATCGTGATTTTCTGAAAAGACGACGAATTGGGACGGCAGGCAGTGTTGAGAGGAATTGCCATGTCGGCGCCGTCGAAACAGAGAGGGCTGTCCCTGGTAGACGAAGCCCTCGCGCACAGCGGTGGCGAGGTGCTTTAGGCCGTGGAAATCCTGATAGTATCCGTTTTGCTCGTGGGTCAGTGCCACACGCAATGCATGATGGAAGTCGTCGTTCCACTGAGCATCGAGTCCATAGCCTCCCTGGGCCCGCGTATCAATGATCCGGGTGTCATTCAAGTCGCTCTCGGCAATGATGACAATGTGCCGGTGAAGCTGTTCGGCCTGCACCCGAACGGCAGATGCAATCTCCTTCAAGATGTGATGGGCGCTGAAGTCGTAGATTCCGTGAACCGCATCCAGGCGGAGTCCATCGAAATGATACTCAGTGACCCAATAGAGCGCGTTACTGACGAAATAGTGTCGGACCTCGTCGCTGTCTGGTCCATCATAGTTAATGGCAGATCCCCACGGTGTTTTGTATCGGTCGGTAAAATAGGGGCCGTACTCTCCAAGATAATTGCCCTCCGGTCCGAGGTGGTTGTAGACGACGTCTAGAATTACGGCCATGCCGGCTGCATGACAAGCATCAACCAACCGCTTCAACCCTTCCGGGCCTCCGTAACTCGCTTGCGGGGCAAAGGGATAGACTCCGTCGTACCCCCAATTGCGACGCCCTGGAAATTGGGCGATGGGCATCAATTCGAGTGCGGTGATGCCCACAGTATCCTTCAAATAGGATAGCCAAGGGATAATAGCCTCGAATGTGCCTTCACGGGTAAAGGTCCCAACGTGCATTTCATAGACGATCATGTTTGTAAGACGCATTCCCGGCCATGCGCGGTCTGTCCATTGAAAGATCCCAGGGTCTACGACGACGGACGGACCATGCACTCCTTCCGGCTGAAAGCGTGAGGCAGGATCGGGCCTTTCTCTGGTTTCATCCAGCACAAAAAGATATTTCTCTCCGGGCTCTACAGCGTTCACAACCGCTTCAAAATATCCCTTGCCATTCGGGTGCAAAGATATGTTTGGCCTATCACCTTCTATCATCCGCACAGCCACGGAGGTGACGAAAGGTGCCCAGACACGGAACTTTGTCTCGTCCCGACTCACAGGAATTGCGCCAATATCGAGAGCCCACCGCTGTTGCGACACGACTAGCTCCGCATGGTCGTTGAATCTGGACTCTACGAGACCGCCCGAAACGGAGCTTCCACTCGAATGAACGAGAGGACGTCCTTGATGTCCTGCTCTGTCAGGACATCGCGAAACCCGTGCATCGGCGTGTACATGACCCCGTGGGCCACGATGATAAGCAGCTCCCAATCGCTTTTTGTCCGTGAACTCGTGGATTGAAGATCGGCCGGCATGACCTTCAAATACTGTGCTTCAGGACCCCGGCCGTCGAGCTTCTCACCGTGACACCGAAGACACAGCTGCTGATAGATCTTTGCACCGTGCTTCGGATTGCCCGAGAGCATCTGTGCAATTCCCCAGGAGGCGCTAAACACGACAAACACGGTCGTGGCAACCAAGGCATATCTGATCATGCTCTAACCTCCGCAAATATTCCGCACGATTGTGGGACAGAGATCTCCGACACAAAGGGACACAAGGATCCGGGTGAGTCAATTATTACTGAGCGAAAATTTGTATTCAAGGAGATGATTTATCGAATTTCTTGAAAGAATGACCTGGGAAGGATGGGCAACCCGAATTCCACGTGGAGAATAATAAGAAGCACGCGGACGAAACTGTGCCAGACACCCATCTTCACAAACTTACGGGCATCTGTCACGACAGGAGGCGAGAGCAACACGGGTCTGGTGAGCTTGAGAAGGCGTTCGCAGATCGCCACATCTTCTAAGATAGGCTGATTGGGGAAACCTCCGATGTGTTCAAACAAGGTGCGCCGGACAAAAAGGGCCTGATCTCCATAAATGATGCGGCTGCACCGGCAGCGAAGGTTGTCGAGAAATGAAATGAGTCGGAGCCGCCAATCAGTACCAGAAAACTGATGCCTAAAACCGCCGGCCTGAATCGCCTGATCGGCATGCATGGCGTTCAACCGCCGGATAGCACCTGTCGGCAGCACCGTATCCGCATGGAGAAAGAGCAACCACTCACCCTGGGCGACCTTCGCACCGGCATTCATCTGCGAGGCGCGGCCTTTTGAGGCGGTGAGGATCAGACGGGGGGAACGCGGGACCGACGGACAACCATGGCGATCATCCGCTTCGGCCGTAAATCCAAACGACTCTGCAATCGCGCGAGTCCTATCACTACTGCCGCCGTCAACAAGAACGACTTCGTAGGTGCCTTCCTGACGGAACAGCGCGTTCAGGCTGTGAGGCAACGCCTGTTCCTCGTTGTAGGCTGGCATCACGATCGAAACCATTGATGCCCTTCTAGCACGCTGTTGACAAATCCGCCAGCGGCGTTCTCGCGTCGCTCAGAGGCTCAACGTACGGAACAGAGTACGCATTCGCCTCTTCGCTCGCCGCGGCCTTGCTGGACGGCCTTTCTGAACAGCCCTGCGGGATATTCTGATGCCGTCTGTGATCTCGAGCACGGCTCCCTTCTGATCTCGTCATCTGGTTGTCAGCATACTGCTGTTTACGTCCGTTCGGTCATTTGGAGCCATGGCGGCAAGAATGATTTGACGTCGGCTGCCCACAGTTTGGCATCTTCGTCGATTGATTCAAAGAGATCGCTCAAGGCAAGCACCATTCGCTCGGTCAGCTCCAGATAGGTTTGCGCATGGCGCTGCAGACTGACCGCATCGGTGTGTCCGGCAGCCATAGCCCGCTCGAGCATGCGTCGGCCGAATCCATGATGGGCTTCCTCCTGAGACAGCAACATCCGCCGCAACCGGCCAAAAGGGGCAGCGCGCTTCACAAGTCCGGCTTCGATACGGGTCAGAAGGGCCTCACCCAATCCTTCCAAAATGACCTGTTCCGCCAGCACGGTCTCGATGAGATCCTTCCGGACCAGCGCATCATAGAGCAGTCTCCGGTACTCCTCCAATGCCGGGAGCATCGGCGTCTGTCCGAGATACCTGGGCGCCAGACAGGCAATGGCTCCTTGAAAGATCAGTGCATGTGTGGCTTCTTGGCGCGCCTGGCTTAGAAAAAATCGGCGTTGGCTGTCTTCAGCCGCCAATCCGGCCTGAGCCTTCGCACAGGTATGGGCCAGACGCTCCCCATGCTCAAGAAACGTCAGCAACCTCGCGATGGGTATCTTTTCATCAGCGTGCACTAGCATGAACCGTCTCCTTCGGCGCTGGACCATTGAGACTCCAGTCATAGTCCAGATAGGTGATGTGGTATCCACTCTGGGCAAGTTCGCGCGCGAGGTCGGCATCGTCCACGAAAGGTGCCACAAACTGTAGAACCGAGCCGGCGTTCGCGGCAAAATCCTCCTCGAACCAATCGAAGATCTTCGAAAGATAAGCGATTCTTTGTTGTCGGTCGAATCGGTTTCTCGTCGGATCATTGATGAAGGCACGGGCCGCTTGATCCAATTGCCGATCGAGCTGCATTGGATCATAGGCCCATGAGGGCAATTTGGGGCAAGATGACGAGGCGCAGACGATGGCGAAATGGATGCGCGGCTCATGGAACTGCTTGCGCAGAATGTCATGCTCGAGGTCGCTCAGATTCAGTTGCACCCCTCCGATTCCGTACGTATGCGTCTTGAAGAAGCGATACCAGCCGATATAGGGTTTTGGGCTGTATCCGTCGAGAATGCCTTGAATCGCACAGGCGTTGTACGCATTGATCCAAAATGCGAGCCGGTCACGGTCCGTGCTCAGTGCCGAAGGATCTACACGATTCAAGAGGGCCAGATAGGCGGCCAATCGCTGGTCTGCCTGTAACTCAGGATAATTGACAATTCCGTTTTTGACAGAGGTTTGCAAGACCTCGTCGAACAACCGATGTGACACGTGAGCGGGATCAAGAGGATCGAGAGGAGCAAATCGCTCAGGGACCGAAGAACAACCGGCTTCAACCATCGCCGTGAGGAGAATCATCCAGACCCACGTCATCAAGGCATTCCTTTTTGCTGGCTGCGTCCCTTTCTCTAAGCCTCCACTGTCACGGTGATTTCATGGAGCCCGCTTGCACCATCCGGTGCGGGATCCTGTTCGACCGATGTCTGGAGCGATCCGGACCCGTCTGTCGCACGTACGACCAGCGTGTATCGACCGGGAGTCGGGACGGTCCAGTCATAGCTCCAGAATCTCCAGGCATAGGGAGAAAGAGGGGCTGCGAGGTTGGCCGGTTCCCAATGATCCCCTCCATCCATGCTGAGCTCAACGTGTTTGATGCCTCTTGATCCCGCAAAGGCGAGCCCTTCTATCTTCTGATGCAGTCCTTTCACCGTGGCGCCATGACCAGGCACATCAATACGCGACATCGTCTTGACGATGGCCTCTTCTGTCCATCCCTTCTGCTGGTAATAACCTTTGGCGTCATTAGGAACGGCTTCAATCTCCGTGAGCCATTGCACGCTTTTCATTCCATAATGACCCGGCACGATCACTCGGGCTGGAAACCCATGGGCTGCCGGCAAAGGCACACCATTCATCTGATGCGCAATGATGACATCGCCGAGCATGGCGCGGTCGACCGTGATGCTGTCCGAGAATCCGTCGGCCGCTCGCAAGACCACATCGTAAGCCGGATGGCGAAGACGCGACTCCTGCAACAACGCTTGCAGCGGCACACCGGTCCATTCAGCCGTGCCGATGAATTCGCCCCCCACCGTGTTGCCGACACACTCGAGCGTCACGACTTGAATGACGGCCGGCCTTTCAATCAACTGCTCGTATGTGAGTGTCTGAGGTCGTTCCACCAGTCCTTTGATGGACAATGCCCAGTCGCTCAGCCGAATCGTCGGCGGGCTTCTATACGAGGTAATGTAGAATTCTTCGTTGGGCGTGATCGGTGGCGTCGGCGTTCTGGCCTGGTGACCGAATAATCCGTCGAGCAAGCCGGCACCGACAGAAGGCGGCCGCAGGAAAGAGAGTATGGTCGCAGATCCAAACGCTTTTAGCACATGTCGACGCGAGAGTGACGGCATCACATCAGCTCTTCTCCGCTAACAATGCTTGAATGAGTCGCTCGGTTGCCTGATAGCCCCCCTCGCCGATTCTGACATAGCGAATCGTGCCCTGTTTATCGATGAGGTACAGCGCCGGCCAAAACCGATTCCCATAGCGGTTCCAATTCGAGAAATCATTGTCGATGGGGACAGGATATCTGATGTCATGTTCTTTGAGATAGCTTGCCACCTTATCGAGATCGCGTTCATAGGAAAATTCCGGAGAATGGACCCCAATGACGACGAATCCCTGAGCTGCGTACCTCTCATGCCACTGTTTCACATAGGGTTCAACATTGCGGCAATTGTAACAACCGAACGTCCAAAACTCGACCATCACCACCTTGCCTTTGAGGTCACCCGGATGAATCGGGTCACTGTTCAGCCAGGTCTGGCTGGTGATGTCCGGCGCTGCCATGCCCACCGCCGCGTTGACCACGACCCACATCACGAAGATGACGATCAGGATGGTTCCGCACGCCGTCGCAAGTTTTCGCAGCATGGTTCACCCGCCTTTCGGTATGGAGATGATCGGTGTTTTCGCATTGGAGACGTCGGTGACTGTCATTTGAAAGAGATTGGCGAGCACCGCAAAGGCCTCCTGGTTCCAGCTCGGGACCATCCCTCTGCTGATAGGAAATTTGCTGATCGAGTAGTGGGTCCCTTCAAAATCTATCGTAAACTCCGCATCATTCGGTGTGGAGCCGGTCTCCTCGATTTCGAGCACGTGATCGGGATTCATGAATACGGGCCCCGTCCGTGGATCGGGATCGACATGAAACGCTGGTTCTTCTGAGATTCCACGTGCGACAGACCCGATAATGGCATTGAAGCTTCTCAACTGAATGACCCCGCGCATGGGCCATTCACCGCCGGGGTGTCCTGATCGGATGTCCACAAACACATAATCAACGGGAAATCGCTCAATCTCCTCGTTTAAGCGATGGCGTTCTTCATTGCTGAGCCGCCACGGCTCGTAGTTCGTGATGGCAAGACGCCCGACAACCTTGCGAGTCAGGATCTGGGAGTTGAGGTTCTTCATGCTCGAGCGATAGCCCTTGTCAAGCGCCGCCACGACTTCGGCCGGCGTCAGCACGCGATCCATCGCGACCGGGAACGGTTCCTCGTAGGAGAGGGGTTCAATATAGAGCGCACGCGCCTGCTGCAACGATGCCAGATGGAGGAGACGCTGCCGAAACGCGGCATATTCATCGTGGCGGGCAGGCGCATTGAACAGCACCAGCCGGCCCTTCTCGCCGTCATCCAGTATCATCCCTCTCGCCATCAATCGGAGAATCATGTTGATATCGAACCCTTCATGAGCCAGAAAGTCGAAATGTGACTCTTCCAGTGGACGCAGAATCCGTTTAGTGAATTCTTCACCCGAGATGGGCACGATCGTGACGGTGGGATTCTCTGCGACGCTCGTGCCGTATTCGAGATTTAGCGGCCGCTCGGTAGAGTCGGTCGACGGTCCAATGCCGCCTCGAATGCCGATATTCGTCCGAAAATCGAAGGTCGCTGCTACACTCGACACCGCAGTGAAATGCACGGGCCGATGATGGCGTGCCCGCGCAATGTTTAACAGGAGCAACTCCGCTTCGACCTGGCTCACCGTACGGTCGTACTCCAGGACCGCTCGGTGCATGGCAATGGGCGAAAGACAGCCGCAAAGGCTGCTGACAAAGAATGCACCAAGAAGAATTGTCCGAGCCACTTGACGTTTCACGCTTCACGCTTCACGCTTCACGAACTTAAATTCCGGCATACCATTCATACCCCTGATCTTCCCAATATCCCCCTCTCCCACCGCCGATGCCTGTGAGGGATTCGACCAATTCGATCCGCTGCACATACTTGGCGTGTTTATAACCGAGTTGCCGCTCGAATCTCAGCCGCAGAGGCGCGCCATGCGGAACGTCCAACGGCGTATCGTTCAACTCATACGCCAATATGGTCTGGGGGTGGAAAACGTCTTGAAGTGCCATGCTCTCATAATACGGAACGCCTTCGTCGTCGACGTCGGCGCAATGGAACACGGCATACTTGGCTTGAGCCAAGGGTTGAACTTTGCGCATGAGGTCGCCGAGAGGGACGCCGGTCCATTTCCCGATCGCACTCCAACCTTCAACACAGTCGTGACGGGTAATCTGTGTCCTGGCCGGCATCGACTTGATGGCTGCCAGGGAAAACACCATCGGTTTGGAGACCAGGCCGTTGATCGTCACTTCCCAACCGGCAAAATTGTTCCGCAGCATGTCATCATAGTCTTGTGTGCCCGGATCGGTGTTGCCATTGGCGGGGAAGACCTTCGAAATGTCCACCTCACTGTACTCCCTCGCCATCGCGTTGGCAGGGGTGACAGCCCGTTGCGCTAGCTCCGTGAGCTTCTCTGCTTTATTGAGAACGCCCGGGAACCACCCGCTCTGCGTCAGATTGTCGCAACCCGCCAAAGCGACTAATCCGGCGGTTCCTGCGACTCCTTTTATGAACTGGCGTCGCATCATAGCCGTGTCCCGCTTCATGGTTGGGCTCCTTCATGCCTCACAACGAAATAGCCTGTGATCATTGACCGGATATTGTTGAAGAACCCCGTCAGGATGACCTGACTCACGTGGATCACGACGAATCCAACGAACGAGAAACAGGCGATGAAATGGATGGTGCGAGCCGATTGCCTGCCGCCGAAAATCGATAAGAGCCAGGGGAAGGCCGTGTCGATGGTCGGAGACATCGTCAGGCCGGTTAACACGATCAATGGGGCAAGCACGAAAATGACGCCGAGATAGGCCAGCTTCTGCAGCACGTTATATCGCTTGGCCTCGTCTCCTTGGGGATGGCGCAGGCGAACATGATCGTTGATCGCCTTCCCGATCTCTCGGAGATCCTTCTTGTTTGGTGCGAGATCACGGGTAAGATGCCGGCTCATCAGCGCGTAGGCCGTGAAGATCAGCCCATTGATGACGAACACCCACGCGAAGAACAGATGCCACTGCCTGCCCATCGCCAGCCATTTGGCACTTGGGATGGTGGCCCAGCTGGGGAAGGCGCGGCCGGAACCATTCGAATACCCAAGCACGCCTGTCGTGTCGAAAGTATGTCCCACAATCGTGGTGACACCGCGGATATCGCCATCTCCCGTTTGGATCGGACGAATCGAAAGCAGTGGACGATCGCGATCGGATCGATCCCCCCAATAGAGTGCTGGATGGGCATTGAAAATCTGCAGCCCACTCATGATGAGAATGAACAAACAGATCACGTTGAGCCAATGGCCTAGGCGCACGGGGAATCTGTGCCGATAGATTCGTTCCTTCGTGAGTGCGGAAGCTGGAGGTAGCGCCGGCGTAGATACCTGATCCGAGAGTACAGGAGCGTCAGGTGCCGGAATGTGTGTGTCTGGTCCGTTCTCAATCAGTGATGTCATAGCGATCTCCTCTCGCTAAAACCCTCTGTTGAGATTGTCGTCGAGCGGAGATCTTTCTTACAGGCATCCGAATGCCCAAAAGCAGATGGCCTGCGATCAAAATAGGACCGCAGGCCATCATGAGTGGAGACCGGCTGAGGTCTTACTTGCCCATCGATCCTTTCATCTCGCCTTTCGACTCATCGTGTTTGGACTTCATTTCTCCCTTCATCTCGTCGTGCTTGGCGTTCGTTTCGGCTTTCATTGCCTCCTTCTGCCCCTTCATGTCGTTTGACTTCCCCTTCGTCTCCCCTTTCATCGCATCCTTGTGTACCATCGCATCGCCCTTCATCTCATTTTTCATCTTGCCCATCTCATCGGCAAATGACAGAGGCGTGAGTCCAGCCAAACAGAACACGGTAACCAAGCCAATCATCGTTGTCTTCATCGGATTCCTCCTCCTGTGATAGTCATTGTTCATCAATCTGCCCGACGGTCACATAGACTTTGATCGCCTGTTTTTCAGTCGTGAGCATCCGCATCATGTCTTGATAGTTCTCGAGCCCCGTCACGGGGTGTGTCAGGAGTTTGGAGAGCCAGCCAGGAAATTCAAGTTCCGCACGCGACAGATCGTATACACCGGCCTCGAAATATTCCCTATTCGCATTGACAGTCCCCACCATGACCTTGTTGCCGAGAACGAATCCCAGATTGATCATGTCCGCCGGAACCTGAACATTCCTACCCCCGCCGGTCACGCTGGAGAGGATCAAGACGCCGTTTTTTCCCAAATGCTCCATCGCCTCGAACACAATTGGCGCGAAACCCGTCGCCTCGAACATCAGATCAAAGGGGCCATACTGATCCGCCGCCGCCTTGAGAGACGTTTCTTGCGTTGAGATGTAGTGTGCACCGATCTCGGCAAGCAATTCAGAGTTTCGATAAGGGGCCGGGTTTCGACCAAAGCTCACGACTTCCAGACCTCGCATCCGCAGTGATAGGGCCGCCAACATGCCGATCGTACCAGCTCCGAGTACGGCGGCACGCTTCGGCCGCCAGACTTTCAACCGGCGTTGCGCCTCGTAGGCTTGGATAATCCCCTTCTCAATCACCGACGTCGGCTCAAGCAACACAGCCACATGCTTCAATCCCTTGGGAACCTTCACGATGTACTCCGGATCATCCACGAAGTATTCAGTGAGATACCCGTGCCTGAGATTGATGCCTCGTTCGTAATAGATATCCTCGGTCGTCATGTCATATTGACCGATCTTGTCGTAGAAGCTTCCCCCTGGTCGCCGCACTGTCGGCACGACATAATCCCCCGGCATGAGTTCACGCACGTTGGCGCCAACTTCGAGCACGCGGCCAAAGCATTCATGACCGATGATGAGAAAGTCGTCGCCGGGAGGCGCCTGGCCATATTCCGCTGCATTGATCTCTTTGTCTGTGCCGTCGACTCCCACACGCAGCACCTGCACGAGCACGCCTCGGCCGTTGGGAATTTCGTGGACCGACGGCTTGGGCAGTTCCGCTAAGTGAATGGAGTTTGGCCTCCCAGGAAGCACAGCTATGGCTCTCATCGTCCGTTCTCCTATGTGATCTATAGGCCGACGCTATGCCTCGTGACCTATATCTGTTAGGGCTTCGCCAAGCGTCCAGATCGATGCTCCCAATAATGCCAGGTCCTTCAATAAGAATTGTCCCGGCGCGACCGAAAGAGCGGGAAACCCGCCCAAGCTGGCCTCCCACACGGGTGGCGTGGAGAGCATAAAACTGAGGGTACCCAAGAACAGCACTGCGGCCAGTGCGCTGCCCGCGGCTGAGATCTTGGCAGAAACCGGCCGGGCTGCGATCATCACGGCAATGGCAACCTCAAGCACGCCGAGCCAATTCGAGAACGCCTGCACGCTGAAGATGCCATAGAGCCAGCTCATCAAGGGGCTATTGGATACCAATGGTTGAATGGCAGTCGCTTCGTAGGTGGAGAACTTCATCGCTCCGATCCAGGCAAAGACCACAACAAGCCCATACCGAGTCATGATCGTTCCCAGGGCCTGCAGTTTCTCGGTCAAGGCGATATCGCTCTCAATCTGCATTGTGGCGGTAGCTGTCCTGCTGCTCATGTCAAGTCTCCTTCTTCGTTTTGAGGTTATGATTGCGGCAGCCAAATCTTTCTTAGCGGCCGGTTGTGTTCTTTATGCCTGTGACGTAGTCGTCCTCGTCCTGGGATCCTTACACCACCATCTCTAAATCCGACGAGTCCATTTCATCGTGCGAGCTTGACGGTGTGAGTCAGTCGGAGAATGCTGGTTCTGGGACAGGCTTGGACGAGAAACCAATGCGATGAAGGGATTGTCCTACCGAGCATGGCGCGCGGCAAACCGCTCTCGCAGAAATCGCCGCTGAACCGGTGAAGGTTCGCATTTCGTCAGCATGTGGAGCGCGTCCCGCACCATAGTGATCTGTCGCACGTAACGACGGCAGTCGGGGCAGGTCGAGAAGTGGCATGCCATGCGCAGCTTCATGAGCGCCGGTAAGGCATCATCGAGATATGCGGACCATTGCGGCGCAATAGCCCGACACGTGAGTCCGTTGGACACCGAATCCGGGGAAAGATTCATGCAGGGAGCCTCCATTGAAGAGGGGTATTATCCCTGGGTCTGTCGAAGACAGCTTTTCTTACAACGGCTGGAAGCCGTGAGGATCTGGTCCTTTCCCATAAGCGCCTCTACCGCCGCACGAACCCGTTCACGCGCTCGGTGCAACCGCACATACAGATTGGTTTCAGTAATGTTTAGCAGTGCGCATGCCTCCTTAATATCGACCCCCTCAACGTCACGGAGAATCAAGACCTCCTTGAGGGTTCTCGGCAGCGATTCAATCGCACCGTTCATGGCATTGATCGTCTGCCGAGAGGCCAGCAGCTTCTCCGGCGTCTGATCGTCCCACGGCTGCGGCGGGATCGCCCAGTGGCCAGCCGACTCGCCACTCTGATGGAAACGGGACGGGTCGACCGCTTCCTCGTTATCGTCTTCGCAAGACTCGAAAGACGAGAATGTCGTATGCCGTTTCTCGCGAATTCCCCGATCTTTGGCCTTATGAATCAGGATCCCGAAGATCCACGTGCGCAGCGAGGACCGACCTTCAAAACGCGAGAGGCTCTCGATGACCGCCATCCAGGTATCCTGCACCACTTCCTCGGCCACCTCACGATCGGCCACATATCCCATTGCCAGACGGATAAGGGCCCCATGGTGCTTGTTCACCAATTCATCAAAGGCACCTTCCTCGCCTGCACACAGTCGGCTCAGCAAGGCTTGATCGGCCTGCGGGGTCGGAGTTCTGCGTGGTGCGTCCACGCTCGGCGGTGTAAGGCCTCTGAAGCCTGTGGTAGTAATGGCGACCGTACTCATGACTGACCTCCTGTTCGCAGCAGCTCCGTCACGATTTCTGGAGCGCCAAGTATGGTGACGTTGTTCAGGCGAAGATTTCTCAGTACGTCAACTCCACGAGCATCTAAAAAATTCACTCCCGCACAATCCAGCATGAGCGTTTGGCGATTGTTGAGGAACGCCCGGCATTCGCCATCGAGTAGCGCGGCCCACTGCTCCGTCACTTTTCCTTCCAGCTTGAGCAGCACCGTCGTTCCTGTTTCTTCTATCTTCGTAATCTTCAACATCGGTGATCCTCTGTTGCACTCGTGTGACGCACGTCCATTCAGCAACAGCAATGCCACGCCCGGAGGACGAACGAAGCGAGCCTCTAAGTTATTAAAAGATCAGGGGATTCGTTACGGGCGAGCGAAGGATCAGGCGGGCGACTGCACTCTGTTCCTAAGAACTACCTCCCAACATATTGGGACGCTCCCAATGTATTGGGAGAAGAGCTGATTGCTGATGGCTTGATCGCGGGAGAACGAACGGAGGACGCTTCACGAACGACGCTTCACGAGATACATCAAGAAGGCCGGGAGATGCCGAGCTTCTTCATGCGCGCTTCGAGCGTGGTGGGATTGAGGCCGAGGATCTTGGCTGCTCCTCTTTCTCCGCTGACGCGCCAAGCGGTCTGGTTGAGGACGGAGAGGATATGCGAGCGTTCGACATCTTCTAGCGTTGAGAGGGAGGCATTCGCGGCACTTTCTGAACCCTTAGGCATCCAGTCGCCCAATTCTAACTCCGGTCCCTGGCTGAGAATCACGGCGCGTTCGACGACGTGCTCAAGCTCGCGGATGTTGCCGGGCCAGGGGTAGTTTTTCAACATCTCCATGGATTTTGCGGAGACCGATTCCACCTTCTTGCCCATCGTGGTAGAGAACTTCTTGACGAAATACGAGACCAACAACTGAATATCCTGCTTCCGATCGCGCAGCGCCGGGAGCTGAATCGGAAATACCTTCAACCGGTAAAAGAGGTCAGAACGGAAACGACCTTCACGAACTTCCTCGTCCAGGTTGCGATTGGTCGCGGCAATGACCCGCACATTGACTTTGATCGTTTTGGTACTGCCGAGTCGCTCGAATTCCCCTTCTTGCAAGACACGGAGGAGTTTCGTCTGCAAGTCCAGCGGGATCTCGCCGACTTCGTCGAGAAAGATCGTCGCTTTGTCTGCCAATTCAAACCGACCGATCTTACGCGCGAGCGCTCCGGTAAAGGCGCCTTTTTCGTGGCCAAACAGCTCACTCTCGATCAGTCCAGCGGGAATGGCTGCGCAATTGACTTTGACAAGCACGCCCTGTTTCCGAGTACTCAGATTGTGAATGGCACGGGCGATCAATTCTTTTCCCGTTCCTGTTTCACCGGTCACCAGAACGGTAGCGTCCGTCCCGGCGACCTTCTCAACGGACTTGAGGACTTTTTTAATGGCCTCCGACGTGCCGATGATCTCTTCAAAGTTATGGACGGTCTTGATCTCTTCCTGAAGATAGATCTTCTCGGCTTCCAATCGAGCCTTCTCCTGCTCCATCAAGACCTTTTCGGTGATGTCGATGAACATTGTCCGTGTATAGGTCCCGCTGGGATCCGGTCTCGACCACCATTGAATCCAGAGAGGCTTCCCATCGTCCTTGCGGCGCAGTTCAAGTACCACTCCGCTCGTGTCCGTGCCGCGCCCGATCGATTCCAGTGCAGCCTTGAGACGGCGCTGGGCCTCCGGGGTGTCGGGGATAAACGTTCTGCCATAGGTACCCTGGACTTCATCAGGGGTGATGCCCAGACTGCGCATAGCCGTACGATTGGCACGAATAAACCGCGTGTCAAGCCCTTCATGGACATAGGCGATCGGCGCTTCATCGAACAGATCGCGCAACCGCTCTTCGTTCTCCTTCAAACGCATTTCCATGTGCAATCGCTCGAGCTCCGCCCCCGCCCGCGCTCCGAAAATCTTGAACACCGACAAATCCAGCTGCCCCAACTCCATGCGCTTGGTGTCCATCACGGCCAAATGTCCCAAGACCTCCCCCTTAGCGCTGGTGACCGGAATCGCGAGGTAGCTCTTGACCTTCAATCCTTCTAAATCAGCGCGATGCAGCGGGAATTTGTCCGCAACGTCGTCTGCGCAATGATAAAGCTCTCCGGCCAATACTTTTTCGCAGGGCGTGTGGGCAATGGCATATTCAAAGTTGGCCTTAAAATGGTCGCCCGCCCAAAACGCCAATGTGCGAACCTTGGAGCGATCGACACAGAATTCGGACACAAAGGCGTAGGTCACATCGAGTGCGGTCGCCAAATTCTTGACCAGCGAATGGAAAAATTCGCCCCCGACGGCTTGTGCCGTACCTTCCGAAATCGCGCGCAGTGTGTTCTCCCGTTCCTTGAGCGAGAGCTCCATGACTTGGCGATGAATCTCGACCCCAGCTCGTTCGCCAAAGAGTTTGAAGACATCAATTTCCTCCGTGGTCAGTAACATCGGCTGCACATCCATCGCCGCCAGGTGACCAAGCACCGCTCCCCTCGGATCCTTTAGCGGCACAGCCAAATAGCTCGTCACACCCATCGTGACGAGGTCGTGATCGCGTGGGAACATTTTCTCAACGTCCTGAGCATAGTGGGAGGTTTTGCCGGCGATCACGTCCTCGCAGGGCGTCCCCTCCAGCGGATATTCAACGGGATCCATGTACCCATCGCCCTTCCAGAATGCGAGGGTCCGGATCCTGGATCCGGGCAACAGGTAACCGACGAAGCAATAGCGAATGTTCAAGGCAGCGGCGACATGCCGTACAAGCTCGCGGAGAAAGTCGCCGCCTGTGGAAGTGATGGTGCCTTCGACGAGGGAACGGAGGAATTCGTCCGCCTTATGGCGCGCCGCCAGCCGTTTGGGATCATTGAGCGAGGTGGCACCGTCCAACATGCGGACTGCTCTCCTTAGAGCATGTCTCATTACTGGTTCAAAGAGGCGGGAAAGCTTAGCACTGACAGGAATAGCCCGCAACTGATGGCTATTGAGAAGATATCAGGGCGAAACCAATTGCAAGGCGTGCCCATCCCGATCACGGACAAGGAGTCGCTTGGCGAATCCCGAGCTCCTATCGGGCAGGATGACGACACCGGAGGACACGAATGTCACCACTCCATCCAGTGTCGCCGCCGCTGCCTCTACATCGGACACGACAAGCGTCGTCTGCCAATGCCAGAGATCCGTGGGACGCGAATCAGCCGGCATAGGGCGGCCTGCGACCGGCCGTTCATATTCCAGAAATTCCACACCGAGCGGGCTCATCTTGGGCGTGAGGCCGGTGACACGTGCCCGGGCTCCCGGCAGGCTGTCCAAGTGCTCCTGTTCCGGGCCCATATTCACCGTACCCCCCGCCACGGTGAGACCGAGCAGGTCGCGGTAGAGCGTGATACTGTTCTCCGTGCTCCGCACGGTCATCGCCGTATGGTCGATACCAAGGAAGAGATCTTGCCCCGGCTTCTTCCACAAGGAATTGCCCTTCCCTTGCGGGAACCACAGCAGCTCCAGATTATGCCCGTCAGGGTCGCGGAACTTGATGGCTTTGATGCCCGCCGCGGCTGCGTTCGAAACAGGAATCGTTTGCGGCCGCGGAGAAATCTGTCTGACATGGTGCTGGCGCAGGCGTGCCCAGGCCTCTTCCATATCGCGCACCACAATGGCGAAATGCTGAAACCAGAGATCGTTACTATAGGAAGGCACTGGAATCGGCCTCAGATCCGGCGGCGCGAGGAACTCTGTCAACTCCAGCTCCTGTCCGCCCAGCCGCATCAGAACGATTCGCGCCCGCACCCCGAAGACACCCCAGAGCCGATCGTACTCCGGTCCGTCGACTTCCACGTCGCTCACCGGCTCGAATGTCAGCACATCACGATAGAAGGCCACTGAGCGATCCATATCGGAGACGGTAAAGCCGACGGCGGC
>DATIGH010000094.1:0-16338 GCA_035454845.1 Nitrospira sp.
GACGACGCGAAGCGCGTCGTCGCGCACAGCTTCATCCTCGCTCACGATTTGGGAGAGTGCCCGTTCGAGCGGGGAGAAGATGGGAGACGGAGGGGAAACCGCAGCGAGCCCGTGACCGGCAGCTAGGCATACGACAGCTGCTACTACCAGGACGTCCAGAGACAATCGCTTCACGATCGCGGCGGCTCCTGAACAGGACAAGCGGGTGACGTGGACATTCCTCACGTCACCCGCTTAATTCGAACAGATACGATGGATCCCGTGTGCCGCGTTCCGCAAGCACAAGAGGCTAACAGGCCGCCCTGCCTCTCTCCCACCCCTGGCGGGGTGCGAGAATTCCACCTACTTCTTTTGGTATGTGCCCTGATGACTGATCCAATCACAGCCCTTGTCGGGATTCGTATACTCGCTCCAGGGCTCCGGCTTCACTAACCCCTTCGAACGCGAGACCACCTTAAATTGGCCGTCCTTATGAATTTCTCCGATCAGCACTGGCTTGTGGGTATGATGGTTGCCCTCGTCCATCTTGATTTCGCCGCCGGGTGCAAGGAACTTCTGACCATAAACAGCCTTGCGCACGGCGTCAACATCGGTCTTGCCGGCTTTTTCCACCGCCTGTTTCCAGACGTACACTCCAAAATACCCGGCCTCGATCGGATCGTCCGTTACGCGTTTGTCTCCGTCCGGCAGATTATTCCTCTTGCAATAGGCTTTGAAGTCATTCACGAACTTCTTATTTTGCGGCGTATCGACGCTCTGAAAATAATTCCAGGCCGCCAGGTGACCGACCAGCGCCGTCGTGTCCATCCCACGCAGTTCGTCCTCAGCCACGCTAAAGGCCATGATGGGTGCGTCTTCGGCACGGAGGCCTTGATTGGCAAATTCTTTGTAGAACGGCACGTTGCTGTCCCCATTGATGGTGCTGATGACGGCCGCCCCGCCACCGGCGGCGAATTTCTTAATCTTGCCGACAATGGTTTGATAGTCCTGATGGTGGAAGGGTGTATACTCCTCCATGATGTTGGCCTCCGACACTTTCTTGGCCAGCAACATGGCGCGGAGAATCTTGTTCGTGGTGCGTGGGTACACGTAGTCTGTGCCGAGCAGGTAAAATTTCTTGTAGGCTCCGCCTTCTTTACTCATCAAATATTCCACCGCCGGCACCGCCTGCTGATTGACGGCCGCCCCAGTGTAGAACACGTTGTGGGAGCATTCTTCCCCTTCATACTGCACGGGATAAAACAGCAAGCCATTGTTCTTTTCGAAGACGGGCAGCACCGATTTGCGGCTCACCGACGTCCAGCAGCCGAAGACCACAGCAACCTTGTCCTGCAGCAGTAACTGCTTGGCTTTTTCCGCGAAGAGGTCCCAGTTCGATGCCGGATCCACGACGACCGGCTTGACCTGACGGCCCAGGATCCCACCCTTGGCGTTGATCTCATCGATGGCCATCAGAACGACGTCACGCAGAGAGACTTCGCTGATCGCCATCGTGCCGCTCAACGAATGCAACACGCCAACCTTGATCGGCTGTTTGTCCGCCGCATACGATAGCGCCCACTGTCCCAGATTCCCAAGCAGGGCGGCCACACCGATGCCTGCCGTCATTCTGGCGCCCTGCACGAGAAAGTCGCGCCGGGATTGATCGTGACCTGCAGCGTCCGGCTCCCCCACCATCTTTTCGTTTCTTATGTCGTCCATTTTTTCGCTCCTTGGAGCTGTCAGCTACTAGCTATCAGCTTTCAGCTGAAGGCTGACCGCTGCTCATTAGAAGTTGTACCACGTGGAAAGCATGAAGTTGTCACCGGAAAAACTTTCGCCGGTCGACCATTTGGTCATGAGGTGGTTCCATTCAAACGAAAGATAGAGATCGCCCCAGATGTGCCGGACCGCCGTCAGATATGAACGATGATTGAGCAGGTATTGCGTGTCGGGTCCGGCCGCTGTTCCTTGCAGGTCGGAATTGATCGGGTTGTCGAAACCGTAGCCGGCGATGAACGTGGTTTCATGGTCATGGGCGTAATCCAGCTCTCCCCATCCCACGACAGTTCTGATCGGCTTGCCCGTTCCCAAATTGCGATCCTGGCCGTAGCGGAAGAATTCCACTCCCAGGGCCTGCCCATAAGCGAGCTCGCCGGAGAACTTCAAGGTCTTGGTGATCGGCACGACCAGCTCACCGCCGATGAGATAGGAGTTGATGTTCTGTCCGGAGGGAATGCCCCCGACATTTGCCGTGGGGGCAGACTTGTACCATCGATACGCCCCGTTCAACGCGAGCATGAACCCTTGCATGTTGCCCGTTCCGTTGTACCCGAAGCGGGTGCCGAAATAGGGCATCTGCACCGGATCGTTGAAGGCGTTTTCGGAACAGCCAAAGTTTCCGCCGTTACATTGTGCGGGCGGCGCACCGCCAACCCCGGCCCCATCGAACGGTCGCCGCTGGGTCTGCGGTTGAATAGCCGAGAGCCCGCGTTCGAAGCGGAAGGCCGTGACCAAGCCATCGATATGTTCGCTGAATTGGTGGCGCACCGTGACCTGAGGAAGACGTTGCCAGAGGTTTCCGTTGTATCCCATGATCGAGAAGTCGATCAGATTCGGGTGCAATCCCATCACCGGTGTCCAATCCATGCCGGCCGTCACGCTTGTCTTGTTGTTATTGGGTGAATACCGCGCATAGGCCAGACGAAGACGGGGCGCAATGTTGCCTGCATTGTCGGTCTGGGAGTAAAAATCGGCCTCGACGACACCCATCAACACATGTGTGCCGTCCGTACGATCGGCTCGAAGGCCGAACACGCTATAGCGCGGATTAAACGTCGCCGAGGAATTGCTGCTCTTGCCCGCGGCTGTGGCATACCCATTGAACTGCCCTGGATCGAGCGGGTTCGTGTTTCTCGTGCTATAGATCGCATCCAACTCGATACGGCCGTAGGGAGTGATGCTGCCCTTGCCTTGAGTGGAGTGGGACGGGGCCACGCAGCCTCCGCAAATCACCGCTGGCGGCTCCTGGGTCTCGCGCGACAACCGCCCGGCTCCGGCGGCTTCGCCGGCGCTCTGTTCTTCCGCCGCAATCACGACATTTCCCAGACCGAGTGCGAGGAGCGATAACGAGATGGCACCGACTTTTTTAAGGAACCTGTTGATCTGATCCATGCGCCTCCCTCTTGTTGACTGAACGCCTGCAGAGAACCAGAGGGCAGCAAAAAAAACGCCCTTCCGGCCCAGTGTCGTTGGACCAAAAGGACGCCATTGTCCTTGCAAAATCTCGCTCGAGATATGGACTCCGTTGTCCATTTCTCGGCATTTTGATGGGCGGTACTTATAAAGTTTCCCCGCCGACCTGTCAAGCCTCATCCTACATATGCTAGACTGCCCACGGTTTCAGACTAGAGGGGTCCTGCTTTGCGGGCCAGACACCCGATACATGCTTGTCTCTGCGCCGCACTGGTGCTGCTGTTGTCGGCTTGTTCGACCGGACCGGATGTCGACGTCCTGATTCATGAGTCTCCCGAGGGATCGGTGTATCTGGAGCGGATCTCCGATCGCTCGTTTCAAGCCGCGCACCCGATCAAAATTGATCCCACGACCATCGGACGCGTACTGAGCGGGGTACTGGTCAAGGACGATCAGGGGATGATCAAAACATTCTTCATGGGCATTCCTGACGCTTACCGCGCATTTTCGGAGAGCGAAGTAGCCTATCTTGCCCCCTTGATCTCGGAGGGACTCCGGCGAGCGGCGTCGGATCAGCAGGTAGGATTTCGCATCGCTCAGATCGGCCAACCCGGCCTCGCACACACCAGGGGAGGCGGCGTCGGATCATCCGAGCCACCACTGGAGCTTCGCCCAAAGGAAACGACGTCGGGAGTCATCCACGCCTATGGACAGTCGCTCTATTTAACGATCACAGAGTTTCGGGTTCGCCCCGAACCGGCCAACACCATCAACATGGCCAACCGCCGGCTCCCTGACAACACGGGATTGATGAACCACACCATCCTGTTTCTTCCGGAAGCGGCGAAACGGCCGGACAGTTACCTCGATGCCCGGTCGACGGACAAAACATTGGCGATTGATTATCAGTTATTGGCGGCGTTACCACCGGCATCGATTCCCTCTGCTTCGACGCAGCCCACACCTGAGCCGGCAGTGCCTCGAGCCGCTACTGAAGGGATAGCCGAACCGCCCAAGAAAGAATCGGAAATCGAAGCGCGGCGGAAGGAGTTGCAGGACATCAAGAAGCAGCTTGCGGAACAGGAAGCTGAACGCGCTCGCGCACAGCCAAAAACCCCAGCCCCTCAACAATAACGGTCCTATGCTCGCTGCTTTTCGGCTCGATCTTCGAGTTCACCGGCGAGCAACACCGCTTCGGCGATCTCACGCATCGATTTTCTCAAGTCCATGCTTTGCCGCTGAATGAGCTTGAAGGCTTCCTCTTCCGTCAGCTTCTTCGAGCGCATCAGATACCCCTTGGCCCGTTCCAATAACTTTCGAACGGCCAGAGCTTCCTGCATTTCAAAGGATTTTTCGAGCAGCTTCGTGTGTTCGATCGCGATCGCGGCTTGATTGGCGATGGCCTGCAACAGCTTGACTTCCTCAGTCGTAAAGGCGTGCGGCACCGAGGTGTAACTATTGATGACGCCCACCGCCTTTTCACGAATCATCATCGGCACGGAAAGCAGCGAGCAGAGGCCTTCTTTCTTCGCCATGTCCGGATACATGTACTCCTGCTCTTTGGTCACATCGGCGACGATGATCGGCCGTCGCTCCTGCACCGCACGACCGCTCACGCTTTGCCCGATTTTCAAGTTCGGCTTTCGGCGGTAATGCTCGCTGAGGCTTTGCGTGGCCTCGATATGAAGGTCACCGGTCGCTTCATCCAACAGCATGATTGAGCAGATCTTGGAATTCATCATCTGAGCTGTCATCGTGACCAGCAATTGCAGCACGTCTTCGATCAGGCGACTGGAGGCCACTGTCTCGGACACCTGGGACAGCGTTTCGACCTGCAACGCCTTGCGCCGCATCTGCTCGTAAAGCCGCGCGTTTTCGATGGCGCCTCCCACCTGATTGGCAATGGTTGACAGCAGCGCCAATTCATCGGGCCGGTATCGCTTGGGGCGCTTGTGCTGCACGTTGATCACGCCGACTACTTCCTTTTTCGCCATGATCGGGACGGAAACGAAGGCTTGGTGGCGGTCTTCAGGCAGATTATGGAAAAACTTGAACCGCGGGTCATCACTGGCGTTGCTGGGAATCACGACCCTCGTCCGCTCTTGCGCCACCCACCCGGTGATGCCTTCGCCCATGCCGATCGTGATCCGACCGATCAATTTGGGATGCGGGTTTTTGGAGGCCCTGAGGATGAGTTCGTCCTGGCCGTCGGACAATAAGTACAGGAGACAGGCGTCGGCTCGCGTCACCTCGACGACGATTTCGACGATGTGTTTGAGGACGGCTTCCAGATCGAGCGTATTGCTGATCGAATCCGTGATCCGGTGCAGCACATCGACTTCCCGAGTCTTTTCCTTCAGAGCCTGTTCCAGTTGCGCGAGTGATGGGGGACGTTTGTTCGCCATCATCCTAGGTCTTTCGCAGGCCCGGCTTCCGTGGTGGCCCCGCAGGCTCACGTGTTCGGAACCATTCCGCGCACGACTCTTCCGCGAGCGGGCGGATCACCACCGCGCCGATACGAACAGGCCAGACGCCGATGACCGTGCCGGCCGCGACCTTCTTATCATGCTGCATAGCGCCCCATAGTGCGCCGAACGACGTCTTCGGCGGCAAGCGATCAGGAAGCCCCGCCGCCTGCACAAGCCGGCGGATTCTCGCTGACACGTCGCTTTCACAGAGCCCCAATTGGACGGCAAGCTCGGCTTCCGCGACCAAACCGATGCCCACCGCCTCTCCGTGAACGAGGCGACGATAGCCTCCGAGCGATTCCAGTGCATGGCCGATCGTGTGCCCATAATTCAGAATACGCCGCCGATCCGATTCGCGTTCATCAGAGGCCACAACCTCGGCCTTGATCTCACAGGAACGGGCGACAGCCCGTATCACCGCCTGCGCGTCCAACTTCAGCAGATCCGGCATCGAGGCCTCCAAAAACGAAAACAACGCTTCATCGGCGATAATGCCGTACTTGATAACCTCCGCAAGACCCGCGATCCATTCGCGGCGCGGCAGCGTATGCAAGAGGAACGGATCGATGATCACGGCCTTGGGTTGATGAAACGTCCCAATGAGGTTCTTTCCGAGACGATGATCAACCCCGGTTTTTCCACCGACGCTGGAATCCACCTGTGCCACCAAAGTCGTCGGGACTTGCACATAGTGGATCCCGCGCTGATAGATCGAGGCGGCGAACCCAGCGAGGTCGCCAATGACGCCGCCTCCCAGCGCCAACAGTAGCGAACGACGTTCGAACCTGTGCACGGCGAGAACATCGAGGATCCGCGCAACAGTCGCCAGTGTCTTTGTACGCTCACCGGGAGGCAAGACAATGGGCACAGGATCGAGTCCCGCCTGCTTCAGCGAATCGACGGTGGGTTTGAGATAGTGGCTGGCCACGTGACGGTCCGTGACGATGCCGATTTTCCCCGCGTCCACGAGTCTCTTGAGGCGGTCACCGAGCGATCGGCTGGCGCCCGGCTCCAGAAAGATTTCATAGCTCCGTTCCCCCAGTGGGACAGCGATACGTTGGCCGGTCATTGGTGTCATGGATGATGGAGGGGTCCCCTGGGCTGTCTCGGGCAAATCCGGCCGATGGTAGCACAACCCGGTGAAAAGAGAATAGCGCTCAGCCGGTCTGCGGTAGGCAGCGTCAACTACCGTCAGGAAAGGCATTCGAGCGCTAAAGAGGGGTCAGCGACAACGATGATTCGCGAGGGAGGGCCGGCAGTCTCCGTCTGGGACTGCCGGCACTGTCTTCAGGCTTTGACGATGGAGGGTGTCAGGAAGATCAGCAGTTCTTGTTTCGAGATGCTTTCGGTCTTGTTCTTGAACAACCACCCGAGGACCGGAATCCGTGAGAGGTACGGCACCCCGTTGACGTTGTTGTTCTGCGTATCAATGAAGACACCACCGATCACCATGGTTTCGCCGTCCCGCACGATGACCTGGGTGTTGGCTTCGCGGCGATCGATGCTCGGACCGGCTGGATTGCTTCTCGCGCCCACGGCATTGCGGGTGGCGCGCACTCGCATCATGATTTGTTTGCCCATTTCCTTCGGATCACGGGAGGTGATCTGCGGCGTCACGTTCAACTCCAGATTCGCATCAACGAACGTTGTCTGAGTGCCCTGGAGTGATGTCGTCTGGAAGGGGATGGATTCGCCCTGTGAAATCTTCGCCTCCCGCTTGTCCAACGTCGTGATCTTGGGGGCGGCGATGATCTTCGCCAAGCCGAGCAATTCGCCGGCAGACAGCCTCAAGTCCAGCGCGAAGCCCGGAGCGAGCTTGCCGAACGTGTAGCCGATGCCAGGAACAGACGGTAGACCGGCGACCTGGGCCGGGAGATTGACGAGGAAATCACGCGGAATGGTCGTGCCGCCCGTGCCGGCGACGGGGGCGAACGGCCCGGTCAGGTTGCCCACCGCCGAAAACGTATTGGGCCCGAAATCGGAATTCTGAATCCCCCATTGGACGCCGAGCCCGCGTGAGTAGATTGTGTCAGCCTGGACAATCCGTGCCTCGATTTGCACTTGCGGCACTTCGAGATCCAAGCCTTCGATCAACTGCTTGAGGACCGCCATCTTTGTTTCCGTATCCCTGACTATGAGGGCGTTGGTGCCTTGGCTGATCTGCATCAGGCCGCGGGGACTCAGATTTTGGCGAAGGGCCGTCATCAATTCGGTCGCCTGAATGTTGCGGATATAAAAGACCCGATCCACCAAGTCTTCGGCCTTGGTCTTGGCGTCCTTGGCTCTCGCTTCTTCGTCCTCCTGTTTGGCGATATTGGCCAGCGTGTCAATCCAGAGGATGTTCCCCTGCCTGATCTTGCCCAGGCCGTTCATCTTTAAGATCATGTCGAGCGCCTGATCCCAGGGCACACTCACCAGCTTCATCGTGACTTTGCTCTTGACGCCTTCGCCGATCACGATGTTGAAGCCGCTCACCTCCGCGATCAGCCGCAGGACGTTGCTGATATCGGCCTGTTGAAAATCCAACGAGATGCGACGGCCCGCATAGCGGGTTTCACCGACCACCAGATCGTCTTTCGGCGTATGTTTCTCGACCGCTTCCGGCTCGGCCATCATTTGAATGGGACGAACACGAAACGCCGGCACAGCCCTGTGAGTCACCATCTGGGCATGGGCATGGCCACCGTTCTGCGCTGTCTCGATCCGAGCGGGCGGACGCAGGGTGGCCTCTATGGCAGCCGTGCCCTCTGTGGCCACGGACGCATCCTGCACCGTCACGAGTAGGTTAGCGCCGCGAGGCTCCACTTCGTAGTCGGCCTGGCTTCCGAGATCGAAGACGATCCGAACCTTGTCCGTGTGGTCGCCGACGCGGATCTTTCTAAGGAGTCGATGGCCCACGTGCACCGTCGGTCTGCGAAGAGCCGAGGAGGCGTGCGGGATATCGATGACCAGACGACGCTCACCGACCCTTTGTGCCTCATGCAACAGCGACCTGTCGCCGCTAATGGTCACGCTCAAATGATCGCCATCCTTACGCACGTCGATTCCGGTCACCGTTGGCGAGGCCGCCGCAACCTCAGCGGACGCCTGACCGGGACCGAGACGGGTCATCGCCACATCGGCGTCTCGCACCGAGGTCGCTCCCATTGAAGGGACTGCCATCGGAAGGCTGACGGCCGCTAGGGCGGAAAGGATCCGGAACGTGGCGGTGGCATGGCGCTGTATGTGTGTCATTCTAGGCCCTCTTTCGGATGGAGAAGCTTGACGTACTCTCGCTCCTGCTTTCTGCCGTAGACGTCCGTGAATCGCTCCTGCACGATAATGCCTTTTTCGGTAACGGCGCTCACGACTCCGGCGTTGGGACCGATCCGCGTCCCCCTACGAACGGTATAGCCGTTCCCGTCTGGCGTTTGGACCATGGCGGTATAGCCATAGCCGCCCCAAATGATGGCGATCAAATTCATGTCGGTCAGACCGACACGCTGTAACGGAGGGAGCGTCGGATCGACTTGGCCGGGGGCAAGCTGGCTCAACAACGGTGCAAAGGGATCTCGTCGCCCCGCAGGATCATACCCGCCGACGGGAAGCGGAAAGGCGCCCGGCACTGCATCGGGGGCACCCTCTCCCATAGGGGAAGCGGGCGCCAGGGCCGCCGGCGAGGAATCTTTAGGAAGATCGGCCGGCCCGGGCACTCTCAGCGTGTCTTGTCGCAGAGGGGCGACCTGCCGGAGGTGGGACACAAGGCCGGGCTCGCTGAAAACCTGCCCTGTGAATACAGGGACAAGCAAGCATCCCAACAGCGCTGCGAACATGTGTCTCTTCCTGATGTGATTCACGAGCATCCGTCCTTCTTCACGCGTCGCCGCCCTACTTCGGCGCCGCCACTGGTGCGGCAGCCGCAGGCGTGGCGGCAGCCACCTTCACATCACGAGGAGCCGCGTAGGCGATCAGATCGAAAACCGTCTGTGTGACGACGCGACCCTTATCCGTTTTTGGCGTCCCCATCCTCAGATTCGAGACCGTCACGATTCTCGGCAAGCTGTTGATGCGATCGAAGAACAACGCGGCGGTATGGTAGCCACCAGACACTTCGACATTGACCGGCAGCCGCACGAACAACTTGGAGGCGTCTTCGCTCTTGGCGCCTGGCTTCCACAGCCTAATGTCCAATCCGAGCCGAATCCCGAGGTCGGAAACCTGCTTGAGCAGCATCACCGCTTCTTCTTCCGGAGGCAGTCGCTCCTTTTTCTTCGCCAATTCGATTTCCAGTTGCTTGTTGGCGGCGATCAACTCGTCGAGGTGCTTCACCTTGATGGTCAAGGTCTGGATTTCGGTGTCCAGCCTGCCGATTTCACCTTGAAGGTTCGCAATCTCCATCGTTTTGGGCTCGACGACGTAGTAATAGAACATGACGATGATTCCGGCCAGGACAAGGACCACGAAGGCGAGCTTCTGCATGAGCGGAATCGTGCGAAGGGCCTCGAGATTCATCGCCGGCAGTTTCATGCTCACTATCCTTTCAAACGAAACGCGAGCTTGAACTGAAACAAGCTAATCTTGCTCTCGACTGCCGCCCGGCTTTCCTGGAGATTGATGTCGGTGAAGTAGTCGGTGCGGCGCAAGTTGTTCACGAATTCGACGACATCGTCGTTGGTCAGAGCCCGGCCCTCCAAATCGATGCTTTGTCCGGTCACGCCCACTTTGACGAGCCAGATCTTGAGCGGCTCAAGGCTGTGACTCACATGGTCCATGACCTTGACCGGTCCGACGCGCGACTTCTCCAACTGATCGATGATGCGATTCTTATCTTCGAGCTGTTTTTTCCGCGCCTCGAAATCCGCCACTTGCTTGACCTGTTCCTTTAATTGCGCGACCTGCTTCTCTTTATCGGTTTTCTCCGTCTGGCGAGCCGCAATCTCGTCATCGAGCGAGGCCGAGTACCACCAACACGCGCTCAAGGTGATGGCCAGCAAGCCGGCGCCGAGCAGGACCTGCGCCCGTACGTCGTATTGCGGTTTGGCCTGACGGCCCTTGGGACCCGTGGACAGGAGATTGATACGAATCATCGGTCGCCTACCGATCTGAGCGCCAATCCGACCCCGACGGACGCCATGGGCGCCAATTCCGCCAGCGTCGCCTGGTCGAAATCGCTCCCGGACGTATCGACTTCCGCAAAAGGATTGGCAACCTCCACGACGGCTTGCATCCGGTCACGCAGTTGTTTGACGAGACCAGCGATCTGTGCGCCGCCGCCGCATAGCAACACTTGATGCACGTCGCCTTCTGTCACCGTCGACTTAAAATAGTCGATGGTCCTCGCAATTTCAGATGCCACTTCCGCATTGACGCTTTCGATCACACCCTGGGCGGCGGCGGCCTGGTTGCTGCCGGACGTCTTCCCACCCTTCTTTATTGCCTCGGCGTCCTCGTACGACAAGCCCAACTCGCGCTGGATGGATTCGGTGTAGCGGTTGCCGCCGATGGGAATGTCACGCGTAAACAGAGACGTGCCCTTCGAGATAATGTTGATGTTCATCACGCTTGCGCCCAGATTGACCAGGGCGGTGGTTTCATCCTGGGACATCGGATAGTTGATCGCATGCATGTTCTCGATCGCGAACGCGTCCACATCCATGACCATCGGCATGAGCCCTGCGCCCTTCACGAGCTCCGTCAACTCGTTGATTTTGTCCTTTTTCGCCGCCACGAGGATCACCGACATTTCACCTTCGGAGGCCTCGCCTTCCGCCGGCGGCAGCACATGAAAATCAATGTTCACTTCGTTGATATCGAAAGGAATGTATTGCTCCGCGGCCAACTTGACTTGACCTTCTAACTCATCGTCGGGCATGGGGGGTAGGCTTATTTTTTTGATGATGACCGCGTGCCCTGAAATCGAGACGGCCACCTGTCTGACCTTGACGTGCAAGTCATCAAACAGTTCCTTGATGGCAGATACGACACGGCCTTCGTCCATGACCGTGCCATCGACGATCACTTCGGGCTCAAGCGGTTTGAATCCGAACTTCTGCAGCACGTAGCGTCCGCGGTTCTCTTTCAGCTGCACTAGCTTGATCCCGCTGGACCCGATATCCAGGCCTACCAATTGACGCTTGGGTGTCAGCAACGACACGATATCCGTATCGACGAGGCTTTTCAGTGAGTTCAGCATACGTGCCTCAGACTGTACATGACTTCGTTCCCATCGCAAATCATTTTACGTTTTTCAAGCATCCGGCGATTGGTGGTCTGTCCGGCAGTCGCAGAAAATGCTAAACGTAGCTTCAATACAGCGATTTGTGAGCGCACCCTAAGTATAGTTCATGTCCCCTTCCTGTCAAGAAAGGGGAAAATATACGTGGCTGTCTGCGTTAATTCACTCGCGCCAATGCAATGTACGCACGCGGCGGAGCACTATGGTTTGGTGAGATCGCGGTGAGAAAGGGTCACGTGGTACCCGGCTGAAGAAAACCTTTCCTGTAATCGCTTGGCGATGACGACCGACCGGTGGCGGCCTCCTGTGCAGCCGATACCCACATTTAAGTAGCTTCGCCGTTCACGCTCGAACAGCGGGATCAAGAACATGAAAAAACTCTCCAGCCGATCCAAAAAGAGCTTGGCATCCGGATCATCAAGCACATAGCTGCGCACCCGAGGATCTTCGCCGGTCAGCGGTTTGAGATCAGGGACGAAGTACGGATTTCGCAAAAACCGCACGTCGAATAGCATATCGATGTCGTATGGCACTCCGAACTTGTAGCCGAACGTGATGATTGAGATCGTGAGCCGGCGGGCCGCTTGCTCCTCGCTGAAATGCCGGCTCAACAGATCTCTCAGGTCATGCACGCTGAGATTAGAGGTATCGATGATGCGGTCGGCGTGAGAGCGGATTTCGGCAAGCCGTTCCCTCTCGAACCGGACCCCTTCGAGAACGGGTAATTCCGGCAGCAGCGGATGCGGTCGCCGCGACTCCGAGAACCGCCGCACCAGCACGGCGTCGCGGGCTTCGAGGAAGAGCAATTCGACCGAGTGACCGAGATCTTTGATGCGTTGAAGGATGCCGGTCAGGTCTGCGAAGAACACGCGCTCTCGGATGTCGATCCCCAGCGCGACGTTTTTGATTTCGCCACCTTGCTGATGACAGAGTTCGACAAACGTGGGAAGGAGGGCGGGAGGCAGGTTATCGACGCAGAAGTAGCCGACGTCTTCGAAACATTTCAGCGCGTGAGACTTTCCGGCCCCTGATAGACCGGTGATCACCACGAGCTTGAGCCCTGGCATTGCGACCCCCATTAGGGATCAATGAGCACGACGTGACCGGACTCTGATCGTCTGAGAATCTGAAGTTTTCCGGAGTCCGCGCATGTAAACAACACCATGGCACCCGGGTCGGCCTCCAGGCGGTTTCTCGCCTCGTTTCGCGACAGAACGGCGATCTTGGGACGCACGATTTTCAGCTCCTCATGATCGGTGGCCGGCAGCGGAGGAGGCAAGGTACGTTTCTTTCGTCCCTTGTGTTCGACCCGTCGTTCTTTGTACTTCCGAATCTGTCCATCCAGACGATCCACGAGTTGATCGATGGTGGCATACATTTCCCTCGTGGAGGTCTTGGCCTGAAACCGCTTCCCTTTGATCGAGCAAACGACCTCGGCCGAATGTTGGAGTTTCGTCACGCTCAGCACGATCTCCAACCGATCGAGTGAGACATCATAGCGCTCGAGCCGTTCAAAGCGCGCCCGGATATACCGCTTCAGCGCGGGCGTCACATCCATATGTCGGCCGGTGATCTTCATCCACTTGCTCCTTCGGCTGGAATTCAGCAGCGCTCGGATTCGGACTAGAAAAACCGCTTACGCTGGGTGGCGGGGGGAATATTCTCCTCGGCTCGGTACTTGGCGACGGTCCGTCGAGCGATCAACACCTGACTCTCCCGCAATCGCGCGGCGATTTCTTCGTCTTTGAGGGGATGATTGGCATCCTCATCCGCCACCATTTTCTTGATCATCTCCCGAACCGTGACCGAGGAGAGCATGTCGCTGGGTTGATCCGCCCGCTGCAGGCCGGCGTTGAAAAAGAATTTGAGCTCCAGCATGCCCTGCGGGCAATACATATATTTGTTCGCCGTCACACGACTGATCGTGGACTCATGCATCCCGATGTCTTCAGCCACCTGCTTGAGCACGAGAGGTTTGAGATAGTGGATACCCTTCTCAAAAAATTGTTCCTGAAACTTCACGATACTGGACACCACCTTCACGATAGTCTTATTACGCTGCTCGATGCTCCGGATCACCCATTGCGCCGCCCGCAGCTTCTCGTCCAGATAGGCTTTGGTTTCGGATGATCCTCCTTCGCCTGACGCCATCATCTGCTTGTAATAGGGACTGATTCGCATGCGCGGCAGCCCGTCGTCGTTCAACAAGACCACCCATTCGCCTTCGTTCTTCACGACGAACACGTCGGGCACGATCACATAGTTCTGTGTATTGGAGAACGGCCGGCCGGGCTTGGGCTCGAGGGCTTCGATGACCTTCGTTGCCTGAAAGACCTCCGCCACCGTCACATCGAGCGCTTTCGCAATCTTGGCGTACTGCTTCTTTTCCAAATCCTTCAGATGATGCAGCACCACCGCCTCGACGATCGACCCTTTGAGCGCGCCTGGACGCGCCCCCAGCGATCCTATGGGGCTCTTGCCCAAATGACCAAGCTGCAGCATCAGACACTCGGACAGATCTCTGGCACCGACGCCCGTGGGATCAAAAGTTTGGATGTCCCGCAAGACGGACTCTGCCTCCGCTTCGCTGAAATCCGTCCCACTGACGATTTCTGACATCGGCGCACGAAGGTAGCCATCATCATCGAGATTACCGATCAAGAGGCGACCGATCGCCTTGTTCCGTTCGGACAAGCCGGACAGCGAAAGCTGCCAGAGTAGGTGATCCTCGAGCGATGCCGCTTTGGCAACAGTCTGCTCGTAAGACGGAAATTCGTCCGATGAAGAGGACTGGCCTTCCCCCCCGCCCGTGCGGCGGTCAGTGCCGAAGTATTCCTCCCAGCCAGCTGCAGAGACTTCATCCGGACTGTCACGTTCTTCCGGGGTCGTCGTTTCCGCTTCCGGGGTTTCGGCCGTGGGCGTGGCGGACGCCGCAGCTTCCTCGGCTCGCTCCTCCGGTGTAGTCGATTCGTTCTCTTCGACTTCTTCCGCCAATTCCTCGAGCAGCGGATTGTCCATCAGATGCTGGGCGAGACTTTGCTGCAGTTCGAGGCGCGAGAGCTGCAGCAGCTTGATCGCCTGCTGCAGCTGAGGCGTCATGATCAATTTTTGGCTGAGCCGAAGATCGAGGCGAAGTTTCATTGGATGAGACATGCCGTTAGAGGGTGAATCGCTCTCCTAGATACACCGCGCGCGCCGTTTCGCTCTTGACGATCTCATCCGGAGAGCCGGCTTCCAGGACAAGGCCTTCGTTGATGATATAGGCGCGGTCGGTAATGGAGAGCGTTTCCTGCACATTATGGTCCGTGATGAGAATGCCGATCCCTTTGCCTTTTAACCTGGTAATGATCTGCTGGATGTCGGCGACGGCAATCGGGTCGATCCCAGCAAACGGTTCATCGAGCAGCATGAAGGTAGGATTGGTCGCCAGCGCCCGGGTGATTTCCAAGCGGCGGCGTTCGCCGCCGGAAAGCGCGTACGCCATACTGGTCCTGATGTGTCCAAGATCGAGTTCGTTGAGTAAAGCATCGACCCGCTCCGCGCGCTCAGAACGAGAGTAATCCAGCATTTCGAGGATTGCCAGAATATTGTCTTGAACTGACAGCCGGCGGAACACGGAAGACTCTTGTGGAAGGTAGCCGATTCCATTTCTCGCGCGCTTGTACATCGGAAGTGCCGTAATCACTTCGCCATTGAGCGTGATGGTGCCTTCATCAGGCTGCGTCAATCCGACGATCATATCGAAAATGGTCGTCTTACCGGCTCCATTGGGCCCCAGCAACCCCACCACTTCGCCGGCGGACACTTCGACCGACACCCCTTTCACCACTTTTCTGGCACGGAAGCTCTTGACCAGGTCGTCGGCACGAAGGACCGCTCGGGACGGACGAGCGCGTGCCATTGCATTCACGCCTGGTTCGGCGCGCACCGCTTCGGTCACTTCACTCCTCCCTCGGGCTCAATCCGCACATGGGAGCCGCCTTCGACCACTGTCCGGTCCTCCGCCAAGAACATGGTGATGCGTTTGCCGCTGACTCTGGTTCCCTTATCCCAAGCCACTGGATCGCCCGTGAGCACGATCTTGTCCTCATCACGGTAATAGACGGCCTTCTGACACGTGGCATTGCCGGCATCCCGTTCGATTTTGACACGCCCGATTGCTTCGATTTGCGTCACTGCACGATTCGACACCGTATCGGGACCTTTGGCCGGTGTGACCTGGCCTTTGGCCTGCTCAGCGGGCTTTTTCTGATCGGCATCTTGGTTCCGGAAGGACACGACCATGCGGTCGGAATAGACAACCAGTGTGCCGCGCGTGAGTACGACCGCTCCATCGAAGACCGCCTGACTCTCCTGATTCTTGAACGTCATTTTCTGAGACACAACGGTAGTGCCCAGCTGGTCGGACGCGTCGTGAGAGGCCGTTTCCACGGCGGCCTGTGCAGCGGTCAACGTGGCCACTGGAAGCCAACTAAGAAGCAG
>DATIGH010000095.1:0-26765 GCA_035454845.1 Nitrospira sp.
TTCAGCTGAACCATGCATGCCGGACAGCTGGTTGCGACGATTTCGGCGCCGCTGTGCTCAACCGCCTGCCGTTTGCGCTCCACGATCCGCTGCGACGTGTCGAAATCCTTGACGAGATACGTCCCGGCGCCGCCAGCGCAGCGGTCCGCATCGGACATCTCGACGTATTGGATGCCAGGCAGGCTGTTCAGTATCGCGCGAGGCTCCTTGGTCACACCGGCCGCTCGCAGATGACAGGAGGAATGGTAGGTCACTTTACGACGCAGAGCATCCGTCGGGGCCAGGGGCGGTCGCACGGGCGATTGCGTGACGAATTCGGCAATATGCTTTACACGCCGGGCCAAGGCCTCCGCGGCGGACTGTTCAGGATCCCCCGCAAACAGCTTGGGGTAGTCCTTCAACATCAACGTACAAGAGGCGCAGCCGGTCACGACCGTCTCATAGCGGGCAAGGGATTGTAGATTGAATCTTGCGCCTTCCTTCGCAAGGCCTCGATGCCCGTAGGTTTCGATCGGCGTGCCCGAACAGCGTTGCGGCGGAAGATCCGGCTCAACGCCGTGGTTGCGCAACACGGCAATGACCGCATCCCCCACGCCGTCATCAAAATAATTAGCCGCGCACCCATGGAAATAGGCCACTGGGGAGCGAGGAGGCTGGCCGGCCGTGGTCACGAGTCGGACATGCCGCTCACGCAACTGGCGTGTGGCCAGTGTTGGAAGGGCGATCCGGGCGGATAATCTGGCCCCGGGCGCCAGACGATGTAGCAGCGGACGGCTGACCAGATCCAAAAGACGCCGCAACCAGGGCCGATCCCACAGGGATTGGAACCTGGCCAGGAATTTCAATGTGGCGGCAAAGCGATCGGTCTGCGCATGAAATCGAAAAATCATCCCGGCCAATGCGTTGGGATGCTCAGCCCGCCGATCGAGGATCAACTGCGACACGTCTACCCCTGCCGGGCAGGCCGTTCGGCATGACTTACAGTTGAGGCACGCTTCCACCACCCGTTTCGAATCCACATAGCGATAGTTCTTGTCCGTAAGGATCTCAAACCAGCCCCGAGAGCTCATGTCTTCCGAGCGGAACACATCGTAGACAGGGCACACGGCATTGCATTTGGCGCAGGTCGCACAGGATTTGGACAGCCGCGTATAGTCGATATGTTCGGTGAACGGCCGGTCACTGATCTTCACGCCCGGGTTCAGGACCCCGGACGGATCAAAACTCCGTTTGACCTTCACAAACAGGTCGTACAGCTCGGGACCAAACATCGCGGACACATATTCGGCCCGTACTCTTCCGTCGCCGTGCTCGCCGCAGATCGAGCCGCCGAAGCGGTCCAAGACGGCTCGATGAATCTCATGATAGCCCTGCACCATCTTCTTGTAATCGCCCTCATCATTCACATCGAGGAGCGGCACAATGTGAGCGTTACCGTTGCCGATATGACCGAAGATCGCCACGGGGACGCGCTGGCCGCTGAAAAACTCCTCGAGGTAGCGAATCAGCTCGCTGATACGCGCCGCCGGCACGACGACATCATCGACGAAATTGATCGGCTTCTTTCGCGGGTCGAAGCGGTACAACGTGGGGTACAGCGCCTTGCGGGCCTTCCAAAGTTGTTCTCGTTGCTCCGGATCATAGGCTGCGACCATCGCCGAGGCGAGCGCATAGCGACGGCCGACGGCGGCCATCCGGTCGGCCTGCTGACGGAGATCGACCGTCAAGTCATCGGCATCGAGTTCCGCGAGCAACGTAGCGGCCGCGCCGGCCGGAATCCCGTGCTGCGACCGGCCAATGAGATCGAGCGTGTTGGCATCCATGACCTCCAATGCACTCGGAGCCAACTCGAGCAGTTGCGGCACCGCTTCCCCGACATCCTCAAGGCGCTTGAAATGAAGCAAGGCGGTCAGCGTTGCGCGAGGCTTGTCGACCAGGCCGATGGTCGCCTCGCTGAACACACCGAGCGTCCCTTCACTGCCGATGAACAGTTTGGGCAAATCAATTCGCCCTTGAGAATAGCCATCCGCTAGATCAAACAGGTTGTACCCGCAACTGTTCTTGCTCACACGCGGCCGTTTGCGTTCGAGCAGATCCACGTTCGCCATCACCAGAGACCACAGCTCTCGCACCGCCGTGTGGGAAGACAAGAGCGTGCCGGCGGCCGGACTATCCACGGCGAAGACACGTGCATCGAGCCACGCCCCTGAGGAGAGGCAGACGCGAAGGCTCCGCACATTGTCCTTGACGGCCCCATACCGCAACGTATGCGGACCGGCCGAATTGTTGGCGAGCATCCCGCCTACTTTGCACATGTCCCCACTCGAAGGATCGGGTCCGAACATCAATCCCTGCCGGGCGAGTTGCCGATTGAGTTCCGCGAGCACGATCCCTGGTTGCACGCGCGCCCACCGTTCTTCTTTGTTGACCTCGAGGATTCGGTGTAGATGCGAGACGTCGAGGATAATGCCCGATCCGATCGCCGAGCCGGTGAGATTGGTTCCGGCCGCACGCGCGGTCAGCGGAATGCCGCGTTCAACGGCGTACCGCACCAGGCGATGAATGTCCTCCTCGGATTCCACCAAGGCCACAGCCCGGGGCTCCATTCGGTAAATACTCGCATCAACCGCGTAGGCAGTCTTGGTCGAAGCGTCGTCTTTGATTTGGTCTTTTCGCAAAAGGCGGCGGAGATCCGAACCGATGGCGCGGGACGTATCGGGCATGACGAGCATGGCGCGGCATTCTAACAGGGGAGAGAAAAGATCCGCCACCGTCGGATCGTCATTTGTGACGCGTCGCGCAAGTCGTTAAGATACTCTCATGACTTCAGCCAAACCGCCCGTGTATGTGTCACGACTCCTGCCCGATCCGGTCATGGCGGCTATCCGGGAGCGATTTGCGCTCGTACAGGAACCGCTTGACGCCCCCCCTGCTCCTCCGGCCTTGCAGTCGGCCCTCTCACAGTCGGTCGCCGCGATCGTCACCCTCACCGATCCGATCGACGCTGACGTTCTGTCCACCGCACCTCGCTTACAGATCGTGGCCAACTACGCCGTCGGGTACAACAACATCGACGTGGAAGCCGCACGGCGGCGCGGCATTGTCGTCACCAACACGCCGGACGTGCTTACGGATGCCACGGCCGATCTCACATGGGCATTGATCCTGGCGGCGGCTCGACGGCTGATCGAAGGCGACCGTCTCGTCCGCAGCGGTCAATGGACCGGATGGACGCCGACGCAACTGCTGGGCGCATCGGTCGCCGGGCGGAGCTTAGGCGTCATCGGCATGGGACGTATCGGCCGGGCGGTGGCTCGCCGCGCAGCGGGATTTGACATGAAAGTGGCCTATTACTCCCGCGGGAGCGTCGACACCCGGGAGGCTGCTGCCTGGAAGCCTCTGACACTGCCCGCAGTGCTGGCGGAATCAGATATCCTCACGATTCACGTACCCCTGACTTCGGCCACTCGACATCTGATTGGCGCTCAGGAACTGGCGCAGATGCGGCCCAGCGCAATCTTAATCAACACGGCCAGAGGGCCGATTGTTGATGAATCGGCGCTTGTCGCCGCGCTCAGGAACGGCGCGATCGCGGGAGCCGGATTGGACGTGTTCGAACACGAACCGCATGTCCATCCGGAGCTTTCGGCATTGCCGCAGGTCGTGCTGTTGCCGCATCTCGGTTCCGCGACGATGAACGCTCGCACCGAGATGGGCATGATGTGCGTCAACAATATCGAGGCCGTGCTGTCGGGACGACCCGCGCCCAATCGCGTCAATTAGCGCTGTGACCGAGCGGATCTACGGAAGGTCGGCGGACGGCTATGTGGCGTAACGAAAGGCTTTCCCGGCCACGGCCGGTTTGGGGACCGTGCGAATGGCGGCGAGACGCTGGGGTACGTCATGAAATGTCGGGATGGCCTCGAACATGGTGGTGGCAAGCTGCCATTGCTCCTGTTGCTCATAGAGCAATCCTAGCTCGTAGCGAATCGCCTGGGCCTTGGCGCCATGACAGCGAGGATCGGTGAGCAGCCGTTCAAGCTGAGCGATAGCAGAGTCGTATTGTTCCTGCTCTTTGAGGCACACGGCCATCATCAGGCAGGCATCCAAACACACGTCCGTTCCCTTCATTGCGAGCCCGAACTCCTCCATCGCCTCAGTGACGAGTCCCATGTTCTTGTAGGCCACCCCCAGGGTATAGTGCGTGTCGGCATCAATGTCGTCGGCCGGTTCCGCAGGCGCAAGGGGCGTGAATATCGCCGCAAGCTTCGAGACGATTGGGCTGGCCGGCGCGAGCTCCTTGACCTTGTGATAAAGCTGACGGATCGGTTCAGCATCCGTCGTGGCCTGACCGGCGGTCCGCAGCTCAAGGGCTCGACCATACTGCAGGGCCGCGCCGGCGGCGTCTCCTTTTCGCTCGAGCACCTGGCCCAGAAATTCCCTGCTGTCGGCATCGTCAGGCTGCGCCTTCACGATCGAGCCAAGCCACTGTTCCGCCTGAGACCACTGTCCGGCCTCCACATAGGCGTGGAACCGCTCAGAAGTCGACAGGACCGGGACCTCCGTTTGCGGGGCCTGCGGCGTGGCCCGTAAACCCTGCTCGTCATCAGGTGCAACATTCGCGATGGCAAATGCAGCCGCGTCCGCCGGGGACTCGATCGTCCCCTCGGCATGGCGGTCAGGTGGATGCCGATCTTGCCCTGGCGTGGGAGTCGTGGTCTTCCATGCGTCATCGGGCGCCGCCCCTTCGAGCGAAAATCCACCGATCGTCATGGCGGGAGCGGGTGTCACTGAGGCCTCACCCGCAGCATCACCGCGGATCAACAGGGCCAGACGCTTGACGACAGGACTTTCGGGCGCCAGGGAGTGCACCTTCTCAAAGATCTCCTCGTGCAAGGTCGGCATCCCGGGATCCGGATTCTTGAGGAGCACCTCAATCGCGTCGCCATACTGTTGCACGGCCTGGTCGATGTCTCCTTTTTCTTCATACAGTTCGCCATGTAATTCCAGGAGAGGAACGGAGTGGGGCTCGACGGCGAGAAATTCAGAAATCAGCGCTTCGGCCTGTGGATAGTCCTGAGCACGTAAGGCCGCTCCCGCCAAAAACCGGTATTCGCCGAGGGCAACCTGCAATTGTCCCTGTTGCAGATGCAACCGGGCGAGCAATTGGCAGACACGGGGATTGCCCGGCTCTTTCGTAAGCATCTGATTGAGGATCGCTTCGGCGCCAGCAAATTGTTTTTCTTCGATGCGCCGGCTTGCTTCCGACAGCAGATCGGCCGGCTCTCCGGCCTGCGGCGCCACCCCGGCTGCAGTCGCCCGAACGGGCGTACCACCGGTTTTCTTGTAGTGCTCGATGTACTGCCGCGCCTCGCTGTTGGTGGGGTCGATTCGCAACACCGCTTCATAGGCCTCTTTGGCTTCGGCATAGCGTTGCTGTCCCGAACGCTCGCGCCCCAGTTGCAGGTAGACTTTCGTGGCCTCGTCTTGCATGTTCTCCTGCAAGCAGAGTTCCGCCACGCGTTGCTGCGCGTCAAGATTGGAGGGATCCTGGCTGACGATCTTCTTGTAAATGTCGAGGGCTTCCTTGGTCTTGCGTTCTTTGAGATAGTGTTTACCGAGGGTGAGGTAGTCCTGGACGGCGCTGCTCAACAGGCCCCGCTCAGCGTTCAAATCGCCGAGATGCCGGTACATGTCATAGCGGGAAGGATCGAGCTTGAGGACCTTTTTGTACGTGGCGATAGCCTTGAGGGTCGCCCCCTCGGCCCGAAAGGCATTCGCAGCCTGGATGAACGAGGCGACCGCATCGGCGGTCGCATTGCGCTTCAGATGCAGCTCGCCGATCGAATTGTGAATGCCCCCGTCGCCCGGCGACTCGGCCGAGAGCTTCTTCCATTCGCCGATCGCGGCGTCGAACTGACCCTTTGAAGCAAACAGTTGGGCGCTCTGCAGAACCCTGCTGCGGTCGATGCCCAAGAGGAACCTCCAATAGTGAACAAACGCTAACAGTATCAATAGTTTTTGTCAACGAAATGCCCCAATCGTTGTGCGCTGCTCGCTCCCAAAAAACACGAAGGCCTGCCGGAATAATCCGACAGGCCCTCACGGATACAGTGGCGTAAAAACCGCGGTCAGGATGCCGCGATCGACATCTTCATCACGTTGGCCGCCTGAGGTCCCTTGGCGCCTTGGACGATATCAAATTCGACGTTTTCGCCCTCCTTCAATGATTTGAATCCTTCTCCCTGGAGCGCGGAGTAATGCACAAACACATCCTCTCCGCTGTCCAAACGGATGAATCCAAACCCCTTACGGTCATTGAACCACTTCACCGTACCTTTGGTCTTCACAAAAACCCTCCTTTCCTCAACGGTCACGCAGATGTGCGTGACCGGGCCCGCACCCAGTTAAAGCACACCGAATAAATCATGAATGAGAAATGAGATATGAGAACCGGGAACGGATGGGCGGGCTCTGTGCAGAAGAAAAGACGTGCTCACGAGACCCATCTTGGTTAGAAATCGCGCGCAGCATGTACCATATGGATTTTAATGTTGTCAAGCGAATCTTTCTCGCACGGGCCATCGGCCTTGGTAGACAAGGCGGTAGCAGTCCCTTATAGTGTGCCGACGCCTTCGGAAAAGCCTGCCCTCCATGACGCTGCGCAAGCTGCTCGATCGGTACATTTTCACGGAATTACTGTCGCCTTTTGGTCTGAGTCTCGGCGTCCTGTGTTTCATCATGCTGACCCGGGAATTGCTTCGGCTGGTCGAACTCCTCGTCTCTAAAGGGGTAGGCCTGTGGGCGGTCCTCAAGGTCTTTGCCCACTTGCTGCCGTCGTTTTTGGTCTTGACCCTGCCCATCGCCGGCATCATTGCGTCCATCACAGCCTTCGGCCGCCTGTCGCTGGACAAGGAACTGGTGGCAATGCGGGCGGCCGGCTTGAGCCTATTACGGCTGGCCAGGCCCGTCATGCTGTTCGCTCTCTTGGTCTGTGGTCTGACGACGTGGCTGGCGCAATGGGGACAGCCATGGAGCTCGATCAATCTCAAGAAGGTGGCGCTGAATCTGCTACGCGACCAACTCGTCCTCGCCCTGGAACGGGGGTCTTTTACGGAACCGATTCCGAATATGACGATCTATGTGTCAGAAAAAGGGGACGACTCGACGGGCGGCATATTCATCTCTGACGCGCGCAATTCGGAGGATCCGCGCATTATCGTGGCGCATGCCTATCACGTCCTGATCGACAGTTCGACGGACCAAGTGGCCTTACGGCTGCGCGACGGCGTGATTCATAGTCGGCCCGATGAGATCGATCAATACCAACTGGCCTCATTTTCGAGTTATGATCTGAAACTCTCCCTCAACCAGAGCGGCTATACAGCCCCCGAGGAACGGCCGACATACAAGCAGCTCATTGAGCGGTTAAACCAATCCCGCTGGCGCGACCCCTGGGCGTTGCGCCGGCTGACGGAATATTACAAAGACATGGCCTTTCCCACCGCGTCGCTCATCCTGTGCATGCTCGGCGTGCCGGTCGGGATTGTCTCAAAGCGCTCAGGGCGGATCGGCGGGTTTGCGGTGGGCGTACTGGTGGTCGTCGCCTATTACGTCATGAATGTATCTTGCGAATTCCTCGTGACGGCCACCGTGATACCGCCTTTCGTCGGGGCCTGGCTGCCGAACACCGTTTTTCTGTTGATCACGCTGGGGTGGTTCTATCGCATGAGTAAACAGTAACAGCCATGCCGATCATCTTCCGCTACCTATTCCGGGAATACGCCAAGATCTTCGTGATGTGCTTTACGGGCCTCATGACGATCTATCTCGTCATCGACTTTTTCGAGAAGGTCCGCCGCTTCCTGAGTTTCGACGCGGGATGGCTAGACGTCCTGAGCTACTTTGCGCTCAAAATCCCGGGCATCTCCTTTCAAATTATTCCCCTCGCCGTCCTCATGGCCACCTTGCTCACGCTCGGGCTGCTGTCGCGCAACAATGAGATCACCGCGTTGAGAAGCTGCGGCATCAGTCTGCCGTGGATCGCGTCGCCCTTTATAACGTTTGCCATCATGATGACTTTCGTCCTGTTGCTGTTCAGTTCCACCATCATTCCTCTGGCCACGAGCAAAGCCGAAGAAATCCGGGTGATCTTCATTGAAAAGAAGCCACCGTCCGCCGTGTTGAAGCTGCCCCAGCCCTGGACGCGAGTTGACGCCGACAGTCTCCTGCACGTGACCAGCGTAGCGCGTGGCGGCGATGCCTTGGCCGGCGTGCAACTGTTCCATTTCGATCATAACTTTCGTCTGATCGACATGACGGAGGCTCAGGAAGCCCACTATGCCGACCGCACCTGGACGTTGCACCGCGGCTTTCAACGCCGGTTTCGTGCGGACGGCTCCGTGACGCTGTCGGAATTCGACCGCAAACCGATCACGCTGGCCTTGCTGCCCAGCGATTTCACCGGCGGGTTGGCGGGAGAGCCCGAGATGATGACCTTTCAGGACATCCGGGAATCCCGGAACCGCCTGTATGCGCATGGCTCACAATTCGCACGGCTCTTGACCGACTACTACGGTCGTATTGCATTTCCGCTGGTCACGGTCATCATGGTGCTCGTGGGCATCGCGCTGAGCCTGCGCCGAAGCGGCATTCGTGGAGGCAGCATGGCCATCGGCATCGGCCAGGCCTTGCTGGTGGGCTTCCTCTACTGGGCCGCTCACTCCATCGCCATCGCCTTCGGCCGCGGCGGCGTCCTGCCACCGGTCGTTGCCGGCTGGCTCGCCAATGTCCTGTTCACCAGCTACGGGCTCTATTTGATGTTGAAGTTGAGATACTGAAGGCCGCGCCGGAGCCGGCGATGAAGTTGACGGCCGCGACCGCTTCCGGTAAGAAAAGGCACCAGAACGCAAGAGGAATTCACGCTATGGGGGGTCAGATCGTCGTCACCGGATTAGGGGTGATCAGCCCGATTGGAATCGGGGTAAGCGAGTTTTGGAAAGCTGCCCTGGACGGCCGCTCTGGTGTTTCGGCCATCGCCGGCTTTGACCCGTTTCCCATGGACGGCTACCGCTCAAAGGTCGCCGCCCAAATCCACGGTTTTTCACCCGAGCGGTATCTCGACAACGTCCAAGCGGAACGCGTGGATCGGTATGCACAGTTCGCGCTGGTCGCGGCCAAGGAAGCGCTGGCAGACTCGGGCCTGCAGTTGGCCAACGAGAATGCCCGTCGCGTCGGGGTCATCGTCGGGGCGGGAATGGGCGGCATGGTCATGGGAGAACGGGAAATCACTCAACTCTACCAGTCACTGCGACCTCATCGCGTCCATCCGAATTTCATTCCCGTCATTACGTTGAACTCCGCCTCCGGTATTGTGGCCATGGCCCATGGCGCCAAGGGACCGAATTACACGATCTCCACCGCCTGCTCCTCGAGCGCGCATGCCTTGGGCCAAGCCATGCAATGCATCCGAGAGGGTCGCGCCGATGTGGTGATCACGGTCGGAGCCGATGCCAGCATCACGCCACTGGTCTTCGCAGGGTTTTGCTCGCTTCGCGCCTTGTCGACCAAATACAATGAGCAACCAGAACGGGCCTCCCGTCCCTTCGATCGTCTGCGTGACGGGTTCGTGATGGGCGAAGGGGCCGGGGCGCTCGTGCTCGAATCCTCCGCTCATGCGAAAAAGCGCAAGGCCAGGATCTACGCCGAAGTGGCCGGCTACGCCGCGACCAGTGAGGCCTATCATATGGTCATCCCCCGGGAAGACGGCGAAGAAATCGCCGCCACAATGCGCCTGGCCATGGCCGACGCCGGCATCACACCGGGGCAGATCGATTACATCAACGCCCATGCAACCTCCACATCGATCGGAGACGCGGTGGAAACCAAAGCGATCCGTCAGGTCTTTCGGTCGCGTGCGGAGAAGATTGCCATCAGCGCCACCAAGTCGCTCGTCGGCCATACATTGGGCGCGGCGGGGGCGATCGGAGGCATTGCCACCGTCCTGGCCATCCATACAGGACAAATACATCCGACCGCCAATTATGAAGACCCCGATCCGGCCTGTGCCTTGCGGGGAATCACGGCGTCCGTGCAGGAACGGAAGGTCAGGGCGGCCCTGCTCAACGCCTTCGGGTTCGGGAGCAACAACGCTGCGGTCGTCATCAAACGTTATGTCGCGTGATCCATCGTCCCGCTGGCAGCCCACCGTGAAGGTCATCGCAGCATGAGCGAGCGCGACGTGACACAAAAAATCCTCGCCGCGCTAGCCGACTACTTGAAACGTGATCGCGCCACCATCCGGCTGGATCATCATCTGCGACACGATCTGGGACTCGACTCGATGGCGGTCATCGAGCTCTTATACAAGATCGAAGAAGCCTTCGACATTCAAATTCCCGATCAAGACTTGGTCGGCCTGTCGACGGTCGCCTCGGTAGCCTCGTACGTCGAGCAGCGGCTGTCCCCCGGCAAACGGTCTACAAGCGGCAAACGTGACCGACCGGTCAAAGGGAAGAAAAAGTGAACCTTACCCTCGCCCAGATTCATCAGTTGGTCGGCGGCACACTGTATGGCGATGGCGCCTGTATTCTGTCGTCACTCTCCAGCTTGAACGATGCAACGCCGCAGGCGTTGGCATTCATCACGAACGACCGGGCGGCCAACACCCCAGGCGGCATCAAGGCAGGTGCTCTTTTAGTGCATCGCCATTTCCCCGACCTCCCGATTCCGCAACTCGTCGTGGCCAATCCCCTCCTCGCCTTTGCACAAGTCGCCCAAGCCTTTTTTGTTCGTCCAGCGGCGCCGCGCGGCGTGGCAGCGGAGGTCACCAAGGGCGCCGGCGTTCTGATCGGAGACAATCCTTCGATCTGGCCATTCGTCACCTTGGGAGACCGCGTGACGATCGGAGCAAGAGTAACACTCTATCCTGGCGTATATATCGGTGCGGACTCGACGGTGGGCGATGACAGCGTCTTGTATCCCAACGTTGTCGTCCGAGAGGGTTGTGCCATCGGCGCAAGAGTCATCATCCACAGCGGCACTGTGATCGGAGCCGACGGCTTCGGTTACGTGCAGCATGAGGGACGGCATCATAAGATCCCTCAGCTCGGCGGAGTGATGATCGAAGACGACGTGGAGCTGGGAGCCAACGTCACGATCGATCGGGCGACGCTTGGACACACGATCATCAAGCAAGGCACGAAGATCGACAACCTCGTGCAGATCGCGCATAACGTCACTGTCGGGGAACACGACATCATCGTTGCCCAGGTTGGCATCGCCGGCAGCACGACGATCGGCCATCACGTCATGATCGGCGGACAGGCCGGGTTGGCAGATCATCTTACGATTGGAAACCAGGCGATGATTGCCGCGCGCGCAGGAGTCAACCGGAGTGTGGAGCCGAATCAGATCGTGTCGGGCGCGCCCGTGATGCCGCATGACACGTGGATGAAGGCGCAGGCCGTCATTCCCCGCCTTCCCGAACTGCGGCAATTGGTCCGCGATCTCGCGCAGCGCGTCCAACGTCTCGAAGCCATGCGGCAACGCAGAAAGCCCAAACCACCCAGCCGAAAGGCATCCGGCCGCAGATAGTGCCGGTCAACTCACCTGACCACGCTGCGCCAAAAAAACAGCTTGCTCCAATAGAATCCGGCCCATGGCATCAGGATGGCTGGAACGCCATCCATCGATCCGTACACGATCGCCCACAGCGAACTGCCCATGAGCAGCCCGATGCCTGCGACGTAGGCGACCGGCACCAGCGCGCGGCCTCTATGGGTTATGGACGGCGCGGCCGTTTCTGCTTTGGCTTTTCTCTGCGTTCGTTGGACGGCCGTGCGCATCCGCGCCGCGAACACACCGGGCACCGTTTCAAACAGATAGCGGTGATACCGCGTTTGCAGCCACCCGCAGAGCCCTCCCAACAGGAGCAGCGCAGAACTGGTCGTAAACGTCGTCCACGTGTAGGTATCGGAGGCGATGAGTTGATAGCCGAGCGTCCCGATGCCGCCGAGCATGCACACCAGTCCCAGAAAGCCGGATGGAAGAAGAATATAGGTCTTGACGTACTGGCGTGCCTGCGTGCGGATATCCTCTGAACGCCATTCCTTGACGAGTTTGGCCATTGGCACCTTTCCGGAGAAACACGTGCGGCGGCATCATAGCATTGTTCCCCGTCCGAGACATTCCACGCTCGAAAGCCATGCGCAGAGTCGGCGACGCAATGTCATCTCGCCCCTGCGCGTGTGTGCTCAAAAATGAGATCAAGATTAGGAGGAGGGAGCGCCTCAAAGGCCGAGAAAGCGACGCAAGCGAAAGAAAGACGCCCAAGAACGATAGAGCTCTGATTCAGCCGACCGGCAGGATGTCGGCGATCGCCGCCCGTTCGACACGTCCAATGCTCACCCACTGCTCCGCCATGGGGAGGAGCGCCTGAATTCTGCTTTCGACCGCCGTCAAGCGTTGAGCCAGGCTCGTCGTCTTCCGATAGGCAGCCACCATCAAAAACGCTCGAAGCCCCTGAAGAAACATCGTGATCATCCCAGCCTGCACGGCTTCGGAAGCGTGATGGAGTGCTTCCACCTGTTCGATGACCGGAGCCAATTGCGCGACCGTGACAAAATCCGTCGTCCCCTGTTTCCGCAGGTCCGCGAGCTGCCGGCTCACGGCTGGAATCCGCCGGGCGACCTCGTCCACAAACTGCTCGTCCGTGCGGTCGAGTTCGTCCAGGATCCGCCGAATACCGTCTACCGTGATGTCCGCGCCTTGTTGCTCGGCCCGAAAAACGACGGCATCGAGCACGTCTCTGGCCGGTTGCACGGACCGTGATCGAACATGTTGCAGGTCGCGCAATGCCGTCAACAAGGAGGTGCCCGACGTCATGCGCATCGAGGTTACGGGGGGCTCCGCCTTCGGCGCCGGAGGTGTCGGCACTTCGAAAGATTCCGAACGCTCCTCCGCTGGGGATATTCCCTCGGCCTGACGCACCGCAACACTGATTCGCTGGAGTCCCGCCTGGAGCGTGGCCAAGGCCGCGGCCATCGCACGCGGGTCCTGGCGTCCGACATCGTGGAGGGTCGGCAGAAGCTTTAACGCCATCTCTTCAATCGAGGTCAGATGCACGGTAGCCGCGGATCGTGCGAGATTGGTCAAGCCCTGCAGCATGATTCCGTAGAGCTTTGGCTTCGCAGCTCCGTTGGGTCCTTCACTGAGCCTCTTTAAGGCGGAATGGATCTGGGCGAGCCACTCGCGCGCCTCCAAGGCGAACAGGCCGACCACCTCTTTCTCGAACGTGGTATCGACGGGCTCTTGTACGGCCGATCGGCCTGAGCCGATGGCGTCGGACCGCCGATCATCCGCCTCGGAGGACAGGGGGGCGGTGCGGGATTCGACTACGCCCTGAATGGCGCTCGCCAGCGCGTCCAGACTTTCGAGCAACGACGCAAATTGATCCGAGACGGTCGGCCCCTGCTTCGAGCGCCGTTCCTGGGCGAGTCCCGAAGCAAACGAAACGCGGGCGACGTCCGGAGACTCGAGCGTCTCTATAATGGAGACGAGCGGCGACAGGCTCAGGTCGATTTCCCGCTTCTCGTGTCCGTTTCCTTGGACACTGTCGGCCTCGACCGCCACAATGGGACGCAGCGGAAACTGCACGTTGGTGCCGACGACGGATCCGACTTCTCCGGTGGTCAACCTCACTAAGGTTCCCAATGGGTAAGCTGATAATTGTTCAACTAATGCTTTCATAATCTCGCGAGGAAATGCCGATCGTTCGACGACGAGCAACTCTCGAACGGCTTCATGAGGGAAAAACCGACGTCGATACGGACGGGGGGTGACCAGAGCGTCGAAGATATCCACCGCGCCGATGATCTGAGCCATCTCGTGAATGTCGCGGCCCTTCAGCCGGTTCGGATAGCCGCGTCCGTTCCAGCGTTCGTGGGCCTGACGGACGACCTGCGCCAGCCATTCCCACTCGGAACCGAGCGTGCGGACTAATTGATAACCAAGCTCCGGATGTTGCTCGATCAGCGTCCGCTCCTCATGCGTCAGTCGACCGGACTTCGTGACCACGGATTGAGGCACGGCAAACAATCCGATGTCATGCATGAGGCCGGCCAATGTGAGCCGCTGGAGTTCCTGTCCGTAATAGCCCAACCCCGAACCGACCTTCGTCGCCAAAATGCTGACGTTCACCAAATTCGTGATCAAGACAGACCCAGCGGGCCCCGCCAGAGCCTCCACGACGAGTTGATCGTTACGGCCGATCGAATCGGCGATCTCCTTGGCCACCGCCGACAACTCGGCCATCTCCAGAGTGTCCTGGCGCTGGATCGCCGAGGCGAACGAGGTCAGCTCCTGTTCCGCCCTCCGATAGACGTCTGTGGCTCGTCGTTCTTCCATGTCGGTCTGTCAAACTCTCTCGGATGATTCTCGCTCGCGTCAGCATGCAATCAGCCGGAAGGCATGTCAAGGCGGAGCCGCTCGAGCCCGCTCAGCGCGCAGGCAGCGCTTGTCCAATGGCCCTTCGCTCAGCTCTGCCGTGTTCCACCCACTGGTGGATCAATTCGCGGATTGCAGTGAGCCGGCCCACGACAGCCTGCACTCGGGCGCCGGCGAGTCTCAGGCGGTGCTGCGCGAGTACTGACAAAAGACTTTGCAAGCCGCCGAAAAACGTCATGGCCGGCGCGACATTCACCTGCTGCGCTTCTGCGCGTAACTGCTCCACCTCTTGGAGAAACGCTTCCAAGGCGTCGTTGGACAGTGCGGTGTCTTCGGTCAAGGCGGTCAGTTTAGCCGTCAAGCCCGGCAACTGGGCATCGACCACCTGGACAAAGGCTTCTTCGGAGTCGGCCATGCGGTCCAGGTAGCCTTGGATGACATCGACGCCGACGTGTTGCACGCCGGCCTGCACCTGCCCTTCCATCTGATCGATCAAGGTCCTGATCAGGTTTCGTTCCAAGGGACTCGCCGGAGCCTGTTGCTTGGATAGAAGCGCGCGCAGAGTGTCCAGGAATTCGGCAGGAGATACGGTCGGAGCGGCTTCCACGGCTTCCGTGTCAGCTTCCGATTCAAAGGACACGCCCGTCGCATTCGTCAAGGCGATGTGAATCTGTCCGAGTTGTTTACACAGGGAGAGAAAATCCTGCACGGAAAATGATTTCGATGGATCTTTAATAGCTTCGATAAAGGGCAGCGAGGCGAAACTGGCCTGTTCGACGTCGGGAAGATTGATGGTCGCAGCAGAGCCGCCGAGGTTCGTCACCCCAGCCGTGAGCGTCGCGATCAACGCGGCATGGCGTTCCGGTGGAGGCCCTTGCTGCAATTCGTCCAGCGCCACATGGATGTTCTGTAACCACTCGTGCGCTTCCTGAACGAAGAGATCAACGAGCTCTTTTTGGAATTCATCTGACGTGTCGCCCGACATGCATTCACTCCCTCACCGCGGCAGGACTCGCCAACACACCGTTGCACGGAGCTGCCAATCGCCTGCAGGTGGACGAGGAGGAATCACCGGCGCATGACATCGATGTCCGCGTGAGCAGGAGCACGGAAGCCTCAGGCGCGCTTGGAACCGCCTCCGAGCTTGGATGCCAAACCAGCAATCTCGCCCAACTTCTTTGCCATTTCCTCGAATCGTTGGGTGGCCTGCTGCGCAGCCGTTTCCGTTTCAGACACCCGGCGTGCCAAGACTGCGTTGCGTTCCCGCTCGGCTTCCAACAACTGTTGGATTTCCTTGGCTTTGCCGCTGCCGTTCTCGGTGTCGGCCAATCGACGGGTGAGCTCTTCCACCCGCTGTTGTTCGCGGGAATACTGTTGCGCTAGTTCCTGCGAGCGAGCCACCGCCTTCTCCATCGCCGTCATCTGTTGGACGAGCTGCGTCGCCGCTTGGCGTTCGGCATTCAAAGCAGCTTCGAGCTCCTGGACACGTCCGATGGATTTCTGCAACTCGTTAATGCGCTGCGTTTGCTGTGCCGCCAGCGCCCGCTCTTTTTGAAGCACGCCCTCCAGTTCCTGCGCACGAGCAGCCTGACCTTGCAACTCAGCAGCGACTTTCTTGACTTGCGCCGCCTGGTCCCGCTCGTTCTTCAGGAAGGTCTCCATCTCTTTGAGGCGTTGTGTCGCCGCAGCCAGTTCGGCGGCCGCTTTTTTGCCTTGCGCGGCGTGCTCGCGCTCGAGAACCAGCAGGGATTCCAGTTCTTTCATCCGCCCGGCCTGGCTTTCCAACTCCTTGACCCGTGCCGCCTGCGCCTCCAACTCCTTGATCCGGCTTGCCTGGGTCTCCAGCTCCTTGATCCGCCCACCCTGTGCGTCGAGTTGGGCAATGCGCTGAGTCAACTGCGCCATTTGCCGGCGCTCTTTCTCAAGATCCGCTTCGGCCTGTTTGAGTTTCTCGAGCGTCTGTCGATAGAGTTCCGTCTGCTCATTGGCTGCGGGAGCGCTCGACGAAGCGACCGGCGGCGGCGCGGCCTGCACTGCCGGTTTGGGGGGAGCGGCAGGCGGAGCTTGCTTTTTGCCCAGGAGCTCGAGCACTCGATCTTTGAGGGAGGTGCCTTGAAACGGCTTTTTCAAGACACCGTCGGCATGACAGGATTCAGCCTGCTTCGTGACCTCGTCGTTTACAATGCCGGAGATCAGCAGGACGGGCGTATTCGCCAGCGCTGTCTGCCCCCGCACGAACGCGCAGACCTCGTATCCGCTTTTGTCCGGCATGATCACGTCGGACACGATCAGGTCCGGAACCTCTTTGGCCAACAGTGCCAGCGCCTCTTCGCCGTTGGCCGCCAATGTCACGCCTAACCCGGCCTCCGTCAGCAGCCGTTCGGCAACCTTGCGAACGGCAATGCTATCGTCTGCGACCAGGATCTTCGGCATGTCATATTCCTTTCGATGTACACCTTATGACCGCACGTGGTCCGGGCGGTGACGCCCCAGTCGTTGGAGCGCGACAATGTCGATTTCCTGTCCTTCATCAGTAAAGCTGCCGAGCGTTTCCAGGTCCAGGCGCTTACTGGGAACGATCTGCGTGGCATCCACGCTGTGTAAAGAAGGAATGATTCCATCGATACAGATCGCCATGGGACCGTCGACATGACGCGCCACTAAACACAACAGCGGATCCCCTTCGGGTTCCCGGCTGAGCCGCGTCCCCAAGTCATAGACCGGCATGACCTCTTGTTCCCGCTTGAGCATGGCTCCGACAAACGGGGTGCGACTTGGCACCGGCACCGGATCAATCCAGGGGGCCACGCCGCCGACGTCCTCGGTACGCGCTGCCAGCTTTTTGCCTCCCACAGAAAACACGACAACGTTCCACGAACGCTTCGCACTGACGACCTGTCCCTGCTGTCGGGCCGCTCGTAACATGTGGCACCTACGAGATTGACAAGGCCTGCGGGCTGACCCCGCTCGTAACGACTTCGCCGAGTTCCCCTAAAACCCATTCGGGGCTGAGAATCAGGACGAGCTGGTCCCGGTAAATGGTCGTCCCGGAAATCCAGGTCCGTTCTTCCTCCTGAAAGTGCGACGGCAGTGGACGGCATTCTGCGCGTTCCACTTCAATCATGCCGACCACTTCCTCGACGCGGACGGCACCATGCGTTTGGCCGTTCGAATAAAGGACGACCCGGACCTCGGGATTAGACAGATCGAGCGTGGCGTGAAGCCGACCGGCCAAATCCACATCCTGATAGGTCACGCCGACGAAGGTGACCTGGGCTCGCCTCCCGGCCGCCTGCTGAGTCAGGACACCTCGGATGCCTTGAGACGGCACGGCACACCACAACGTGCCGAAGCGGATGACCAGCAACCTGGCCGTCTGCACAGCGGCAGTTGTCACCTTATGATGGCCCCTCAAACTCATTCGAATCTCAGCGGGCTTTCCGGAGGATCGACGCCCTCTCTGACGGACGGCTACGCCTTCCGCGCGGGGGACTCCTGTCCGATCCACCGCTCGAGTTCTTGAATCAGCGCCCGTTCTTCCACGGGCTTGGCGATGTACGAGCTAGCGCCGATATTTAACGCCATCTGGCGGTGTTTGTCGCCCGCGCGTGTCGTCATGACAATGATCGGCGTCTGTTGAGTCTGCGACCTGCTGCGCAACGCCTGGATGACTTCATACCCGTTCAATTTCGGCATTTCGAGGTCTGTCAGGATCAGTCGATAGTTCCTCGCGGACGCCTTTCGCAGCCCTTCTTCTCCGTCCACGGCGGTATCGACTTCATAACCCGCCGTCTCCAACATGCGGCCGACGAACTTTCTGATGCTCAGGGAGTCATCGATCAGCAGAATCTTTTGCTCCACCGCCGGCTGGACCGGCGCTTCCTCGAACGGCGTCTCGGTCGAGACACCGATTGCTGTCTCGGTTGACGCGTCCAGAGCGGCCACCGCCTTTTCGCCGCTGGACAGCAGTCGGGCCGGATCGAGCACGAGTACGACGCGGCCTTCAGGGTCTATGGTCGCGCCGCCGAAGCTCGACCGCTCCAATGACTTGAGCGCTCCGATGGGCTTGATAACGATTTCCTGACGGCCGAGCAGCTCATCGACGGCAAGCCCGATGGGTCCCGTGCCCGTTCGGACAATCACAACCGGGTTGCCCACTTCCACCCGCGCCGAACCGTTGCGATACATCAATTGCTGCAAGGGTTGCACTTCAATGGCCTCATCGCCGATGTGCAGCATCGAGCGCTCGGCCATCTGCTGCAGCGATCCCGACGTCAGCATGGTGACCTCGCGCACGCTCGGCAGAGGAATGCCATAACGCTCTTCTCCAGACCGCACCATCAGCGCTGTCGCGATGAGGAGTGTGAGCGGAAGATGCAGCGTAAACTTGGTACCCACCCCGCGCACGGATTCCACATCGATGTGGCCATTCATGCTCTCGATGACCCGCTTGACCACGTCCATCCCGACGCCGCGGCCGGCCTGATCGCCGACCTGTTCGGCCGTCGAGAATCCCGGCAGGAAGATGAACTTGATCGCCTCGGCGTCCGGCAGGTTTTTGGCCACGTCCGAGCGGACGAGTCCTCGCTCCACGGCCTTGGCTCGTATTTTCTCGATGTCGAGCCCGGCGCCGTCGTCTTCCACTTCGATCAGGACCGCGTTGCCGCGATGGGAGGCGTGCAGGTAGATCGTCCCAGCTGCCGGCTTGCCTTTGGACACGCGCAGAGCCGCCGGTTCGATACCGTGATAGACGGCGTTCCGCACCAAGTGCACCAACGGATCCACCAGCCGCTCGACCACGCCGGTATCCACTTCGGTGTGTTCACCCGATGTGACGAGGGTGACTTCCTTGCCCGTAGCTCTGGCCATTTCACGGGTCGCGCGGCGGAAGCGTGTGAACGGCGTTCCGATGGGTACCATTCGAGCGCGGGCGATTTCATCCCGCATGCCGAGGGTCAATTGCTGCAGGTGGCTCATATCTTCGTGCGACCGACGGATCGAGGTGCTCAACTGCGTCATCGATTCGGAGATGTCGGCGGTGACCTCGCTGATGCGCCGGGCCAGAATGTTGAAATCGTCGTATTTGTCGAATTCGAGGCTGCCGAAATCGCTCAACCCTTGGAGCATGGCCGTGCTGGATGCACCTTTATCTTGATCCACTGAAGTGCCGGTGGAGGTCGGCAGCGTGAACGTGTGTTTTTCTTCGAACGACCGCACCGAATCAATCAAACGGACACGGCAGGCCAGCACTTGCTGCGATAACTGCTCCAGCATCCGGAGGCGCTGCTCGAGCCGTCCACGGCCGATGACCAACTCGCCGACGAGATTCAGCAGACGCTCAAGTCGGTCACGGCTGACGCGAATGACTTCCCGCTCCTCGGTGGTGCCAGTATCTTTGGCCTTGGCCTGCTCGGCCTCCGGCTGGTTTTTCTCCTCGACGACGGTGGGTTCGGGAACCTGCTGCACCGGCGCCGCCTTGGCGACCGTTTCCACAGTGGTCGTCTTCTGCTCCAACTGCTTGAGCCCTTGCATCGCCGCTGCAAACCGCTGCCGAACGGTCGCCGTCAAGGTCGGATCGCGGCGCATGAGCAGACGCACGACGTCCACTGACCGGAGCAGGACGTCGGTGTGGCCCGGCTGCACCTTGACCTTGCCTTCACGGACGGCGCCCATGAAATCTTCGATATAGTGGGTCAAGTCGCCGATCGACTGGAACCCGACGGTGTAGGCGGAGCCCTTGAGGGTATGCGCCGTGCGAAACAGTTGGTTGATCAAATCCGCATTCTGCGGTTCTTTCTCGAGCCGCAGAAGCTGCGCTTCCAGGCTCTCCAGATACTCTTGGGCCTCCGGCGCGAAATACGACAACACTTCCGGATCCAGCTGGGGCATGAGGTAGTCATCCGTCAGGGACGGCGCGGCGGCATCGGTTGTGCTGGACGCGGAGTCGGCCGGCGGATCGAGGACGGCGGTGGCGACCTGGGGGGCCTGCGGCTCAGGAGCCAGAGCTGCCGCCGGTACGGCTGGAACGCCGGCCGGCTGCCCTTGTTGAATCTGCTGCAGCGTCTGTGTAAGGCCTGGTAAGTCGTGGCGCAATTGCTCGAGCTTGCCGTCGTCCCGTTTCATGAGGAGTCTGATGACGCCGACGGCCTCCCCGATCGTCGAGAGCAGCGCCGTCGAGACGGAAATTTTCCCCTCGCGCACGGCGATCATGCAGGCTTCTACCGGGTGCGCGATGTCGCCGATCACTTTGAACCCGATGGTATGCGCGGAACCTTTGAGCGTGTGAGCGGTGCGATAGAGTGACTGGATCGTTTCGGCGTCGTCAGGATCTTCTTTCAAGCGATTGGTCAGGACCTCGAGGGTCTGCAAATACTCGTCGGCTTCGGGTGCGAAGTAGGACAACACTTCGGCATCGATGGCGGGAACCAGATACTCCGAGGGCAATTCCTCCGTCCCGCCCGTCGAGGATGCGGAGGCGGGTAACAACGTGGCCACTTCCTTCTTCCAGTGGGCACTGACCGCGAGATCTTCAATGCCGCCCTGTTTGACGACGTCGAGCTGGGATTGGAAGGCTTCCACCATCCCGCGCAAGGCACCAACGGTTTTCAGCCAGAGCGCCGGATCAATGGCGGTGGACTGCTCCAAGGTGGTTTCGAGCAGTTCTCCCAAGAGTGCCAGACCGTCAAAGCCATAGATTCCCGCCGCGCCCCGGACTTTATGCGCCCACACGTACTGGTTTTGCAGATCCTGGGGACTGGGCAATGCATCGCCCGGAGGATTGACGGCAGTGGAGAGGGCGGCCAGCGCTTCCGCTGCTTCCATGATGAAAATATCGAGGAGGCCCTGACGGTCCAGTTCGGAGCTCATCCTATCCTTTCTGCCCCGGCGTATGGGGACTGACACCCTTCATCGCGTCTGCGCGTGGTATCTGTCCCCTTTTTGAACCGGGACAGGCACCACCGGATCCGGTGGTGCCAGTCCTCTAGGCCAGCTTGAACTGCGCGACAGACGCCGTCAGACCATCGGCCAGCTTGGCCATGTCTTCGACGGTCAACCGCGCGGCATCGGTAGCCTTTTGCGTCGCGACGGCACCGCCCGTGAAGTCCTTAATCGAGCGACCCACCTGGTCGGTGGAGGCCGTTTGCGTCGCCGCGGAGCTGGCGATGGTTTGTGCCAATTCAGCGGAGCGTTGCGCAATGCCCGAAATCTCGTTGAACACCTCACCGGTACGCAGCGCGGAAGCCGAACCCGCTTCCACCGCCTGAGTTTCTTGCTCCATGGCGACCACCGCGTCCTGGGTTTCGCTTTGAATCACTTTCACGAGATCCGCAATTTCTCTGGTCGCTTGCGTGGAGCTTTCGGCCAGTTTTCGCACCTGATCGGCGACGACCGCGAATCGTGCACCGGCCTCGCCGGCGCCGGCTGCCTCGATGGCGGCGTTGAGCGCCAGCAGGTTGGTTTGATTCGCGATGTCTCGAATCGTCGACACGATTTGCGAAATTTCCAGGGACCGGTCGCCCAGACCCTTGACCTGCTTGGACATGCGCTGCACTGCAGAACGGATGCTCTGCATGTCTTGCACCGTTTCCTGCACCGCGACACGACCGCGTTCCGTCGCTTGCAACACTTGCTTGGCGGACTCTGACGACGCGCCGGCGGTGTCCGCGACCTGGCGCATTTGAGCAGCTAACTGTTCGACGGCATTCAAGGTCTTGACCGATTCGTCCGCCTGGTGCTTGGCGGTTCCCGCCATCTGACCGGCGCTGTCACGCAACGTCCCGGCCGACTTATTGACGCGTTCGGCCGCCTCGCGGACCTGCTTGAGCAATTGTCCGAACCGGGCGATCATGAGGTTGAAACCGTCCGCCAGGTTCCCGAACATATCTGCCGTCACTTCGCCGCGCTTCGTCAGGTCGCCCTTCCCGACGTCCGACACGAGCACGAGGAAGTTCATCAACCGTTTCTGCATCTCGTCACGTTCGGATTCCGACGTCACGAGGGCCGTAATCCGGTCCAACATGGCGTTGAACGAACTCGCCATTTGGCCCAGCTCGTCTTTCGACGTGATCTTGGCACGGGCCTGATAGTTACCGCTTGCGGCCAATTGGGCCACGTTGGCGACCTGTCCGATACCCAGGGACAGCTTGTGTGCCACCCAGTATCCGAGGGCCAACCCCAACAGTACGGCGGCGATACCGCCGACGACCAAAATCAAGGTGGCGTTCGAGGCCATCGACTTCGCTTCGTCCGAGAGGTCTTTAGCGATTTCCGACATGGTCTTGATCTGTTCGGCGTGGCGCTGCGTGACCTTTTCATAGGCCGGGCTCAAGCTCACCGTGATGGCAAGGGCACCCAACTCCCGCATGGCCAGCGCCTGGGCCGACGACAACGACTTGTTTTCGTAACTCTCTTTGATGGTGCCGATCGCGGCGTCACCTTGATTGAAGAACTCGTTGATCGCCGTCTTCAATTCAGCCAGGTCCTTCGCCTCGTCCCGGCCCGTGCTCGACGTGCGCATCGTCGTCCGTTCGTAGCTGGCGATGAGACGGTCGACTTCCCCACGGAAGGGCGCGATGTCTTTCGCCTCAATCTCGAAGTCGGAGGCGCGCGTTGTTCTTGCGACATCCACGAGGGATTCGTGGTAGCGATTCACGTTGAAGAGCAGCTGGTTGAACTCCGTCAACGGAACCGTATATTCCGCGTACACTGTTTCCGCTTGTGTGGACAACCGGCTGTTGGTCACGATGCCCACACCAGCCATCGCGGCGATGATCAAACCGACCAAGCCGAACACCGTCAGCAGTTTGGCCTGTGTCTTTAAGTTCTCAAACCACTGGAACATATTGAGCCTCAACATTGGAACCTCCTCCTTCTCGCTCGCTAGACGATCGAGCCATGAGCGTCACACCCTGTCTGGACGGTCTTCCTTTCAGCCTGTGCCTTCAAAATGAGAAAGAACGACGGACGTCTCCAATACGCCACGCAGTCGGTCTTCCAGATTCACGACGGTCGATACGAAAGGATTGCCATCCCCCGTACCGACCGGCGCCGGTAAAAACTGATCCTTCGACAAGGTGCGAATCTCGGGCACGGTATCCACCAAGACCCCGACTTGCCAGTTGCCGTGCTTGATGACGACGGCATATTTGAGGGCGTCCTGAGCGGGAAGGCCGATCATCTGCCGCAAGTCGAGCAAAGGTACGACCGATCCGCGCAGGTTCGTCACGCCGACCAGTCCGGACGGCATGCCGGGGACCGGCGTGATCGACTCCACGACGAATACTTCCCGTACGTTCTGCAGATCGATCGTGAACAGTTCGCCTCCCAAGGACACGATCGCAGCCCTCATGGTCACCGCGCCCGCGGTCGGAGCCGCGCCTCCCAGACCGGGAGACAGGGCGTCAGCGTTCTGGGTTGCGATGGAGGTCGCGCCCTGCGCAGCAGCCATGACGGTTATCCCAACACCCGTTTCACCGCTGCCAGCAGTTCATCGCCCTTGAACGGCTTCACGACATGGGCGTTGGCGCCCTGTTGCTGGCCCCAAAATTTGTCGCTTTCGTTGCCTTTGGAAGTGCAGAGGATGATGGGGATATTCTTCGTCCGATCGTCGTTCTTGAGGTCTCGACACGCCTGAAAGCCGTTGCGGCCGGGCATGACGACGTCCATCACGATCAAATCGGGCTTCTCTCCAATGACTTTGTCCTCGAGCTTCTCCGTATTCGGGAAAGAGACCACCGTGTGATTGGCCCCTTTCAAGACACCTTCAATCACTTGTAACTCGGCGTAGGAATCGTCCACGACAAGAATCTTACTCATCGGTTCTCTCCTTGTGCTTGGTTATGAATGACGTCCGATACCCTGACGACGCGACTACTTGAGGGGCAGCACGACGCTGATGGCGCCGGCCAAGTCCCCCTCTTTCCACCCTTCTTTGTGACCGCCCGTGATGTCCTTGCCGCCCTTAGGGGCGCCGTGGCATCCCAAGCACGACGCTGATGCATACTCCGGGTCCATCATGCGCAGCACCGGTCGCCCGTCGAGCACGGTGTTGCGCACGTAGGTCTGGCCCTTGGGATGGCGCGGATCACTAAACATCCGAAGCACCTCCGCTTCAAAATCGTCCGGCCGATTGGCGGGATTGCGATAATCAACCCCGGTCAACTTCAGCTTCACGCCGGTCTTCTTGTAGAAATTTTCTCCGGTCTTTCGGGCAAACACGGCGGGGATGAACCCTTTGAATCCGATGCCGGGCCGGTTGATCACCGGCTGAGCTTCATCCACGACTTCTTTTTCGGCTTGGATCAATGCCAGGTAGAGGGGGGCTTGAGGCACGGCATTGGGAATTCTCAGATCGATCTTCGTCTTCTTCTTAAAGCGCTCGATGACCTGAGCGGCGATGTAATCGCCGGAAAAACCTTTATTGGCCTTCGACGCATCATTGATGTTACCCATCTGCTCCGACAAGACGCCACGGCCGATCTTCACCAGATCGATCAAGTGCTCCGCCACTTCGCCTTCGTTGGACGCGAACACCGGGCTCGCGTGACACAGCAGAGCCACCGCCGCAATCCTGCCCGCCATTCGCCAATTGCACCATGTCGCGTTCATACCCATCCTCCTTCGTGATGTCACTTGATCGGATGCTTGGTTCCTTTTCTCATTCTTCACACCTGTCACCTAGCAATAACTGTTTTCTTGCAGTCGAGGACGTCGACGCATGCGGCTCATGACGCACGGCGACGTTTCGAAGCCTGCGGCGCACTTTGCAAAGGTTGTGCTTATGTGCGGTTGAAAGACAGCGACGTGTGCAGCGAACACAAAATGCCTGGCCTTTCAGAGATTTACGTACTCTACACAGGCACAGCGTTTTTCCGCGTTCGTCACATGATTGTTCAGGTTGCGACAAAATGATGCCGTTTCGACAAAAATTGGCCACTGAAGTTGTCGCACGATCTATTGTATTGAAGCGCGGCAGAGATCGATGAACAGTGTCGCGGTAGACAGAGGAAACCCTTTGCCTCGATTGTCAACATCGATGACCGCGTGGCGGATGGATAGTCCTGATCACACGGGCAAACAGTGAGTGGCGAATGATGGGGGTCGGTCAGAAAGTTCAGTCAACGGAGAGGTGAGGCGGTAAGAGGCCTGACGCAAGTGGACTTCAGATCACCGGACAGCGCGTGCGAGCCCTTTCTGCACGCAACGGGTGACGACTCGTCCAATCAATGTCCCCATTTCGGTATGCGTGCCACTGTAGGGCACCTTGTGCACACCTTCGAGGCTGCTCGCGACGACCACCGCATCCGTGCCGGTGCCCGTGGCCAGCGATGTCTTCCGGGACCTGCTCGGGACCCGATTCTTGATCAGTGTGCCGGTCTTGCTCTCGGTGGCGACCTGCACCGCTCCGACCAGGGCCGTCATGGTCAACGTCGCATTCGTGACCAGAATGATATTGATCGTCCCCGCCTTCTGGCGTCCGTCCATAGGGTTCGTGGACAGAGGGGACTCTCCTGCGCGCACGGCATTCGTCACGCCGACAGTACAAAAGCACTCGACCCAGAGGGGCCCCCATTGCTCACGATCAACAACCACCTGCCTGATGGGAACGGCGGTCATCAAGCCAACACAAGGCATGTGGCACTTCATCCGGACAGCTAAGCGGCCCAGGTACCGGGCCGGATCGTCCCACGTTCTTTGGACGGAACGCTCGAACGTCGATGGATTGGCCGGCACTTGATGATTGAGAATGGACCGTGCTCGAACGATGCCTCCTCCTCGAGGAGCGGACGAAATGATTCGATGGAGGCGCTTCAAATCGATGATCAAGGTCCCGTGAGCGATTCGATAGACGATGCGACCCCTCCTCGGCTTTACTGCACTCATGTTATCGACGTAGCAACCTGGTCAGTGCGCCAATCAGACGATCGTTGTCCCCGCTCGCTCTCACCGCAATGCGGATCATGCGGGAGGTGCAGCCTTCTACCGAAGAACAGTCGCGGACCAGCATGGCCTGCCGGCGAAGATCCGCCGTGATCGCACGTGCGCGCAATGGGGCAGGCAGCTCGATCAAGAGGAAGTTGGCAGACGATGGAACCACCGTCACGCCTTCGAGCGACGAGAGCCGGAGAGCCAGGCGCGCCCGCTCTTTTCCGATGTAGCGCAGTGAACGCCGGGCATGGCGTTCGTCCATGATCGCCGCCTCCGCGGCCCGCTGAGCCACCGCGCTGACTGACCAAGGCGGGAGAAACCGCTTCAGCAACGCCGCGACCGACGAGGATGAAAGGCTGTACCCGATTCGCAGTCCCGGCAATCCATAGAAC